>CACYHC010000004.1 GCA_902774145.1 uncultured Bacteroidia bacterium
GCCACGTTCGCCGCCGTGCAAGAAGGGCATTATATCAGAACGAAGCAAGTTTTTTAACTTTTCTCTTGACTCGTACCCTACGGCATGTATTATCTTTGCCGGCGAATAACAAAAGTGCACGAATTGTTATGGGTAAAAACAAGTTGAAAATCGGGGAGTTTTCCCGCCTGGGCAGAGTGACCGTGAGGGCGCTCAGGCATTACGAGGAGATTGACCTGCTCACGCCGGAGATTGTGGACCGGGACACCGGGTACCGCTATTATTCCGTAGGTCAGTTACAGAAGATCTTCAGCATCACCAAACTCAAAAGTATGGGGTACTCGCTGGAAGAGATCCGGGACCTGTGGGACGATGACCAGCATTTCCCGACGGTGGAGTCGCTGGAGGAGAAGATCCGGAAATGTGAGGATGAGCTGGCCGTGCTCAAGGAGCGGAAACGGATGCTCAAGGCGGTGGTGGCTTCCCAAAAGAAGTTGCACAAAATGGAAAAAGTTTACTTTGAATCGCTTCCGGCCATCACTGTGGCCAGCCACCGAACCATCATTCCTTCTTTCGATGATCTCGGCCGCCTTTGTTATGAGGTAATCGGCCCGGAGATGGCCCGTCTGGGATGCAAATGCCCGGAACCGGGCTACTGCTACACCATCGAACACGGCGGCTACAAGCCGCAGGACATCGACATCGAGTACTGCGAGAAGGTGACGAAGAAAGGCACGGACTCCGCTCTCATCAAGTTCAAGGACATCCCGGCCGTGCCGCTGGCTGCCTGCCTGAAGGTCTTCGGCCCGTATGATAAACTGTACGACAATTACGTCGAACTCTTTGCCTATCTGGAGAAAGAGGGCTACAAGATTGCCGATGCACCGCGCGCCGTTTACATCGACGGTTAGCGGTATCGTATGCTTACTGTCGGCCCGGAAGATGACTTAATCTATTTGAGCACCACTTTCAGGGTCGGAACTACGCCAAGAACAATATTGCGTAAGGATTCTATCGATGCCGACAGAAATCGGCTGTCCAGCAGGATGTGTAACGCTTATACCATTAACCTCTTGTGAAGAAGCTCAATGTATGCTGTCTTGAGTTCATCAGAAAGGAATGAGCACTGAATCTCTTCCTCAAACTTGGGAAGGAGATCCAAATACTTCTTCTTCACGCGGTCGAAGACGATTTCAGGAACGCCACAAGTACAATATGCGGCTTTAAAGTCAGCATCTTTCATCCGTTTCTTTTTCCCATTGAGATTGAGTGCCAACTCTTCGTCATCGGCAGGATTACTCAATACGGCGCTCAATAAATCGTAAGCCGGGGTGAGGACAGGCTCGCCTGCGGGAGAATACAGCGAGAAATTTTTCAGGTGCATATCGTTGTTCCCCGTAAGCCAGGAGAAATACACAAGCTCCAGAAAATCCACCATATCCAACTGTGCATTGGTCGAATACTTCCGGATGGCCTTGCCTACCTGCTCGTAGGAACTCTTGTACTTATTCTCGGTCTGGCGCTCGGTAAGCTGGCACATATCCTCCATAGCAATCTTCTCTCCATCGGCTTTCCGGTCGATTCGCTTGGTCAGGTAGCCGATGCTGCCATCTTTCATCCGGATGAGCGTATGGGGAACGATCTTGAGCTTTGCGATTTCGGCCAGGTGCATGGTGAGATCCTCGTTTTCGGGCAGCATCGCAAACCGTTCCGTTTGGGGCTTGAAGATATAATCACCCCAAAGGCCCACGATGGTGAGTTTCTGGGAATCCTTATGTTTATCCAGATTCAACGACAGTTTGGGCTGGACGCCGGTCAGGGTGGTCTGCGACTGGATTACCTGGGCGGCCAGTTCATCCATCTGCGCACGAGTATAATCCAATGAAGGAGCAGAGGCAGTCCCGAAGAACTTCCGGCAACATCCCTTGTGGAAATCGACCTCTCCCGGGCCGAGTTCCTTATAGCAATACAAACACTTACTCATCACCGTCCTCCTTTATGGGAATCACACTTACTGCGCCAATGCAGTCCTTGCAGCACAGAAGCAGCAAAGCGAAACGGTCCAACTCGCTGATATCCGTATTGCGCAGGGCCACGTCCAAAAGCCAACCCTCCGGAATGAGGCCGTCGAAGAACGGGAAAAGAACCCGAGACTTGTAGGGCTTCTCCGACAATGGAAGTGTCAGGCTGACGGGCTTGGAGGCCGCATCAGCAAGATACTCCCTGTCATATTGGAACTCATAGCCCTCATCCGTTTCTTCAAGGATGCCGGCTGCCTTCCCTTTGAATTTAATCAATGCTTTACTCATCTAACCTTCTTTTGAGGAACCAGTTCGTATCCGAACAAATCTAACACCTGGGCAACCTTATCGAGGCGGACCGTGGCCTTGCCCTGCTCCAGCTCGCGGACAAAGTTCAGGCCTACGCCGGACTTCATCGCGAGGTCCACCTGCGTCAGATTGTGCTCCTTCCGCAGGGATTTCAATGTCGAAGATATGACGTTACTATTCATAATTACATTCGTTCGGATGCAAATATACGAAATAATTCTCAAATTACATCATGGTTTACATCACTCCGCACCAGGTCGATAGTGCCATTATGCTGCCGCATAATCTGGCGTGCCAGTGACAGGCCGATGCCGGAGCCCTCTTTCTTGGTTGTATAAAACGGAACGATAAGCTCCATTTTTTATGTCTTTTGGGTGTGGGGCAAATCGGCATTAAATGACAACTTGCCTTCCGGGGGCAGGTCATTATCTTTGTCCCGTACAAGTTTATAAACCAATAATCTTAAGTAGTATGCTGTTTGATTTAATCAAAGAGATGGCGGATAAGTGGGGTTTTCTATATAAATAGTGAAAATGTGGATGCAAAGTGTTATCTTTGTAGGATTGTACTACACGAAAATGCATCGAACACGCAATATGAAAATGACTTATAGGCCGCCGGTGGCAGACGTTGAGCAACTGGGGATGGAAGCGGCCATCTTGCAGGTATCCGGGGATCTGTCCCGGGAGGATTATGGGAATTGGATCAGCGACGAATGGGGGAATTCGCTATGAGAAAGTATGGAATGTTCCTTGCGGCCCTTGTCGCCGCTGCGTGTGCTAAGCAAGTTGAAGAAACCGCCCCGGAAGGAACCGCCTCCGAAAAGACCTGGACGGTGGAAGTGAATGCCGCCAAAGGGGCCGACGAGGCCAGGGCCCTGGCCCTCGATGACGGCTATCTCTCTGCGTACTGGAGCGGCACCGATAAGGTAGAAGTCTATGACGAATACGGAAGGTATCACCTGGGAACGCTCTATACGGCCGGCGGCGGCAGCACCTGCCGGTTCTTGGGAACCGTTTCGGGCATTCTCCGGGAAGGCGCTGCCTTGCAACTGGTGTACCCGGGATCTCCCGACAATGCCGGGGAAAGGTATGCCAGGCAGAAAGGGACGCTGGAGGATATCGCCCGGCGATACGATTACGCCCTTGCGACGACGGAGGTTATACAAATCGATGAGGAAAACGATCGGATCAGCCTTTCCGACGCCGTTTTCGTCAGCCGGCAGAGCATCACGCTGTTCAATTTCAGTTACACGGGGAGTGAAACCAACAAGATCACGAAGCTCACCGTAACCTCCTGGAGCCTTGACGGCCCCGTCACCGTCATTCCGGACACGCCCGGCACGGAGTTCTTCATTGCCATTCCCGGCAAGTACGGCGCCGATTTCGACCGTACGGGGAAGGACAAGATCCCCTACGATTTCGTGGCCGAAACGCAGGACGGAACCGTCTTTGCCGGAACGATGAGCGCCCTGCTGGCGGACGGCAAGTTTTACAAGACTACAAAATATCTGACGAAATACGAGTCCCGCAAGCAGCCTCTTACCGTCGAAGCCCTTCAGGACGGCATCGTGACCATCCAGAATCCGCTCAACCGCACAATTTACTATGGCTTTGAAGGGGTGAACGGCAGCGCCATCAATACCCATATCGCCACCGGCGACCCTATCAAGATTGAGGTAAAGGCCGGAGACAAACTGCTACTGGGTGGAAAACTGTCGTCCGGGAACAGGTATTACGGAAAGCGGACGGAAACCTATGATCCGTCCACCGGCCATTATACCCCTCACGACAGCTTTACCCAAATCGACTGCGACGTTCCCTATTATCTGTACGGCAATATCATGAGCCTTATGGATTATGAGTATTATTTTGTCAGTGATTCGGGCCTGGACCGTCTGGAGGACTATGCTTTTATGGGACTGTTCGAATACGAAAGTAATCTCTATAACCACCCCGAAAAGGACATAGAACTTCCTGCCACAAGGGCGAGCAGAGGCTCTTATGCGTTCCTGTTCCTGGAGTGTACCCACTTGACGCGCGCCCCGGAGGTCCCTGTTACGGTATTCACCAACGGACCTTATGATACTGTGCGCTACCTTGGGCCTTGCTGCAGTATGTTCCTGCGCTGTTACAGTTTGGAAAAAGGGCCTTCGATCCTTCCGGCAACCACTGTCCCTTCCGCCACTTATTTCAGGATGTTCGAAAAATGTAATGCCCTGGTTGCCAGCCCCATTCTGCCCGCCTCCGCCCCCGGCACCGATGCCTACCGCGATATGTTCTACCGCTGTACGGGGCTGAAACAGATTACCTGCTACGCCAGGAGCAATATCGGACAATACAAGGCCACGCACTTCTGGGTGGAAGGCGTCCCCGCCGGCGGAACCTTTATTTCCGACCCTTCGGTCTCCTGGCCCAGCGGCGACCACGGCATCCCGGCTGGCTGGAACGGCTTTGTCGATCCCCTGACCATCGAGGCCATTGAGGACGGCGTCGTCACCATCGCCAATCCGCAGGGCCTTGCCATCACCTACGGCAAGGATATTCACCTGTCGCTGGCCACCACTTCCGACAACAGCATCATCACCGTCCCCGTATCGGCGGGCGCCAAACTGCGCCTGTGGGGGGACAATGCCGTGTACGGGCACAAAGATGCCGTTTACCTGTACACCAAGATTTCCTGCAGCAGCCGCTACAAGCTTTCCGGCGATTTGCGCAGCCTCGTTTCCAGCGGGGATTATGTGAATGTCTGGGAGCTTTCAGACTATGCGTTTGTACAACTCTTTGCCCACGATACCCAGCTGCTCTCGGCCCAGGATCTGGTCCTTGGCGCCCGTTCGGTGGGGGAGCGTTCTTATGCGGAGATGTTTGAAGGATGCACGGCCATGACCTCTGCCCCGGCCCTGCCGGCAACGGGCCTTGCCCAGGGATGCTATGAGAACCTGTTTGCGGGAACCGCCATTACCTCGTCTCCGGCCCTTCCAGCGACCATCCTCGCGCCGTTCTGTTACGGAGGCATGTTCCGGGAGTGCGAAAGCCTCACCCAGGCGCCGGCGCTTCCCGCCACGAATCTTGCCGAAGGCTGCTATATGAATATGTTCGACTACTGCACCTCGCTCACAAAGGCGCCGGAACTGAAGTCCCCCACGCTGGTACAATTCTGTTATGCCTATATGTTCCGGGACTGCCACGCGCTGGGCGCCGTCACCTGCCTGGCCACCAATCCCGACTGGGCCTGGGATGCTGACGAGCCGGACTACGAGGCCCCGAATGCAGCCGCCCTTATGGGCTGGATGGACAATGTCAAGGCCACGGGTACCTTCACACGCGCAGCGGGCGTCAACTGGCCGCAGGGAGCGTACGGTGTACCTGCCGGATGGACGATTACGCCCTGATTTGGGATTCCGTCAAAGTTTTTGTACCTTTGCAACGGGAAAGTCGTACACGACCAGCTCCCTCTGAACTCCCCCAGGGCCGGAAGGCAGCAAGGGTAGGAGGTCGTAGCGGTGCGATGTGCTAAGCTTTCCCTTTTTTTGTGTCTATTTCCAGAGACGCTGGAGGAATTTCTCGCAGAAGTCGGTCCAGTTGTACCACTCGTGCGCGCCGGGGTTGATGACCAGGTCGTGCGGGTATCCCTTGCGCGTAAGCCGCTTGCCATAGCAGCGCACCGGCAGGATAAAATAATCCTTTTCACCCGTCATTACGGCATAGTACTGCGGCGGGTCCGCGAATTGCACTTTCAGCTTGCGCCCCAGGAAGTTGTAGAACCCGGAATAGGGACTCGGCATCACGAAGTTGTGAATCATCGGCGAGAAGGCGCCTACATAGCCGAATGTGTCGGGGAAGCCGGCGGAAATATAAATGGCCTGCATTCCGCCGATGGAAAGGCCCGCGATGGCCCGCGCATTTTTCTCGGGCCGCGTGCGGAAAATGCTGTCCACGACCGTCACCACGTCGCGCACAAAGGCGCTTTCCGTAGAGCCGTCCACCTTGAAGAGCGACTCGAAAGCGGCCTTGCAGCGTCCGTTGCCATAGTCCTTTTCATCGTCGTACTGATTGACATTCGGCAGCACGACGATGCATTCTTCCATCGCGCCGATGGCCTTGAGGCTGTCGATGCGGTCCAGGAGCTGCCCCTTGAGCATCCAGCTCAGTTCGTTGCCGCGCGCGCCGTGCAGCAGGTACAGCACGGGGTAGCGGGTATCGTTTTCATAATATTTCTCCGGCAGATAGACGAACATCCGCCGCTCTGCAGGGCCCCGGACGGTGGAGGCATAGGGCTGCGAAAGCAGATGCCCGCGGTGCGTCGGCGACATCGGGGGAGAGGGCAGTACTTTGTTCGGAAGGTAGCGGGCTGAGGTACAGGCGGCCGTCCCCAGTACGGCCACCAACAGCGCAAAGCGCTTAAATGCTGTTGAAAATGAACGGAAGGATGTCATCTACTTTCTCGAATTTCCAGATGGCTTTGGCACCGACCATCAGCACGCTGATGGGCTTTCCGGCCCGGGCCTGGTACTGGGCCATGACCTGCCGGCAGGCGCCGCAAGGGGTGGCGGGATGGTCCGTGAGGCGTCCGTGTACGCCGCCCGCCAGGGCGATAGAACAGATATACTTGTCCGGATACTGCGCACCGGCGGCAAACATCGCCGTACGCTCGGCGCAGATACCGGAAGGAAAGGCGGCATTCTCCTGGTTGGCGCCGCGTACAATCTGTCCGTTGGACATCCGCACGGCAGCCCCCACGTGGAAATGGGAATAGGGCGCATAGGCGTGGCTCATGGACCGGATCGCCTTCGTCGCCAGTTCGCGGTCTTCGGGACTCAGTTCGTCCAGAGAGGCATATTCCTGAAAACTGCTTTTGATTTCTTTTGTGGTCATATCTGCAAAGATAGGAAATTTATATGTATATTTGAGAATCGGTTTACTATGACTATGGAAATGTTGATGCTCTTTTCGGTGCGATTCGCGCTTGTCTTTGGCTGGCTGGTGGCTTCGGTCCTGCTTTGCCTGTTCGTCCGCAGGCTGGATACTCCTCAGCGCAAGGCGGCGGTGCACCTGTATCTGCCCGTTTTTCTGCTGGTGCTCCCGGCGCTCGCATCCCTCCAGTTTTCCCTGCCAGCGGAGACGGAAGACTGGCTTTATCCCGCCACCCTGGGCTTTTTTGCGCTCTGGCAACTGGTTGTGTGCAAGAAATTCGGTCGCCGGACCGACGTGTCCGACCGCAGCGTCTGCTGGATGGCGTTCTTCCTCCTGCTGACCCTGCTGGTCGTGTCGCTGACGCCGGGGCGGAAATACTGTGTCCCGGTCTTCCTGTGGTGGGTGTTCCTGCTGATTTTCGTGTCGGCGGTGCGGGTACTGCTCGTTCTGGTGGAGCGCTACTACCGGCCCCGCGTGCAGCAGCGGGTGGAAAAGGAAGGCAACTCCATCCGCATCACCTGGTTCTACGACCTGCTGAAGCGGACGATTTCCCCCGTGCTCTTCATCGCCGTGCTTCCGCTCAGCATTGCCAAGGCCTTTGCCTTGTCCGGGATGACGGACCTGGGCTGCGATTTGATTTTCAAGCCGTTCATCAAGTTGGTGAACGCGGAGGGCGAGCCGGCGCTGACGGTTTCCCTGCTGATGCTGCTCGTTTGCGTGGCGCTTTTCTATGTGTTCCGCTACCTGAGTTATTTCATCAAGGCCTGGTACGGGATTTACAAGCGGGTGACGACCGGCGTCGATGAGGAATATACCCTGGCCAACAATATTATCGCCGTGCTGGTATGGTCCCTTTACATTGTGGTGGTGGTCAACCTGCTCAATATCCCCACCGGGGCGCTGGCGATGGTGGGAACCGGTCTGGCCGCCGGTATCGGTCTTGCAATGAAGGACATCATCAACAACTTCATTTACGGCATCCAGCTGATGTCCGGGCGCCTGAAGGTAGGGGACTGGATTGTCTGCGACGGGATGCGCGGGCAGGTGAGCGCCATCAGTTACCAGAGTACGCAGGTGCATACTATCGACGGCGGAATGGTTTCTTTCCTCAACGCCGACCTGTTTTCCAAGAATTTCAAGAACCTTACCCGCGGCGATGCCTACGAATTCGTGAAAATCGTCTTCGGCGTGAGTTACGGGACCGATGTGGAACGGGTGCGCGCCGTCGTGCTGGCGGCCGTACAGCCGCTGCAGAAGCGGGACGGGAACGGAATGGATATCGTGGATCCCGGGCGGGGCGTCTCCGTAACCTTCGACGAGTTTGCGGCCAGTTCCGTGAATGTGGCGGTGAAGCAGTTCGTCCTGGTGCAGAGCAAGGTGGCCTACACCGCACAGGCGCAGGAATTGATTTACAATGCGCTAAACGAAGCAGGCATCGAAATTCCCTTCCCGCAGAGGGATATCCATATTAAAAATTAAAACTGGAAATAAATGAACGGTTGCGTGTCGGCGGTGACGAACTGATAGACCAGCATAATCACCGCCACCGCGAGGACCGCCATAACGGGCAGGGGGGTGGAGGCGAAGGACAGACGGTAGTGCCGCTTCCAGCGCTCCGGCAACCAGTGAATCAGCAGACCGGCAATCACCAGCAGGAAAACCCGCCGGTATTCAATGCAAATCGAGGGAATCGTGACGGGATTCCATGCGGAGCCAATCTGGTTCACCATATCCCGAGCGGTCTTCCAGGCCACTTCATTGGCCGTGGCGGGATCCAGGTTGGAGCCGCTGCGGAAGAACAGCCGCGTGAAGGTGATGAAGGTGAAGGTCTGTGCGACGCCCCAGACCACGCCCAGCGCTCTGCGGAAACGGCCTTCCGGCTTGCGGGAAACGGCGGCGTTCAGACCCCGGACCAGCGTGACGGCGGCAATTACCACGCTCCAGACCAGCAGGATGTTCCAGACGGGGGCCGGAGCGAACTGTTGCAGCGCAAAGACGGCGCCGGTGGAGAGCAGCGTCAGTGCCACCCGCCAGCCCCAGCGCATTTCTTTCCAGAGGATGTACAGGATCATTCCGATGCCGTTCAGACCGCCCCAGATGATGAAATTCCAGCTGGCGCCGTGCCACATTCCGCCGAAAAGCATCGTGATGAAACGGTTGATGTTCGAGATGATGGTCTTGCGGTGTTTCTGGCTGAAAATGCCCACGAGCGTCATCGTGATGCCGCTGACGGCAATGATGGCGGCGACCACCACGCTGCCTGAAAGGACCAGCGCAATCGCCGCGAAGACGATAATCCAGAACCAGGTGCCGAAGCTCGCACGCCGGTTGCCGCCCAGGGGAATGTACAGGTAGGATTTGAGCCAGCGGCTGAGGGACATATGCCAGCGGCGCCAGAAATCCTGCGGATTCGTCGCCTTGTACGGAGAATGGAAGTTCTCGGGCAGGTAGAAGCCCATCAGCGCGGCGATGCCGATGGCGATATCGGTGTAGCCGGAGAAATCGGCGTACACCTGCAGGGAATAGGCGAAGAGCGCGACCAGGTTCTCGAAGCCCGAAAAGAGCAGGGGATTGTCGAATACGCGGTCGACGAAATTCACCGCGATATAGTCGCTCAGGATAATCTTTTTCGCCAAACCGTTGAGAATCCAGAAAACGGCGATGCCGAAGGCCCTGCGGCTTACATTGAATTTCCGGTGCAGCTGCGGGATGAACTCCGACGCGCGTACGATGGGCCCGGCCACCAGTTGCGGGAAGAAGCTTACGTAGAAGCCGAAATCGAGGATGTTCCGCACGGGTTTCACCTCGTCCCGGTACACGTCCATCGCATAGCTGATGAGCTGGAAAATGAAGAACGAGATGCCCACCGGCAGCACGATGGCGTCCACCTTGAAGAGCTCCCGTCCCAGGAGCATATTGCCCGCCTGCGCAAAAACGTCCGGTACCGCCACTTCGATGCCGGTCAGCTGCCGCAGGACATCGGCGAAGAAATACGCGTACTTGAAATAGCAGAGCAGCCCCAGTTCCACGGCGATGCTGCATACCAGGAAAAATCCCCGCCAGAAACCGCCCTTTCGGCAGGAAGCCATCCACCGCGCCAGAAGGTAGCCCGCGCCGATGGCAAAAAGCAGCAGCAGGACCGACAGGCCGCTCGTCCGATAATAGAAGAAGAGGCTGGCGAAGAAGAGGAAGCTGTTGCGCAGGAGCATCCTGTTTCCAATCAGGGCGAAAATCGCATAGACCACGCCGAAGAACGCCCAGAAATAGAACTGGGTGAAAATCAGCGGAGAATCCGGATTGAAGAGCAGGAAGGTTTCCATAACTTACTGATGCTTTTTCCGGTATTGATAATAATCGTAACTGACCATCAGGGAGTTATAGAGCAGGCGCGAAGCCGTTTCCGCTCCCTTGCGGGTGAAGTGGATGTAATCGCCGCCCGCGAGCGGGGGATTTTCCCGGACCCAGCGGGCCATCGACCCCTTGCCGCCCATCGCCGTGTAAAGGTCCCAGTAGGCGGCGCCGCATTCGTGCGCAGCGCAACGCAGGGAATCCACCATCGCCGGAAGCTGGGGGTAAGTGTCCATCGTGCCGCGGATATTGGTGCTCATGTCCGAAGGGCCGATGAAGAGGATGCGGGCTCCGGGCGCGCGTTCCGAAAGGTACTCCAATTCCCTTACAACCAATTCTTTATAGTGCGAAATACCTTTCCTTCCTGTACAGGCGGGAACCATATTGCCGCCGAACTGGTAAATGATGAGTTTCACCTCCGCCGCGGCGTAATAGTCTTCGAGCGATTGCGGCTCGATGCGGGAGAAAATGGTGCCGGAGCAGCCGCGCATCGCCGCATTGTCCACGCTGACGCCGCCTTCCCGGTCCAGGCAGATGCCATAGACTTCCGCGCCTGCGCCGATGCTGACTTTTGCGCGCGAACTGCTGTCGGGCAGCGGAAATGTGTAGAAGCGGACCTGTTTGCCTTCGGCGGGCCGGGCGACGAGCGTGCTGTCGCCGCAGCGGATGCGGAATTCCTTCGCCGGGGGATCGGTGACCACCGTCAGGCGGTTGTAGCACTGGCTCTGTGCGCCCGCGCCGCTGGCCGGTGTGACGCTGAAGATGCAGTCGCTGTTCAGGCGCGAGGAGCGTCCGAGCGGACCGTAGCGTCCGTCCGCCCGCGAGCCGCCGCCGAAGTAATAGGCGGAATAGTGGCTGGCGCTGCCGGTGGCCTGGGTGGTCGTCGTGACCGTGAAGTTCTTCATCAGGGGAAGCATGCCCGGTCCGCCGCCGCCGAAGCGCTCCTGCAGGAGTTCGCGCAGTGTGGCGGACATCCGGTCTTCCTCAATCTGGCTGTCGCCGTAGTGAATGATGCGTGTGGTGGCGTCCATCCCGCGGTCCAGGCTCTCGAAGAGGGCGTCGAAGAGGGCGTAGTCGCTGTCCGGGAACTGGATGCGGGCGGGGTCCTCCTGCAGGTAGCAGAGCAGCCGCTCGTTTTCCAGCGAATCGCGGCGGGCGGCCTCGGCACGGGCCAGCAGTTCGGCCGGATCCGGCTGCGGTTCTTCCGGTTCCTTCTTCGGGAGAATCGCGTCCAGCAGTTCCTGCGGGGTGGGGAATTTCAGGGTAATCGTCAGTCCTTCTTCGGGTATTGCGAAGCTCAGTATCGCCGTGAGGGCGAATACCGACAATAGAAATAGTAATACCTTTTTCTGGGACATAATGAGTCGCGAAGATAGGGAAAATTTGGCAGAAGTGTTTACGAGAAAGCTAATTAAGATTTCTTCTTTATTTTTTAAAGCGGATTGTGGCCTCTCGCTGAATTTTTTATAGATTGAATTACAGCGCATTAGCTTCAGTAAAAAATTTTTTCAAAAAATTATTAAAATTATTTGTTAATTAAATTTTTCTTCTTACCTTTGCATCCGGATTGAGTAAGTGGCTTTCTGGCCCGTCAGTCCGATTGGTTATTAGTTTTAGTGTTATTAATTATGTGGTTAGTAGAGTTGTTGCCCGTGAGGGTCACAACTCTTTTTCTTTTTTTTCTTTTTTTGCGCGCGTATGTGTGAATGATTGGATATTTTTTCTATATTTGTGGTGATAGTAGAGAATCATTAAATCTTTATAGCTATGAAGAAACTCATTTTCTATTGTGCGGCCATCCTTGCTGTGATGGCGGCGGTTTCCTGCAAGGAAATCAAGGTGAACACCGACACCCAGGTCAAGGTGGAGGTCAATTTCGAGCCGGCTTCCAACACGGTAGTGGATTACATGCTGGACGGTATGTCTTCCGAAGATGGTAAGGTTCTGCAGGATTCCGAGACCGGTGAGGTTACTGTCGAATCCGTTCCCGAGGCGCCCGTGGAGTTTGAGGCTTCCGTGGAAGAGAACAACAAATTCAATGCGGGCGAGGAAGTGGAGCTCCCCAAGATCTGCGACATGACCGTCAAGGTGCCTATTTCCAAGACCTTCCCGAGCGACGATATTTTCAAAGCGCTGGAAGCGCCCTATATCTGCATTACGGTGAAGAACGAGAAGGGCAAGTCCTTCAAGTACACGTCCATTATTAAGAATGAGAAAACTGGAAAGATTGCAGAAGTTTCTGCGGACATCCACGAGACCGAGCAGGAGGTCAACATCTTTGTGTCCGAAGATGGAAAGGTGATGGATGAATCCGCCAAGAATCCGAAGGCCGTCGCGGCCGCCGGTTTCACCGGCCTGTTCGAAGGCAAACCCGAGGAGTTGAAGATTATCGACGCCAAGATCCAGAAGGCGTTGCCGAAGTCCGCAATGGTTACCGCCGACGCTTCCGCTCTTACCCTCGACTTCTCCGCCCTTTCCGCCTTCCCGCTCACCGTCAAGAACGGCGTGCCCTTTACCTGGGGCTGGGAACTGGAAGTGACCGAGAAGGATATCCAGGATTTCCTGGGTGTGAAGGCTGTTGAAGCCACCCTCCTGGTGACCCACAAGCTGCCCCTCCAGATGTTCCTGAACCTCTCCGAGCCCGAGCAGATCCAGGCCCAGTGCGACCGGATCAATCCTTCCCTCAACGAGACGGAAGTGACCCAGGAAGTCAATGTCAAGGCGACCTGCGAAGAAGGCGTCACTTACTTCCCGAAGGCCGTCGTGCTGATTACCGCCACCCTCAAGGGCAACCGGGCGACCTATACGCTCAGCAACGCGGAAAGCACGGCCATCAAGATTGATGTCAAGCGGGACGAGAACGGCAAGAAGATGGTAAAGGTTGTCATGAAATAAAAGACAACGGATGAAACGCATATCCCAAATGATGACGGCAGCGGCGCTCCTTGCGCTGCTGCCTTCTTTGCGCTCTGGGGCCCAGGAGCTCAAGAGCGTATATTTCCTGGACAATTACGTCTATAAGTACGAACTGAATCCGGCGATGCACGACGAGCAGACCACCAAGGTGTTTGTCGGCTTTGTCCTGAATGACATCGGAATCAGCGCCAAGGGCAATGTAGGCGTGAACAACTTCCTTTTCCCCACCAGGGACGGCAGCTTTGTCTATTTCATGAACCCTGACGTGTCTTCCGCCCAGTTTATGGATGCGCTTCCCGCTGCGGGTGCCACGGTGAACGGCGGGGTCAACCTCAGCCTGCTTTCCTTCGGTTTCAAGGTGGGGCCGCACGGTTTCCTCTCCTTTGATACGCGGATGCATACCCGTTTCAATGCCCACGCCAGTAAGGATTTCTTCGGCCAATTGATGGACATCAAGGACGGCGGCGGACTCTCCACGCTCGCGGGAACCGAGTACGCCTTCCAGTCCGTGGGCTTCGGTGCTGACGCCTATCTGGAGCAGGCCATCGGCTACTCCTTCAAGGTGGCAGAAGGCCTGCGCCTGGGTGTTACGCTCAAGGGCCTGATCGGCATGACTTCCGCCCAGGCGAACCTGGACAATGTCAATGTCTATTTCGTCGAGGATGACGTGCCCAAGGTCAATGCGACCGCCAATATGTATGCCGCCTCCGAATTCCTGGCGTTCCCCAAGACCGGGAATGTCGTCGATCTGTTGAGCCCCACTTACGGAAAGGTGGGTATCAGCGGTTACGGCGGCGCTGCGGACCTGGGTATCAGCTGGGAGTCCAAATTCGGCCTCAGTGTTTCCGCCGCGGTGCTTGACCTCGGCGGTATGGCCTGGAAAAAAGGCCTTAACGGACAGGCAACACTGGTGAATGAAATCATTGACAAGAAGCCCAAGGAGATGGATGATAAAGAATATGCCAACCGTATCGCCAACAAGGTCTTTGACATCAAGACCACGCCCGTGACGCAGTTCGGTATGCTGCCCGCCACCTTCAATGCCGGTATCCGCTACAAGATGCCCTTCTATCAGGGTCTTTCCGTAGGCGTTTACGGTGACTACCAGCTCTTTACCGGCAACTTTGACATCCGCGGTGCGCTGACCATCAGCCCCTGCCGCTGGTTCAGCCTTACGGCCAACTACGGTTGGACCAACTTCGGCGGTACCTTCGGTGCAGCGATGAACCTGCGCCCCGGTCCCTTCACCTTCTTCGTGGGGGCGGAGACCGCGTTCTACAAATTCGACTACGGCCTGCCTTTCGGCAAGGTGAATACCACGGCCAAACTCGGCATCCTGATTTCCGTGAAAACGCCTAAAGCTTAAGCCATGGAAAAGTTGAATATTATCGAAACCCTCAAGGAAGGCGTGAACTGCGCCATCCAGAACCTGGTCTCCCTGCTGGTGGCCGTGGTGCTGTATGTACTGACGGTTTGGATTCCCTATCTCAATGTAGGGACGACCGTCGGTCTGGTCAAGTTCGTCATTGCGATGAGCCGTGGTGAGGCGGTGGATCCCCTCATCCTCTTCAAGAAGGAGAACTTCGACAACCTGGGCAACCTGTTCCTTTTTATGGGCTTGGAGCTGATGGGCATTGCCGCCGCGTCCTTCTTTATGCTGGTCCCGGCCATCGTGCTGGGTGTCGCCTGGAACTTTGCGATTTACTTCCTGGTGGACCGCAATATGCGTCCCGTCGAAGCGCTGGACTTCAGCTTCAAGGCGACCAACGGTGAGAAGTGGCGTATTTTTGCCACCGAGTTGCTGCTTGCGATTGCCATCAGCATCGTCTGTGGCCTCCTGGGAGCGATTCCCAAGGCTGGTCCATTCCTTTCCGCAGTCGCGTCCATCTTCGGCATTGCGGTATGCATTGCGGTGGAATCTGTGATGTTCAAGCATTTCAGCGCCAAGATCGCAGAATAATTGAGAAAGGACTTGCGAAGTCGGAGTTTTTTCCTATCTTTGCAGTCCCTTTGGTGATTTGGCCGAGTGGTTAGGCACAGGTCTGCAAAACCTGCTACGGCAGTTCGATTCTGCCAGTCACCTCAAAAAACGCCTCTGCTTCGTTGCAAGGGCGTTTTTCTATAATACTGTGAGGGTTCCGTCTTCCACCCGGAACCGGATGGTCCGCCCGTCATAGGCCAGGGCGTAGATGCGCTGCGGGTCCTCCTGGTAGGCCGGGCGCGGATCGGCGGCAAGGACTTCCCGCAGGGACTGTGCGCGTTCTCCCAGCGCCTGCTCCAGCGCTTCCGGGAGTTCCACCTTCAGCGGGCTCCATGCAACGCTGTCCGTATATCCGCCGCGGGCGTCCGGATGTGCATCGGCGTAAGGAAGATAGGGTTTGATGTCATAAATGGGTGTTCCGTCCGCCAGGTCCGCCCCCAGCACGGAAATGCCTTCCGGGCCGATGTGCTCGATTCGGACGCAGGAAAGCCCCAGCGGATTTGGCCGGAAAGGGGAGCGGCTGGCGAAGATGCCCACGCGCGTATTCCCGCCCAGGCGCGGCGGCCGCACGGTGGTCCGTCCTTCGGCGGAAGCATCGTTCAGGGAAAAGCCCCAGATGAGCCAGAGGTAGTCGAAACCCTCCAGGCCGCGCAGGATCTCCGTGCCGCGGTAGGCAGGTTCCAGGATGACTTCGCCCCGCAGGGACGGCGCCACGCCGCTCTGGCGCGGGAGGCCGAATTTCTCCGGAAGGGGAGAATGGAAGTAGGCGACCGGCTCGATGTTCATTCGCCGATTTCAGCGATGTAGCGCGCGTAGAGCGAATCCAGCTGCGCTTTGTTTTCCTTCTTGATGGGCACGCCTTCGGGTTTCGTGGCGCTCACAATCTTGAGCGGATTGACGGGCTTGCCGTCCTTGGTGATGCGGAAATCCAGGTGCGGTCCGGTGGACCGGCCGGTGGAGCCCACATAACCGATGGTCTGCCCCTGCTTGACCCTTGCGCCGGCGCGGATGCCCGCAGCAAATTTCGAGAGGTGCAGGTATTTGGTCACGTAGCCCTTGCGGTCGTGGGTGATGCTGATGTAATTGCCGCCGCCCCCCTTGTCCCAGCCGGCAAAGGTGACGACCCCGTCGCCGATCGTATGGACGGGCGTCCCGGTGGGTGCGGCGTAATCGATGGCGGGATGCATCTTGCGCCTGCCCGTGATGGGATGGATGCGTACGCCGAATCCGCTGCTGATGCGCTTGAACTGCAGGGGCGCCTTCAGGAAGCCCTTGTCGTTGCGCAGGCTGATGCCCTTTTCATTCCAGTACTTGTTGCCGTCCTTCTGGTCCAGGTAGATGGCCGCGGCGCGTTTGTCGCCATAGCCGGTGTAGAGGGAGAAAAAGACGGTATCCACCCGCAGGGGCTGGCCTTCGCAGGTTTCCTGGTTGTAGATGACGCGGAAGCGGTCGCCCTTCTGCAGGCTGAAGAAATCGATGGTCCAGGCGTAGATGTCCGCCAACTGCATAATCAGGTCCGGCGACGCTCCGTCGGCGAGCAGTGCGTCCCAGAGCGAGGTTTCGATGCGGATGTCCGAGATACGCCGCTCGTGCGTCACTTCCTTTTCCACCTTCCATACGGCGAGCGAATCAAAGCACTTGAACACCGTGCTGCGCACCGCATTCTGCGGATAGACGACATAGCGCAGGGAGGCGAGCGTCGAGTCCGCGTAATAGACATCCAGGCTGTCGTGTGCCCGGAAATCGCGGTTGACCTTGAAGACGCTGTCGCAAATCTGCGTCAGGGTGTAGGCATTGGCGGGCGTCGCTCCCAACTCCTGCAGTACGCCGGAGAGCGTCTGGCCGTAGCGGATGCGGCAGCCGCGCTGCAGCAGGGTATCCGTCAGGAACCCCAGGGGATAGACAGTGTCCTTCTGGACTTCAGCCTCCGGATCGGGGGGCGTCTGCCGCTTGCAAAAACAGCCCGGCAGGCAGAGGAGCAGCCCCAGGGCGGCTAGCAGGGGAAGGTGTGTTTTCATCGGACTAAGGTGTAATCAGTGCGCCCACGGCCCACATAAAGGCAAAGATGGCAATCGACGCGACAAAGGTCTTGAGCAGCCCCATCCCCACGTCGCGTCCGTCGGCGCGGACCAGGGCCTTGAAGTTCGCGATGACCTCCGGTTTCTCCGGACGGGTGAGCAGGGTGGCGGCCAGCCAGGCCACAGTCGTGACGCCAATCGTCCACAGGAGTTTCTCCCAGAAAAGGAGCGGTGCGCCGCCCATTCGCGGCCAGACCAGCTCGAAGAAGACCGCGGCGAGGAAGGAAACGCCCATTGCGACGATTTCCGTCCAGGCATTGATGCGCATCCAGAACCAGCGGAGCAGGAAAATGATGCCCGTTCCTGCGCCGATCTGCACCATCAGGTTGAAACCCGCCTTGGCGCTTTCCAGCAGGGGCGCCATGACGCAGCCGATAATAATTAGGAGGATGGAGGTAACCCGCGCCACCAGGATGAGTTCCTTGTCGTCGGCATCCTTCTTGACAAAACGCTTCCAGATGTCGTTCGTGACATAATTGGCCCCCATGGAAAGTTGCGCGGCGATGGTCGAGAACAGGGCCCCCATCAGGGAGGCGGCCACCAGCCCGATCCAGCCGTTCGGGACAATCTTGATCAGTGCGGGATAGGCCATATCGTCCCCGACCAGTGCGGGATCCACGTGCGGGAAAGCTTCGCGGATAGCGTCCAGGTTAGGGAAAATGAGCAGCGACGCAAACGCGGCGATATACCACGGCCAAGGGCGCAGGGCATAGTTGAGGACATTGAAGAACAGCGTCCCGCCCACCGCGTGGTTCGGGCTCTTGGCCGTCAGCATCCGCTGGACGATGTATCCGCCGCCGCCGGGCTCCGAACCGGAGTACCAGACATTCCACCACTGTACGGCCACCGGAATGAGGAATACGGCGATAAACGCGTCCTTGTTGTTGATGTCCGGGATGAAGGAGAGTCGCGAGGTGACTTCCGGATTGTGCATCAGGTTGGACCAGCCGCCCACCGCAGGGTGGATGATGCTGTAATGCATCACCGCAAAGGCGCCGGTCATCACCACCGCAAAAATGAAGAAATCCGTATAAATCGTCCCCCGGATGCCCGAAAGGGAAGAGTAGATGACCGAAACGACCGCCGTCACGATCAGGATGGTCGATGCCGGCACGCCGAAGAGCACCACGCCGATTTTGACGGCCCCCAGCAGCACCGTTGCCATCACGACCAGGTTGTAGATGACGCCGAGGTACAGGGCACGGAAGCCGCGCAGGAACGCCGCCGGCTTGCCGGAATAGCGGATCTCATAGAAAGAGATGTCCGTCGTGGCGCCGGAGCGCACCCAGAGTTTCGAATAGACAAAGACCGTCAGCATACCGGTCAGCAGGAAGGCCCACCAGACCCAGTTGCCGCTCAGGCCGTCCCGGCGGATGATTTCCGTAAACAGGTTGGCGCTGTTCGTGCTGGTCGTCGCGGCGACCATCGAGACGCCAATCAGCCACCAGGGCATCGTTCCGGCGGACTTGAAATATTCTTTCGCTCCTTTTCCCTTGGATTTCCAGGCGGAAATCGCCGGAATGAGGAGCAGCACCGCGAAGAACGCGGCCATCACCAGGTAATCTGCGTAGTTGAGGTTCATACTGTGTTATTAAAGGGTCTTCAGATGTTGGGAAACCGTGTGGAGCGCGAGGAAAAGGGCGTCCGGCATACCGCAGCCCACCTCGCCGATGAGTTTCAGCGCAAGGCTGACCGGTTCTTCTTCCACCGGGACGCCGGCCGCCACGTATTCTTTGAGTTTCCGGTCGTAGAGTTCCACCCGTTCTTCGCTGTATGCCAGCGCCTTGCGAACGGCTTCCGCTCCCTTGACCACACAACCGATGCCGTCGTAATCGTGGGCGCAGACCAGGTTCTCCAGGCCGGCCGCTTCCAGTTTCTTCAGGCTGTTCCGGTAGGCCGGCAGGTCCCGGTAAAAACCGATGCCCTGGGTGATCGTCCCGTTCGCCTGCAGGGAGTCGCCCGTGAAGGCCGTTCCGGTGTTGCCGTCCACCCAGACCAGGCAGTCGTCGTCGTGCCCGGGCGTGGCCAGGGCATAAAAGCGCCCTTCGAGGCGTTCCCCTTCCTTGAGGAGTTTATCCGGCTCCACCCCCTTCAGGTAGGACTGCGGGGCGGGGGAGTTCTTCGGGAAACGGGTGCGTACGCGGACGGCGACGCTGACGGGGTCGCGCAGGGCGGCGGCCGAAGTCTCCAGGGTCGCGGTCTTCAGGCCGTACTTCGTCACGAGCGCATAGTGCCCGCCGATATGGTCGCCGTGCACGTGGGTGTTGAGCAGCCAGTCGATGTCGCCGATTTTCAACCCCAGCGCCTCCAGCGCGGGAATCAGGTATTTTTCCGGGGCCAGGTGCGAGGAGTCGATCAGGAAATTCTTCTCTCCCCGGACGAGGATGATGCCCGTCCAGACCGGCCCGAAGGGGACTTTCAGCAGGAAGGTCCCCGGCAGCACCTCTTCGAACTCGGGGCGTTTCCGGAAGACTTTTCCTGTTGCCAGGGAAAGATATTCCGTATTGTCCTTGGAGGTGTTGGCGTTTTCGGCTATGAGCACGCGCGCGTCCCTGGACACGATGATATGGTGCCAGATGCCCGCGCGGACATTGTAGTACTTCAGGGGCTGCATCTCCACCCGCTCGGCTTTCTCGCCGAGCAGGAGCGTCGCCTTCCCCTGCAGGAGCACGAAGGTCTCGTCCGTGAGGATGTGCCGCTCCAGTTCGCAGAGGCCACTCTCATCAAAGCGCGGCGCCCAGTTCAGCGACGCGAGCGTCCATTTTGCATTGTTCACCAGACGGAGATACGCCGTCCCGCAGTGTTCCAGGATATCCAGTCCGTTCATAGCACCTTATTCTACATAAACCGGCATCCGGGTGGAACCGGCGCCCATCCAGCCGCCGTTCACATCCATCATGCCGCCGTTGATGACCAGCCCTTTTCCTTCCACGCCGAAGTCCGGATTGATGGGCCGGATGGTCCCGCCCCAGCCGCGGCATTCCACGACGGAGCTGTCTCCCAGCCAGGGAAGCTGGTTCTCTTTCTTCGCCCCCGGCGTGAGGTAGGGGCCGATAATCATCGGCGAGGGGGCGGTTTTCCATACCCCGTCCACCTTGATGCCGTATTCCACGCCGTTTCCGCCGGCCGCGCTCATCAGCCCCTTCACCCCCTGCTTTTCGAGTCCCAGCAGCAGGGCGCGGGAAGCCGCCTGCCCGAAATTGTGGGTAAAGCGGACGGTGGTGGCAAAATAGTCCAGCAGCGCGTCCCGGTTGGGACATTTCAGGACATAGGGGATAATCGCGCGGGTGAACAGCGGGTCCATCGCCTTTTGCGACGAATGCAGCTCGTCTCCCTGCCGGAGCGCTTCGTGGAAGAGCTCCTTCATCGGGAAGCCGCCCGCATCCTTCAGTACGGCGATGAGCGGAGGGAAGAGTTCGTCGCCCAGCCAGCGCAGGTTCGCGGCGATTTCCTCCGAATACAGGCCCCAGCCGCAGAAGCCGCCGCCGAATTTTCCTTCGGCGGGGAAGAGGCCTGCCACGCCGCCGGTTTCCCGGTCCTCGACGATGAGCAGGGGAACGCTCCGGGTCATAATGCCGTAGCCGGAACCGTTCGTGGCATAGTCGAAGGCCGCCTCCAGCCGGATTTCCCCTTTTTGGAGCAGGCGCAGCGCTTCCGCTTCCGTTTTTGCCCAGCCCTCGAAGAGGCAGGCGTTCACCATACTGCGCTGATGCCCGCGGCACATCCGTTCGAATGCAATCGGCGGGCCGGCGTGCAGCACGGTCTTGTCCGGGAGTCCCAGAAAATCTCCCGCTTTTCTCACGTCTATCCAGTAAGGGTCGCCTTTCCAGCGCAGTTCTTCAGGTTTCATAACTTCCTTAATTCTAAAGCCGCTTCCCGTCCGGCGATGGTGCCGAACACCATGGCCGCCGTTCCGCCGTTCCCGCCCAGCCGGTTGAGTCCGTGGACGCCGGCGGTCACTTCGCCGCAGGCAAAGACGCCGGGTACAATCTTCCCGGAAGCGTCCAGGACATGACATTTCGTATCGATGACGATGCCTCCCATCGAGGAATGCGGGGCCGGGGACACCTTGATGACGCGCTCCTCCGGATCCATCTTGCATTCCAGGATTTTTTCTTCGGGGACTTCGCGCAAATCGTAAATCGCGGTTCCGCCGATGCCGAAAATCGCCCGGGAGAGTTCATCCTTGTTCAGGCGCGCGTCCTCGAGGAATTCCTTTCCTTCCGGCGTGAGGAGTTTCGCCCCTTCATAGAGGAGCGTGGTAATCACCGGAATCCCGCGCCGGGGGCCCTCGATGCGCACCGTGGGTTCATACTGCACGTGCGCATCGTCCACATCCCTGAGCGCTCCGCCCAGGGCGCGGGCCATTTCCAGTCCGTCTCCTTTCAGATAGGGCGGATTGTCCGAGAAGGCATATTTCCCGCACCAGCCGCCGGTGGCGATGATGATTTTCACCTCTGGCTGCGCCCGGCGCAGGGCCAGGAGCTCTTCGACGGTTACGGTCCGCTTCTCCACGGTCACCTTGCCTTTCAGCCGCTCCTTGATGCCGGCCACCGCAATCGCGCCGATGGCGTGACGGATGGAAACGCAGCGAGGAACGCTGGTGCCGACGGGCCGGATCAGCGTCCCGTCCCATTGGAATTCGTCGTTGAGGGCCAGGGACTCCCGACACATCGTCTCCACCAGCGCCCGGTCGTTCTGGTACTTGCCGCTGGAGAGGGTGTCCTCGATGAAACATTCCACCGAATCTTCCGGAAGCACCGGGCAGTTCAGCGCGTGGATGTCCGGGGTGTTGCCGGGGCCGTTGGCGGCCAGGGTGACGCTTGCACCGCCGCGCACGGCCGCTTCCGCAGCCCGCCAGCCCGCCAGGCCCCCGCCGATGATGAAAATTTCGCTCTCCATCCTATCTCTGGACGCGTCCGGTGCCGTTGCCCTTGGCCAGCGCCTCGACTTCCTGGACGGTGACGAGGTTGAAATCGTGTTCGATGGAGTGCTTGAGACAGCTCGCCGCTACGGCAAAGTCGATCGCCGCCTGCGTGTCCTTGCCGGAGAGCAGCGCGTAGATGAGGCCGCCGCCGAAGCTGTCGCCGCCGCCTACGCGGTCCACGATGTGCACCTTGTATTCGGTGGAGAAACAGGCCTTTTTGTCCGCCGCGTCATAGAGCATACCCGCCCAGAGGTTGTCGAAGGCGGAAAGCGAGGTGCGCAGGGTAATCGCGACTTTCTTCACGCCGAAGTAATCCACGAGCTGTTCCGCGACGGAGACGTAGCCCTCCTTGTTCAGGAGGCCGGACTCCACGTCGCTGCCCTTGCCGACAATACCGAACACGTCGGCCGCATCGGCCTCGTTGGCAATCAGGACGTCCACATAGGGAACCAGTTCCGCCATCACGCGGCCGGCTTCCTGCTTCGTCCACAGTTTCCCGCGGTAATTGAGGTCGCAGGAAACGGTAATCCCGTGCGCACGGCAATACTTCAAGGCATCCAGGCAAATCGTAGGATTTTCTCCGCCGAGCGCCGGGGTGATGCCGGTGAAATGGAACCAGGACGCGCCGTCGAAGATTTTCGCCCAGTCGAAGTCCTCGCGCCCGGCCAGGGCGATAGAGGACCCGGCGCGGTCATACACGACCTTCGAGGCGCGCTGCGACGCACCCTTTTCCACGAAATACAGGCCCAGCCGGGGGCCGCCCCAGACAATGTCCTTCGTATCCACGCCGAAGTGGCGCAGGGCGTTCCGGGCGCATTCGCCCAGGGGATTGGCGGGGAGTTTGGTGACAAACGCGGCGTCCACCCCGTAATTGGCCAGGGATACGGCGACATTCGCCTCGCCGCCGGCATAGGAAGCCTCGAACTTATCCGCCTGCGCAAACCGGAGATAGCCTTCCGGATTGAGGCGCATCATGATTTCTCCAAAAGTAACGACTTTCATACTTGCTTACAATTGCGCGTTTTTGACCAGTGCGGCGGCGGTAGCGGTAATCTTGTCCCACGCACCGGCCGCAATCCATTCTTTGTTGGTAAGGTTGCCGCCGACCCCGGCGCCCACGCAGCCCGCCTTGATGAAATCGGCGATATTGTCGGGCCCGATGCCGCCTACCGCCAGCAGCGGAATGTGCGAGAGCGGCGCCTTGATGGCTTTGATGTAGCCCGGACCGAGCGACCCGGCCGGGAAAATCTTCACGTAGGTTGCGCCCGCCTCGAAGGCCGTAACGGCTTCGGTCGGGGTCAGCGCGCCGGGCATCGCCTCCAGCCCGTCGGCCACACACTGGCGGATGAGCGCGGGATTCGTGTTCGGCGTCACCATGAATTCGCCGCCGGCGTCTTCGCAGATGCGGAGCTGCTCCGGCGTCAGGACGGTGCCGGCGCCGGCTTTGACATCGCTGCCGAAATGGTCCTTGATGGCGCGGATGGCCTTGGCGGTGTTTTTCCAGTTTGCGGGGTCCTTCTGGTTGAAGGTGACCTCGACGTGGCGGATACCGCCTTCTGCATAGGATTGGGCGAGCCGGAGACAAACCTCCGGCTCAAACCCTCTGATAATCGCAACGATCATGACTTCCTACTCCCAGATGCCGCCGTGGGCCATGGACCCGACGTTCTTGACAAAGGTGTTCAGGAAGCGCGGATACTTGGATTCGTCGTACTTCCATTTGAAGTCCTTCTTGCGGGACTCCAGGTCGGCATCCACGTCGATCCGGCGTTTCGGCACGTCGATGGTGATGATGTCGCCGTCCTTGACGAGGCCGAGCGGGCCCATCAGCGCCGCTTCCGGGGAGACATAGCCGACCGACAGGCCGGAGGTGCCGCCGGAGAAGCGTCCGTCGGAGATGATGGCGCAGGAGTTGAAGAGTTCCTTGCGGCCCTTGAGCATTTCCTGGAACATGAACGCCGTGGTACCGAAGCGTCCCTTCAGGCCGAGGAAGCGCAGCACGCAGGCGTCGCCGGGCTTGATTTTCCCGTTCTTGAGGGCGGTCAGGGCATCGTCTTCCTCGTCGAACACGCGGGCGGGGCCGCTGAAGGTCATCAGGTGCTCCGGAACGGCGGCAATCTTGATAATGGAGCCTTCCGGGGCCAGCGAGCCGTAGAGCACGCCGATGCCCGGCATCTTCATCACCGGGTTGTCCAGCGAGTGAATCACGTCGGAATTATAGACGACCGCGTTCTGTACGTTCTCTGCGAGCGTCTTTCCGGTGACGGTGAGCACGTCGCCGTCGAGCTTCGGCAGCAGTTCCTTCAGCAGGGCGGGCATACCGCCGGCCAGGCAGAGGTCGTGGACGGAATACTTCGGGCCGCTCGGCGCGATGTGCGCGAGCAGCGGAATGTCGTTGGACGCCTCGTCGAAGTACTTCCACCAGGGCTCGTCATAACCCGCTTCATTGGCGATGGCGGGGATGTGCAGGATCAGGTTCGCGGACGCGGCGATGGCCATATCCATCTTGATGGCGTTGCGGATGGACTTGGGGGTGATGATCTGGCGTGCGGTGATGCCCTTTTCCACCATATCCATAATGCGTACGCCCGCCTGGTAGGCGATCAGGTACAGTTCGCTGGAAGTGGCGGCGACGGTGGAGTTGCCCGGCAGGGACATACCCAGCGCCTCAGCCACCATACACATCGAGTTGGCGGTCGTCATTGAAGTACAGCCGCCGCAGGTTCCCCAGGAGTGTTGGATGAGGTCGTTGTAGAGGTCCGGATCGATGCGTCCCGCTTCCATGGCGCCCACCTTGTCCTGGGCGTGGATGTGCAGGACTTCCTGGCCGCGGCAGACGCCGAGCGGCATATAACCGCCCGTCACCATAATGGCGGGGATGTCGATACGGGCGGCGCCCATCAGGTGACCGGGGACAATCGAGTCGCAGGTCGAGAGGAGCACCATACCGTCGAAGAAGTTGCCCTCGACGGTGAGTTCAACCTGGTCGGCGATGGAGTTTCGGCTCGGCACCTCGATGTATTTGGGGTTCTTGAGCACCATACCGTCGCAGATACCGGTCGTCATGACCTCGAGGGGAAGACCGCCAGCGTCGCGGACGCCGGCCTTCACGCGCTCGGCAAGTTGTCTCAGGTGTACGTGCCCGGGATTGTATTCATTCCAGGAGTTGACGATCGCGATACGCGGCCGGTCCTGTTCTTCTGCGGAATATCCCATTCCACACATCAGCCCGCGGCGGCATTCGCTCGCCTGGCCGAATTCCCATTTGCTTTTGAGATTCATAGGTTTATGATTAATTAAGCGTTCAAGTCAAAATTCATCGATTCGATACTTCCGTCCGCGGACTGTCCGCCGTCGACGTAAAAGACCTGCCCCACGATGAAGCGCGCCTTTTCGATATCGGCGAGGAACTGGATCATCGGGACGATTTCCTCCACCTTGCCGCCGCGTCCGACGGGGATCTTGTGCGCGAAGGACACCAGGTCTGCCTCGGAATAACGGTCGGTCGCCTTGGTGAAAATGAGCCCCGGGGCCACCGCATTGACGCGGATGCCGTACTTCGCCACTTCCACGCCCAGCGCCTTGGTGAACATGTTCAGGCCGCCTTTGCCCGCCGAGTAGGGGAGCATCCGGCGATGGACCCAGGTCACCAGGCCGTGGATGGAGGAGATGTTGACAATCCGTCCTTCCGTCTGCTTTTCCACCATATCCGCCACCGCATAGCGCGAAAGATAGGCGGCACTGTTGAGGTTCAGCGCAATCTGGCTGTCCCAGTAGTCCATCGGCATATCCTTGAATTCCCCCTTGGGGCCGCCGGGAATCTGCAGCGCACCGCCGGCGTTGTTGATCAGCACGTCGATCTTGCCGAAGGTGGCGATGAAGTCTTCCATCGTCGCCTTGCACCAGTCGTGGTCGCCGACATTGCCGACATAGACCTTCGTCTTGACGCCGTACGCCTCGCATTGCCGCGCGACTTCCTCGGCGCCGGCGGGATTCTTGTTTCCGCAGATGCCGATGTTCGCGCCTTCATCCCGCGCAAATGCCACGGCGCAGCCCGCGCCGATTCCGTGGGAAGATCCAGTAATCAAAATGTTTCTTGCCATAAGTATAGGATTTATCTTGCAATTTCAATTTCCGCCTGCAGCGTCCGGCTTTCTCCGGGCCGCAGCAGGTACGAATCCTTGGGCGAATAGTTTCCTGCGCAGATGCCCACGCAGCCGTCCGGAATCACCTGGGCGAGCACCTTCAGGCCCTCGTTGAAGCGGACGGACATTTTGCGGTCCTTGTCCGCCAGGAAGAAGGGCGCGCTCGAGTCGGCGTAGCGCAGACCGTTGCGGGCCGCCGCCTTGCCGTTGACATAGGCGTTGCGCGGGTGCGAGGTGAGGAAGAAGGCCTGCAGGAAATCCGTGCAGAAGACGGATTTGTCTCCCGTATTCTTCACGCTGAATTCCACCTTCAGCGTCTTGCTCAGCGTGTAACGCAGCTGCGCGGAGAAGTTGTGGGGCCAGACGCGCAGGCTCGTCTCGTCGGCGTCCAGGGTCAGCAGCACGGAATCTCCGTCCAGCGCCGCGACCTTCCAGTCATAATAGGGGAGCAGGCCGCCGGCGGCGTGGTGTCCCTTGTGTGCGGCCCAGGGCCAGCTGAGGGAGACGCCTTCGGGGCCCAGTATCTGGCGGCCGGGGTGCTCCGAGCTCTGCCAGAAACGCAGGACGGCGCCGCGAAGGTCCACGCCCGCGCGGCCGTATGCATTCTCCAGGACCACCTGCGTGCAGGGCTGCGATACGCTTTCCAGCCAGTTGTAGTCCTCGGCGGAGAGTTCCAGCAAGGAAGCCAGGCGGTAGGTTCCGCCCCAGTTGGTCAGGTGCTCGTTGAGCGACCCCCGCTTGTTTTCTCCCGTACGGTACTTGCTCCAGCGGGTCTGGAACCAGGCCTCGTTCTTTGCGCCGTAGGGGCGCTCGAGCGAGTGCCAGATCTTGCGGTCGTTATCGGCGAATCCCTGGGTGCCGTTGCGCCACATCAGGGCGGCCACCTCGCGCCAGAGTTCGTTCTTGTCGGCTTTGGAAAGCGCCATCAGTTCGGCGATGAGCAGCTGGCCATAATCGTCCAGCGCCGGATGCTCCGTCCCCACGATGGTCGAACCTGCCGGACGCCAGTTGTACACGGACAGGTCTTTGTCCGGCGCATAGACGGGATTCTGCAGGTACACCCAGGACAGGAAATACCAACCGGCCTTGCGGGCGCGTTCCAGATAGGTTTTCTTGCCCGTCGCCTGCCACATTTCCACCGCCGCGCTCATAAAGGGCTGGATGCCCTCGCGGTCCACGCTGGCGCAGTCCATCGCACCGCCGTTGCATTCGAAGCGGTCGATATCCTTATAATAATAGGTAAAGGCTTCGTCGATGGCCTTGCGCACCGCGGCGTCTCCCGTCAGCTTCCAATAGCGGACCAGTCCCATCAGGACATAGCCGCCGCCGTCGCCGGCGTGGGAAAGCAGTTCTCCGGTCTCGAAGTCCCAGGTCGAACCCAGGGCGCCGTCGCCGGGCAGGGTACGCATCACCACGCCCACCACCTTGGCTGCCGAGGCCTGGAATTCATCGGCGACGGCGTCGGTCCCTGTCAGCCCCAGGGCCTCCAGTTCGCTCTTGTGCGCGCGGAGGAAAGCGGCGGTACGGGAAAGTTCGCCGATGGCCCAGCCCAGTTCGGAGGTATTGGTGAGGTGCTTGCCTTTGCTGACATTCCGGCCGAACAGGCCGCAGGGGCGCTGCCGGTGGGCAATCCAACTGCGTAGCACGTCGATGCCGAAGCGCACCGTCTCCCGGTCCCGGAACTGCAGGCCATACTGGATGGAGACCCGGGCCTTCTGGAAACTCTGCGAGGCGAATCCGATGCCGGAGGAGCCCGCGCCTTCCAGATATTCCCCTTCTGAGAGGAGTTTGTGCTCCTCTACGGCATTGTTCTGCCATTTGTCGAGGGTATAATCCTGTTCGTATTGGGCGAGGGTGTAGCCGTCGGAAGATTTGTCGATGTTCATATAACCCATACTGAACATCTTGTCGTTGTGGTCGCCCGCAAACCAGTAGCCTTCGTCGTTGCGGCGGCGATACCACTTGAGCGCTTCCAGGTCCAGGTCGATGGTCTGCGCGACGCTCTTCTGGGCATCGGTCCGGTGGTTCAGGACCTTCCAGGCTACGCTGAACGCGGTAGCGAACCCGTAGTTCTCCCAGAGGGGCTTCCCTTCGCAGGCATAGGCGGTCACCTGATAGGACTCGTCGGGCGCCAGGTAAATGAATTCGTCATAGCGCGGGGAGAACTTGCGCTTGTCGCAGTAGGAGTAGGGCGCCTCGGTCATCGGCCAGTAAATCTTGTGGCGGAACGACCCGTCCGGGCACTTTTCCAGGGAACTCGAACCGGTGATGGAGTTCATATCCCCGTCCGATGCGAACAGGGCGAAGCAACGCTCCTTGTTTTCGGAAATCGTACAGGCGGGGATGTTGCTGCGGTCGCCGGCGAAAATCCAGGGCTGGCCGTCTTTCTCCCAGCCGCCCGGCATCTCCAGCGAAAAGCCGCGCCCGTCCGTCAGGATGGTTTTTCCCACGAACTCGTTGCCGTTGTACAGCACGCCGGGAATCAGGTAGTGCGTGGCCGGAATGCCCGGCTCGGCGCTGAGTACCAGCTTGAATTTCATCGGCTTGGGGGACTGGTTGACGGCGGTGGCTTCGATGCGCCAGACGTTGGTACCCTTTCCGTAAAGATTTGTGGGAAGTGTAGATACCTGCAATTCAGTTTTGAGCCCTTCTGCAGTGGGGAGGGTTTCCGCCTTGAAAACCGGGGACTTGGCGGCGGCGTGGCCGGGAAGTGCGAAAGACAGGGCGATAAGAGAGGTTATCAGTATGCGTTTCACATCTGCAAATTTACAAAATCGCCCGTAAAATTGGAATATGAAAATAGCAGAATCGTTTCAAAAAATAGCAAAAAAACGCCCGGCTGTGTGCCAGAATCGAACTCATATTGCGAGATTGAGAATCTCGAAATGATAGCACCCGGATACTTGCTTTTGCCTTGCTTTCAGCGTAATACGATATAAGCGGCCTTCCCATACGCGGGAAAGAATCTCGTCCATCAGCGGGATTTCTTCTATGCTTGGTGTAAACTGCCGGGCATCATAGGTAAGTTTTGCGGTTTCTCCATCCGCAGATATCAGAATCTCTCCGTCTCTGTTCACCTGTGGACAACCCCAGGTAAGGAAATGGACTTTATTGTATTCTACAGCGTCTGAAAGCAAAAACTTATCTTGCACGACCAGCCGGTCACGCTTCAACTGCCACGTACGCACCCAGGACCTGACTTTCGCATTCTCCGGATAGGCGGAGGCAATGTCGGCCGAGAAGAGAAGCCGCCGGGAGTCAACCTTCGTACTTGTAGCAGCATAACGTTTCCCGTTCATCTGCATAAAGCCGTTAATGGAGGGCAGATTATGATACTGACTCTGGTTGTTCCAAAGGGAGTAGCGCTCATCGCCGAACGTTTTTCTGGTGTAAACCCCCACGCCTGCATCCACCAGTATGGGCGTTTCGTTGATATACAGAATCCCAGAGCCGACATCATTGTGGTTGTGGCTCTCTCCATTGTGTGAGCCTTTGGCGGCCAGAACCATTCCCTGTCCATTGGTCATGAAACACAGTTGGGAGGAGTGGTACCATACAAACGAAGGGCGGGGCTCCGTTCGGTCGAAATATAAAATCTCATTCTTTCGGCGCAGGATTTCCAGCTCTTGAAAAATGGACTGGGAACGCGGCTTGATGTCAGATTCAAAATCAACTTTTCCCGCTCTCCTGACCCCTTCCGCACCAGCGGACATCATCAACGGACTGCCGACATCGGCGCCCATACGAAAGATAAGGGGCCAGGATGCCCGGTCATAGCGTGCAGAAGCATCTGAGAAATTGACCATCCATTGATCCCCAACGCAACAATGGATATAGAACTCAGCAAGGCTCTTGACATAGGGATGATGAAGAAGGTTGACTTTCCCGCCGGTAGCAAGATTCAGCGCACTCATAAAATTGACAACCGTTCCCCCGTTCATCTTCCAGTAACCGGGGCCTTCTTCGCAAGCCCCGTCTGCCGGAGATACATTCAAGAGATGATCTGCACAGCGCATCGCCTTGTAGACCGCATCTGAGAGCTTGTCCGCATCCTCCTCCAAAAGCATATAGCACATCATGGAATTGAATGCGCAGTAAATCGTCCAGTTGTTCAGGACGCGTTTCTTGTCTTCCTTGAACCCCATCCACCAGAAATCATTCCTGGCCATAAAGGGGTCCAGCATACGCTGCTGCAACTCTTTGCGTAAACGTTTGGCAAAAACGGGACTGATTTTATCAAATTCGTCGTGAAAGTAATACCACACCCAAGAGAGCATCTCGGCCACCTTGGACTGCCTGAGCGCCACGATGGGTTCCTCATTGTCAGGAACCGCCCGATGGGTGGAGGAATGGCTCACCAGATGGGCCGACAAAGCCCAGGTGGTCATTTCACACAGACACATTGTACCATCCAGCAAGTCCGGAATGAATCGGCCCTTCCCCTCCGCAAGCTCCGCCCGAAGAAGATAGCCGACCGCATCGATGTTTGCCTCGTAGGGCCGCTGCATAATCATTCGGTCGCCGGTTTTCTCGAAAGCGAGATAACTGCTGGTTTTGACATACTGCCAGGAATAGTCCAGGTAGGCTTCCCCCTTTTTGATGTACATCTCACGGGCATCGCCCATCAGTTCCTCCCACGCAACCCTGTCAGCGTAGGCGGGATAAGGGACCCACTGTTGGTGAGTAACAATACAAGCACGGAGTTCCTCAGGAGTAACGCTCCCGGTAAGGATGTTGTGTATTTCTCCCGCTCGTAAGAGGGGAAGGGCAAATACGATCCCTATGATTATCAGGCTAAAACGTTTGATCATTTTCTCGAATAATCAGGATGTGCGTACTTTTTTACGCGTTTATCGTCGATAACACCCGACCAATTCATACCAAAAGCGAAATCGTACAAGTTCCCGTCCGCATCTTGGTAACAAATCATATCATGCGGGACATCCTCACACTGCCGCTCGACGGTTGTCATATCACGGGGAAGCTGGCAGGGCAGAAGTCCATAGGGCTCAAATTGCCCGCTGACAATATCCAGCACGGCTTGATTCGATGCGCCCATCGTAATCAGAATCGCATCTGCGGAAGGTTCAATTTCTGCCGGGATAAACGGACGGTCCATCGCAACCACAACAATAACCGGTCGGGAGCCCATCACGCGCCTTGTTTCCAGGACGGTTGTCAGGTCACCGATATTGGTCGTATGCTCCGAAACGCCCTTATAGCTTCTGTTATCGGAAGCTTCGAGCGGATCCCCGCCGGCAACGCTTTTCTCCTTTGCCTCAACCGCGACATAATCATTCCACTGCAGACTGATGGGAGCATACCGGCCTTCAGGGAAGTGTTCTTCAAGTTCGGAAACCTTGACCTTAACCTCCCTGTATCTGGGAATTCCGCCTTCAAGGGCAGGCCGGTGGTAGCCCCAACTCCCTACAGGGGAGCAGATGGAGACAATCGCAAAATCGGCTTCGGAGGGATCTTCCACCTGTTGATAATAACGGGCAACCAGAACAGAATCGAAGGGGCATCGATCCTCGGACGGAGTACTTGTCCCCCAGCAAGTCAAGCCTTCGTCCACCTTCCTGTGGGGAATGTATACTTTAAGTTGCTTTTTGAGCGGGAGGGCCGAAGCATGATTCTTGGTCATCACAATGGATTTCAACTGGGCCTGATACCCGGCAGCCAGATACTTTTCGCATCCCACCTCTTCAGCGGCCTTGTCCGGATTCACATACGGGTTTTCAAAGACGCCCACATTGAAAAAATTGACCAACAACCGTTTTGCCGACAGTTCAAAACGAGACCTTGCGCGTTCTTCTCCGTACTTCCGGCTCCAGAGTTGATAGGCTTCCAAGGTCAGTTCAATATCCTGTACCCCGCCAATTTGGTCCACACCGGCCTCCAATGCCTTCAGGCGCTTTTCCGCAAGGGTCAAATCCTCGACGCCCCACGGCTTGCCGCTATGGACATAAGGTGCGGCATAGCCCTTTACAATCCCCCAGTCCGTACAGACCACACCCTGGTAATGGTATTTGTCGCGGAGAAGGTCCTGAATGATGTAACGGCTGAATCCATTGCCCACCTCCTCTCCTTCGGGGTTTTGGCCATAGGAAATGGTATAATAAGGCATTACCGCCGAGGCCATCCCGGTTTTCCCCTTCAGCTTGAAAGCCCCTTCGATGAAAGGAATCAGGCCAAGGTCGAAACGCCCGCCGGGGTATACGGCATATTTGCCAAAAGAAAAGTGGGCGTCTCTCCCTCCTTCCCCGGTACCGCCTCCGGGCCAGTGTTTGACCATACAGTTCACGGATTCCGAGCCCCACCCCGTCTTGCTGCCGGGCGTAGTCTGGAAAGCATCACAAAAAGCACGGGTGAGGTCCCGGCACAAATAAGGGTCTTCTCCAAATGTGCCATAGAAGCGCCTCCAACGAGGTTCAGTAGCAATGTCCGCCTGGGGCGACAAGGTGGTTGTAAGGCCCAGGGCCCGATACTCTTTTGAGACAATCTCGCCAAAGTCGCGGACCACCTCCGTACTGAAGGTCGCAGCCAGGCCGATTTCCCTGGGCCAGTGAGAGATATCTCCGCCGGAGCCTGCATTGAACTCTCCGTCCGCCTTGGAATAATTTCTGGGGTCCGAGCTGTTATTGGCCGGGATGCCGAGCGCCGTTGCTTCACAAAAAGCCTGAACATTGTTGGACCATTCCGCACCGGTCCTGGCATCCGGAATTTTAGCGAGCAGGATATGACGCAGATGGTTGGCGCCCAGGGACGCTTTCATTTCGTCCGTCAGGGCGCTGCTGGTCAGATTCTGCTGGCTGGAATAATGCATCAAACCGGCGATTTCCTCTAACGACAGCATCCCGACAAGACTGTCGGCGCGTACGTCGGCTGGCAAGCGCCAATCTTCATAACCATCCAATGAGCCATTACGATTCAAATCTTTAAAAGCAAATCCATCCACCATAAGAATAGGCGACGAGGTAAAACCAAGCGTCTTCCCCCGGCTTTGATGAATCAGATGATATTCATCGCAATCCTCGTATGAAAGTTTGTTGGAACAGCCAGCAAACAAAAAAACAGACAGAATGAGGAAAAGTATTTTGAGTTTCATTGATTATTCTTAATCTTCCAAATAGCCTCCAGATAATAATAATCAGCATAGGTAAGAGGAACATCAACCTCTGAATTGCCATGCAGGTTCCCGACAGAATGCTTTAAGAGAAAATTGCCATTGGTCATCGGCTCTGCAAAGTACTCCGGAGAACTCAATGTGGCTATCTGCTTCTTGGCAATCTTCATATACTTTTTTGCCAAAGATTTGTCTTTGGTATTACGGCTTAACGAGATGAGGGCAGAAGCCATAATGGCACCTGCGGAAGCATCCCGCAAGACTTCGTCACCCTCCTTCCAGGGATAATTTTCCGGGTGCCCTTTTGCATCAAGAGGGACCGCATTTTTCGTCCCGGGGGCATTGAAATCCCAATATGGAATCGCATCTTCCGGGAGCAGAGGAATTATATAGCCTGCGATCTTTTCAGCCTGGGTAAGATAGCGTTCATCACCGGTTTTTTCATACATCATCGTGTAACCATACAAGCCCCATGCTTGTCCACGGGACCATGCTGTTTCATCGGCAAAACCCTGGACTGTACGCTTGTAATTAACCTCTCCCGTTTCCGGATAATACTCAACGAGATGATAGGAACTGTAATCTTGACGGAAGTGGTTTTTCATTGTCGTGTTGGCATGGTTAATGGCTATCTGACGCAATGAATCACAGTCGAAAAGTTCGGCCCCCTTCATCAAGAGCTCAAGATTCATCATGTTGTCAATGATGACCGGACATTGGAACGACATATGATTGTCCCAGCTTACCGTGCATCCCACTTTCGGGTTATAGCGCCTGGCCAGTTTCGCTGCCGCGGCTCGGATGATAGCCAATGAGCTGGTATCTCCCGTAAATCGATATTCATTTCCAAAGCTGCACATGACCTGGAACCCGATATCATGGTTTGTCCGGAGAGAACATATACTATCCAGTTTGTGCGTGTTATTTATAGCAATCGCCTTAATCTGTTCATCTTTTGTCAAATCATAAAGATACCAAAGAGTTCCCGGGAAGAACCCGCTGCACCACCAGCGTAAATTGCTGTCCACAATCTTACCGTCTTGCAAAGTACGTGGCATGGTCTCCGTTGTCAGGCGCTGGTCCATTGCGATGCATTGCGTCTTTGCCGTCTCCAGAATATAATCAAGAGAATTCGAGGTCTTGCAGGACGCCACAAGCGTAAGGCTGGCACATAATAATAGAAGTGGTCTCATATAACTAAGTAATCTGAAAATTCTAATGGTCAAAGATGATGTTCTCCTGGGTCTTAAAGACACTGAATGCATTTTTGCGAACCTCGCCGCTGAAGATGGACGTCCACATCTGGAAAATGGATATCGAGACATCCGGATCCTGCAGCATGGGCTGGACAAAATCAGAATAGTACCTTGAACAAGTGGTGTCGTCGTCACAGTCTGTCTCAAAGATGGCTGTGGGCTTTCCGTGAGCGGCTGCAAAAGCCGATACGATTTTGGCTTTCCCCAGTGCCGTCTCATAACAGAGCGCTTCATCACCGCCATAATCGGGTTTGGAAATGTAACCGATCCAATAATCGTCATATCCCATTACGTCCACATAATCATCTCCGGGATAATACTTGAGATAGGAGGTGATGGTGGCGTCAAGTCGGTTGGGGCCGTATCCCCAAAGAATTTGAGCTGAAGGACATTTCGCCCTGAATTTCTCCACCGTCAGCTGAAAAAATGCCTTGTAATCGTCCAGTGAAACTTTATTGGGCGAGCCACAATGCCACCAAGCCCACGAATCTCCTTGTTCATGCCAGAGACGGAAAATGATGGGAATGGGCCTTCCCTCGTCGTCAACCAACTCATTGATGACATCTGCGACCTCCTGGACTCTTTCATCAAACCAGTCTCCCAGATAGGTTATCCCATTCGTATCTACTTTGCGATTATTCAGAATATCATGTACAATGAAATGCAAATCCTCGGGGAAAGTCACCCCCTGCTCTTCAAGAATGGAATTCCCGTAACAGAACCGGCACCCCATCTTTAATTTAAATTCCGAGTAAACGGCGTAGGGAGACTCCAGATGCCAGGAGAAGAGGCACACGGCCTTGTTGCGCTTCCAGCAACGCTTAACGGTTTCAATGATATTCTGACGCACGGGCCGGGTCTCGGAGCGCGGCAGATAATTGCCGGTCGCCTCATAGAAATCCATACTGTAGAAATGCGGATGCCCGTACCTGCCCTCGGCCGCATCGCCGGTCAGGTAGTCATAATATTTGAAATTACTGAAGAAGGTCTTGCCATTCTCCGCTGCCCTTAAAAGCGTAGCCTTCAAGGAGGCGGCGTCCGTCCATGTATTCCAGGCCGTGGCAAGTCCCGTCATTCCCTCGGAAGACACGCCAAAAGGCATTTGCTCTTCAAGCATGCTTTCAGTGATGAATTCGAAGGTTTTCTCATCCACGCTTCCGGAAACGGCATAGACCACGTTTCTTTTGGCTTCAGAGAGGCCAAGATTACGGCTGAATGAGGACTCGTCAGCATAAGATAGCGTCAGCTTCAATCCTTCGGAAAGGACAGTTGGCCGGAATACAAGATAATAAGTGCCTGCGGTGAAGTTGCCTGTCTGGGGTGCAATACTGACAAAAGCACTTCCGTTGTCGTCTGCTTCCGCCAGCAGTTCTGTCGTAAAACTTCTGGTTTCAGGATTCCCGTCTGCCCCCAAGGCAACTTTAACCGTACCGCTAATTAGTTCGCCACCTCTGGCGGCAAGGGTGACTTTATTCAATCCGCTTGCTGAACTGCCTACCGTAAACTTGAAGTAGGCGCCGACGTTCTTCAAAGCCGCCTCATGACGCCCTTCTTCATTTTTTGAAGATACGCCAAAGGCGATATTGGCAGAAGGATCGAAAGTCGACAGATGTGCTTCCTGCGAAGTAGGAAGGGTTGTTTTTGCATAGCCGTCGACAAACTCCGCCAGGGGAGAATAAGGATAGAGCACGGAATAGGATTCCGCCTCAGCCGCTTCGCCTCTGAACAAGGCGCGCTCTCCTGATGAGGAGGTCGTGAACTGGCAGTTGAGAATCCCATCCCAAACACTCAGTGCATCTCCGGGTTGCCACAAAATTGTTTTCCCATCCAGAACTGATTTTGTCGCCCCGCCGGTAAAGACCATCTCAATATACTTTCGGCCGTCCTCCTCCCGATCGGGGAAGATCTGTTTTGAACAGGACACCACCCCGATGAAAGCAAGTGCCGAGAGTACAAATGACACGATTTTATTCATAGACGAGATCGAAACTATTAATGCAGCAGTTGACATTCAGCGTGCCGATAAGCCTATAAGCAGCACCGGCCACAGGCTCTTTTTTTACACCCAACATCAGCGAATCCGTCAGCGAAGTGGTAATATCTTCCCGTTTCAGATAGTTGCTGTATTGGTAGCCTTCTGCATCCCGTATTTCAAAGGCACATTTCTTATAACTTTCGCTCCCCCTGAAATTGACAAACACTTTTTTCAGTGTTTTCCCTGCAATGGCAGGAAACTCCAGGTATCCATAGGTTGATGTGGCGCTGTCATAATGGGTAAACATCAGGTATGAACTACTCTTCTGATAACACAAATAGCGGGATATCGAATAACTTCTGCCATCAACCAGGAAAGAATGCGAGGTCGTTTCCGTAGACCTGGCACTCGGAAGGGCCGGAGTATAGGTCACATCTTTGAAGCCGATTCGTAAAAGCCCATTCTGCCGGACTGTAGCATCCACGGGGTCAACCCCGTCTGCACTGAAACGGATGACGGCCTGGCGATAATCCTGAGGGGTCAGACTGGGATTTGTAAACTGCACCAAAAACTTATTGAACGCAATTTTAGATACAGTTACATTCGTCATTGTAGAGGAGGTAACCGACGCTGTAACATCTTCGCAGGTCGTATTCAGTACAATAACAGCCCTGTTCTTCCCGGCTTCCGGAGCTTCTTCAGAGAGCGAATGATTGACCGCAAGACCCCGTGTCACAAACTCGATATTTTCATCAAGATTTCCCAAAAACAAGGGCTGGCACCTGACGACATTCTTTGCGAATTCGTTGCCGCCCATGTATATGGCTCCGCTGGTATCTTCAAGAATCCAGGATAGTCCACCGGAATAGGTTCCCGGGATCACCGGGATATAATATACACCTTCTTCCAGGGTGCCGGATTCGGTGGTGAGATACACCTCCGGATAGGGATTGTCTCCGGAAGAAGCAACGGGTTTCCCCTCTCCATCAAAACTTACGCAGACATCTCCGGAGAGAGGTTCACAAGTATTTGTAAAAACGGTTACTTTCCTGTATTTTCCCGATTCGCCGATGCCAATCTTAAGAAAGCCGCAAAGGTTCATCATCTCTATAGATTTTCCCGTTGTGCTTCCGACGGCCACATTGGCCCCTTTGGCAAAATTCCCCAGGCGGGCAAGCTGCACTTTCGGAAGTGTCGTGACGATTTCGCCGGAACTACAAAGGGCCGATGCACGATAGGGGTAAAGGGCATAGTAAACCGGAGCCACGCCGGCCTTGCCGGCGAAAACGGCCATTGTGCCACCCTGCGCCGTTGAGAACCGGTTGTTTGCATCGGCGTCGAAAACGCTCAGTTCATCCCCGCTTTCCCATAAAATGTCGGACCCCGATACCGTCGATTTGGCCGTGGTCCCGGCGACAAACTCCATATCGTGCTTTGTGCTCTGCCCGCTCACCCAAAGCTGTTCTTGGGAACAAGACAGGAAAATTGCAGCAGAGGCTGCGATGATGACAAAGTCCTTCAGCATTCTTAACATTGCTCTGATGTATTGAGACGGCGCCCCTCCCGGCTATACAGAAGGGGCCCGTCAAAAAGATTAATCGTTCTCGTAAATGAATTCCAGGCGGTCAATAAATGCTTTGGTTACATTATCATCACCTACTTTGCCACCTACATTCACCAACTGATAGGGTTCTGTGGTTGCGGTAATCTCTCTGCTCCTTTCATAATCACCCCTTTGACCCACTACGAACTGATGGAAATAATTGGGGATATGTACTACTTGTCTGAAAAGCTTAAGAACACCATTTGGATTTTCCGGCTTTTTGTTGTTAACGGGCCGGTATTCTCCGGTCGCATATTGAGTTCCTACGTCTGTGCTCCCCGTGTCATTCTTTAAAGCAAATACCGGAAACTTATAGTCGGTATGGGCCCGTGTGACCAGATTTACTTTTGATAAATGTTTTCCGCTGATGACAGGAGTAGTAAGGAATCCTACGGTTCTACCCTCCACATATTGACTAGAGGAAGAATAAAAGAATTTACAATATTTCCCCGTATAAGAGCTGAAACTATAGTCTTTCAAATCTGCTGAATAGGAAGTCCCTAAACTCGTCATATCAAAAGCTACAGAAAGGAGATTTGTGTTTTCTACACACTGCTCTTCCAGTGTGCCGAGATTATAAATCTTGTTTCTCTGCATATTAACGCCATCCGTGATATGCTCATAGACTTTTCCATCGGATGCGGAGATGGTAACCTTAAGCCCTCCTGTCGTAAGATCTGCAGGTGCTGCACACAAGTAGTAGGTGCCCGCCGGAATTACGGTGTTTCCACTGTTTCCACTTCCGGCATAACCCATTACGTAATGAGACTCGTAACATTCTATGAAAGAACTTCCGTTCGCGCGGAATTTAATTTGTGACGAACCGGATATCTTTTCGCTATTACGTGTCTCGACAAGGACCTGGGTAATGTTCTTTGTCCCATCAAGCGTGAATTTGATATAGGCCACCAGATTTTTCATCTCTCCGGTAAGAATTTTCCCATAGTTTCTGTCTTCCATCGTTGCCTTGCAGGCCGCAATATTGCAAGCCCCGTCGATGGAATTTGCCACCAGCGTCTGCGCGCTGGGAAGGGATGTATTAATAGCAAAGTAAGTGTCCTGTTTGCCAGTGAGAGGAGATTCGGAATCTTTTGTTTTCGTGTCTATATAATAGGGATAAGTAACATACGCTACGGTAGCGTCCGCCGGGACGAGTCCGGAAAAATTTGCCGTGGATGTGATTTCCGTACCTTCTTTATCAAACCTGGCCCCGGCTACATCTGCTGTGGTACCGTCGGCAAAACAATAAGCCGCAAGATAGTCTTTGGCTTCCCAGTTGATGGTTTTGCCATCGAGCGTGGATCTGGCTTCGTCGTCAGATTCTTTGGAGGCCGTGAATACAGCTTTTACATAGCCCTCCGGAATGACTTCCTGGGTGGTGTCCTCCTTGTTACAGGATGCCTGCAAAAGAACAAAGAGTGCAGTTGCAAATACGGAAAATAATTGTGTTGTCTTCATAACGTAGTTCTTTTAAAATTCATCAAAAAGAGAAACCTCATCACCGACTTCCTCCGTGCAGAAGCTGCTGGAGGCTGCGAAAATCGATTTCGTGTTCATGTTAACTGCATGACTGTCAGGCGTTGTGTACGCATTCTTTGGATTTGTTTCCATACGCATTGTTTTTTGGTTGAAATTAATATTGTGGAATTAGATTTTCTGTATTGTGGTTTTAACAGATACACTTGAACCTGCCGGAACGGTGAGCCGAAATCCAATAAACCTGAGAGGGCTGGATGCATAAAAAGGCAACAGGCAGTCCGGCACGTCATCCGGTTTTTCCAATCCTTCTTCAAGGAGAACGAAAGGGTTGTCTACCTGCAACTTCATACGCTTGTTTCCAAAGGAGAGAATGAATCCGTCTGCAACCCGCTCTGTCTCGGCCGCTGTAGGGAACACCCACTTTACGCTGGCGTCCTTGTCGGGAAGGGCCGAAATGCTGTCTATAATATGGAGGCATTCCCCGGAATCGATAAATGCCTCACGGGAGACATATAAAGCTTCCCCGGGATAAAAAGAAGAAAGGTCGAAGGCTCCGCCATATGTACCTGCGGAATCAAGCACGTGCAACAATTCTCCACAGCCATCCACATGCTGATTGGCGCCATTGATGGTCATGGTGCTATGCTGGCGATTATTATAAGCATAAACTTTCCATCTGATAGAAGCGGAATCGCGGTGCCATAGGGATTCGCCGAGTGTTCGTAAAGCCTTTTCAGATTTTGCGTATGTCGGGATAGCCGGATCTTCTATCCATCTTTTGCCATAGGCGTCAAACACGAAACTTCCTCCGTCCAGATGGGCGTGTCCGTTCTTCATCGCCCCACCGGCCTTAATCCCAAGATACAGGTCATTTGAGGACCACCCGGACCGTGCCATAACCAAAGGCTGTGAGCCCAAACCGCTGAATAGAAGTTCCTGAGGTGCCTTAATCTCTTTAGGGGATACTTTGGAGGCATAATAAATCCATAAAAACCCCAAACGGTCGTCAAGGTGATGGTCTTCATTGTATACAATCCCCGGCCATCCGAACTTATCGGCAAAAAACCACAATTGCGGATGCCGTTTTATTGCGACACTGGCATCAGAATAGTTGTATGCCTTGCCAGAGTTCCCTGAGGTAAAGACTTCATACCAGGCAGATTTGGCAAAACCCTTGCAGTCCGACAGTCCGTTATCCGTTCCCCTGTAATGATTCAGGGCACAAATCATCATAATCTGGTAAGAAGTCCCATAAATCCAGTACATATGCCCTTCGGGATAAATCCCATCGGGGCTGTAGATAAAATCAGCTACTTTAGCGTTGGCTGCAATGGCCCGATCCATCAGCCGTTCTGCTCTGTCCGGGAATAGTTCATGAAAGGCAATGCAGGAAACCACGAGGCCTGCATTCAAAACCTGCCCCCAGTTGTTTTTCATATGAAACTTCTCGAGATACCCGCTCTCGTCATCCGCCGTGTCGAATAAATAATCCGCAATAGCTCTTTCGCATTTGGCGATGGTTTCCTTATCAAGTTTGTAATAGAGCCAGTCATAGCCGATGGAAACAGCCGTAGCCATCTCTGCGACATCCAGATAATGTGCTGGATGCCATGTGGGGAAGTCGCAAACATCGTTCAGTACGCTTTCGGCACGCCAAAGATATTTGGGGTCCTTTGTGAAGCGGTATGCGTAGGCGCAGCAACCAATCTGACGAAGGGCTTCTCTGCTTACAGGCAGCAATTTGCCGGACTCATTGGGCTTGTACTCAATGGGTTTATCCTTTCTCACACACTCTTCGGCCATCGCCATATATGTTGAGTGCATAATTGAGAGCGGCTTGCTCTTCCCCGAAAGGACAGCCTTCTTCATGGCTAAAAACTCAGCGTCATCAATGAACAGTGCAGGGTGAGATTTCTGGGATGCCCCTGCAACATTCAAGGATATAAGCAAAAACGCTAAGAGGTTACTGAATGATAAAATCGTTCTGGTCATTGTCTGATATGGCGTTGTTGTAAAGGATTTCGTTGTAAGGGAAGCCGGCAAGCAGCGCTTTCCGTACATAGGTCGGATCGGTAGAGTATCGGAATCCCTTGGGATATAAGGCGGATTTCGTTTCATCGACGATAGCACTTTGCTCATAGCGGCTTAAAAACTCGTTTTTGGGAATGGAAATATTCTCTACAATCCAGTTAGCTCCGTTACGATGCGTCTCGTTCCACTCGTGTCCCTCTCCATATAATTCAAATATCCTTTCCCAGAAGATGGCGCGGAGAAGGCTTTCTTTTGTGCCATATGCCCCGTTGGCCCATTTCGGCTGCTCGGACTCGCTTTCCCCGTCGGGAACACTCCTTCTTGCACGGGCATGCAGGACTTCTATATATTCATAGGCCTTGGCATCCATGCCCAAGTATGCGGCCGCCTCTGCGGCATTCAAATAGACCTCTGCATAGCGCATCTGATAATAGCCGGCATCTCCGTTATTGTTGTTGTATGACGAACTCCAATATTTCTTAAAATAGGGGAACACCGTCTGGCACTCTTCCGTAGATCCCACCTTTGTGTTCAGAACGTTGGGATACAACTTGGTCTTTTGGCCGGTACGAATATTGTCCATCTCTCCGTAATATAGGGACTTGTCGAGCCGGGGATCCGAACTGGTCATGTGAAGCGTGACTTTCTGACCCTTGTAGGAAACAACGGCGTCACGTCCGGGGTATGTCTCACACCACTTCCAAAACACCCATCGATTGGGGCGCCAGCGCCCGTTGTTCGCATTGGTTTCGCCGGTCTGCTGGGTGCCTCCCGGATTATACGGTAGGGTCCTGTTCGCCATATAGGAACCTGCCTTGGAGGCTGGGCTGAAAGTAAGGACAAATATCTGCTCCGGATTGTTCCAGGCGTCATACAGCGTGCCCAGTGGGGTAGAACATTGCGGTGCGGAAGCGTCGTAGTTGAACAAATCGCCGAACTTATTTAACAACTCATATTTGCATCCGTTGTCAAAGGTGGCGGATTCGCGAATAATCAATTCGGCGCTCGCAAGGGCTTTTGAATACGCATCAGCAGCCGTTTCAATCCCCAAAGCTTTAAAGTCGGGGATGTGCTCCGTTTTTGCGTTGTCCCAGAAGTTGTCTTCCGGATGCGCCAATAAAGAACCGATGGTAACATAAACGGAAGACAAATAAGCCGTTGCTGCATAGCGGTTGGGCCGGGGAACTTCCGGGCTGATGACTTTGGCTCTTTCCGGAGAGCGCATATGGGTTTCTGCGAATTTTAAGTCATTGACGATAGATGCGTAAACCATATAGTAGGGACTTCTCGGGCAGGAGGTGGAATTCGCCACAGTCACAGGCTCCAGTCTTAGCGGGAGGTCGCCCCAGATTCTGACGGCTGTGAAATACAGGACGGCACGATAGAAACGGGCTTCAGCTTCGATTTCAAGTTTATACTCATCATTCACCGGAGACTGCGGAAGCGCCGAGAGCAAAACATTGCAACACTCTATTCCCTTGTAGATGCCTCTGAAGAAATAGTTGTTGACTTCTGTCGTAGAATACTGGGTAAACTCCAGCGTGGAATCCCATTTCGGCTTGTTAAGACGACTCGTCCCGCCCCAATGCGTCAGCCCGGAAGGGATGCTGAAAAATTCTGCCGGCTCACCGGAGAAGGAATAGGTCCCGGTGAACTGCTGAATAATCCCCAGAATATTGCTTTCAAGCATTTCTTCATTCTCATAGGCCGAGGCATAAATCGCCGTAGTTTGCTTTTCTTCAAGAAAATCAGTGCAGGATGCCAGCGAAAATGTGATACAGGCAAGAAATATGATTTTTCCTATTTTCATAGTTCTTATTGGAATAAAAACTTGATGTCAAAGTTGTATTTGCGAGGAATGGGAGTCGTGCTAAGGTCAACGCCCATCCGGCCTATGCTACTGCCGAACGAATTATTTGTGGGGCTCCATCCCGAGTAACGGGAGAGAATGAAAACATTGGAACAGGACAGGCCAAGGTCCAGTCCCTTCAAAAATTTCGTTTTCCTTTTGTTGATGGGCACGGAAAAGGATAGGGCGAGATTGGATAGTTTGAGATAAGACCCGTCTTCGACTGTACGGGTCGAGAATCTTCCATCCGCCGTTGAGCTGATTTTGCCGATCCCCGGCCATTGATTGCTGCGATTCTCCGGCGTCCATGCATTGGCTACAGCCCTGCTGCTGACATTCCTGTTGGTTGTGTAGACATCATATTCCAGAACGCTGTTGAGATTGAAAATGTCATTGCCATAGACGCCGTAAAAATCAGCGCTTAAAGTAATGAACCTATAGGTAATCGACGTGCTCAATCCATAGGTGAATAGGGGTAGGGGATTACCGATAATGGTCTTATCGCCGTCATCAATGTAGCCATTCCCATTCAAATCTGCATATTTGATGTAACCCGGCCCGCGAGTCTCTCCTGGGCTGAATCCCGGTCCTGTTTCATTCTCCTGAACGATCCCGTCTACGATAAAGCCGTAGAAAAGGCCCATGGGTTGACCTTCTACGAATATATTCAATGGGCTGATGTTCCCGGAGCTCTGCAATTTTTCTCCGGTAAAATAGTTGACTAGACGTTTATCGCCTGGCGCCAGATAAATTTCACCACTGTCACCACTCGCCCCCACATTCAGGATTCTGTTTCTGTTAAAGGCAATATTCCCTCTTATGGACCATTCGAATGACCCCAAGGATACCGGCACGGCATCAACGGATAGTTCGATTCCTTGATTCCTTATTGAACCGTCATTCATGGCAATCGTCTGGAATCCGGTTGAATAGGCAACTACTTTATTCTGCAATAGATCATAAGTATCTTTGCTGTAGGCGTCAAGCGTCATGGTAAGTCTTCCCTGCCAAAGCGAAAGGTCGAAGCCCAGATTGAATTGCTGCGTTGTCTCCCACTTCAAATCCGGATTCGCAATGTTTCCGGGAAAGATAGATGTGGACGCCTGGCTTTCTGAATATTGGTTACCGACGGATCCCGTCGTGAAGGTCGTCATGGTCTGATAGTTCCCGATTGCTTGATTTCCGACAAGCCCCCAGCCAAATCTGAGTTTGGCTGCGGAAATAACGGGAACATTGAACCAGGGTTCGTTGCTCAATCTCCAGGCAAAGGCGAAGGACGGGAAAGTCGACCATTTATTCTTTCCTTTGAAACGACTCGAACCGTCAAGACGGCAAGTAGCTGTGAGAACATACCGGTCATCATAATTGTAGATGGCTCGGGTGAAAAAGGAAAGTAGTGAGTTCCCGCTTTCGGTATAAGTAAACGACGAATAATCACCGTCTGCAAAATTAATGGCTGTTTCTTCTGCATACTGGTTTGGCAGAAACCATCCCTGTACATTTTCTACGGAGGAAGACGTCCTGGAGAGGGATTGCCCGAGCGTTATGTTCACTTTGTGTTTGCCAAAGGACTTCCTGAATGTCAACAGGTTGTCCCAGTTATACATGAATGAAGTGCTCTTTCCTAGACCTGCAATCGTCCCGGTGGTGGGGGTGAGTTTGGCGGATTTGGTTTTTACATTCAGGCTGGAACGGAAATCCCCTCCGATGATGGATTTGAATGTCAGCGACGGAATGATTCGCCATTGGATATAAAAACTAGGTGTAATTCTAAAGCGCTTGGAATTGTTTTTGCTTTCTTGTAACCATCTGTTGGGGCCATACCGGACGTTGTCATCATCCGGATCGTCATCCAGGTCAGCCTGTGAATTCATAAAAGGTCTTGTAGTAACCATAGAACGCAAGATGCTCCCTGCTCCGGTCAATGTGCTTCCGGCTGTGGCGCCGCTTAGCAAATTGGAATAAGTATAGCCAAAACCCGTTTTAAGCCCCAAAGTAAGCGTTTTGCCTATTTTCTTATCAAGGTTCAGACGAACGGTAAGATTATCAGCCGAAGATTTTTTGAGAATACCTTCATTGTGATTGTATCCGACGGAAAACAGATAATTGAATGCTTTCGGCTTACCAGCAATGGAGAGATAATAACGATGACTGACGCTTGTACGGGTCATGTAATCCTGCCAGTCGACTGGCGTGACTTTCAAGCCGGAATGTTCAGCCGGATTCTCGTATATACGAGACAGCATGCTCGCAGATTCCGAATTGTCAAGACGCTCAAGATAGTCAACGTACTGATCAAAATCACAGACACTGATTTTGTTCATTCTTTGGTTGACGCTTATTCCCGCAGAAAAATCGACCTGTGGCTTATCTTTGTCTGCACTTCGCGTCGTTATCAGCACAACGCCATTGGCTCCCTGGGAACCATAAATGGCGGTAGCTGATGCATCCTTTAATACTTCAATGGAAGCGATGTCCTGAGGATTGAGACCGGCCAGGCCGTTGGTGCGGTCCGATACGGAACTTTCATACCCCTTTGTAATGGTTGAAATGCTTTCTGAGACACCGTTAATGATAACGCCATCTACCACATACAGCGGCTCGGAGTTGCCGGAGAAAGTGCTGAGACCTCTGATTCTGACAGAAATCCCGGCATCCGGTTCTCCGCTGCTGGTGATGACCTCCATACCGGCAGCTTTTCCTTCCAGCAGCCGGTCAACCGTGGCGCTTCGGGCGGCATTGCCTTCATCAATCTTTATGGAGGTCAGAGCCCCTGTAAGGTCAGACTTTCGCATTGCGCCATAACCTACCACGACCACTTCATCCAATATTTTGGACTCATCTTCAATGACAATATCAACTGTTGAGCGTCCTGCAACCTTTACTTTGGTTTCCTTGTACCCCAAACAGCTCACGGTGAATTCTGCCGTATTTAAATCCGGAACAGCTATCGTGTACAGTCCCTTGTCATCCGTAACGGTTCCAACGTTGGAGGTTCCATCCAGCAGCACAACCGCTCCTGTTACCGCCCTGCCTTCAGGATCAGTAACTTTTCCCTGTACATTCGTCTGGGCAGATAGCGATACCGAATAAAGCGCCAGACCTAATAATATGATATGTATCCTCAGTTTACCCATAGCGCATTAAAAACTTGCTGAAATACCTAGCACGATGCTTCTGTACACGGGGAAAGAACCATAATCAATGCCATTGCTGAGTGCATTGTTGCCGAAGCTGTTTACATCCGGATTCCACCCACTGTAGGAGGATATCGTCCATAGATTTCGTCCGGCAAGACTCACCCCTAATTTTTTGATCCACTTTGCCTTAATGGGGATGTCATAACGAACTCCGGCGTAGGACAGCCTGGCATAGTCTCCTTTTTCAACGTAGTCGCTCGATAAGGCGACATTCTCCTGGCTATCTTTTGCGCCGTCCCTGACGAGGCGGTTGATATTGGCAATTTTATGTCCGGCAGCACCATCAAAGGACAGCTCAAAAGTAATCCCATAAAGAGAAAGTGTACTTTGAATGCCGCCATAAACAGTAGGAATCGTATTCCCCAATTGCACTTTGTCTGCAGAAGTTACTATTCCTTCTCCCGTAACATCGAGATAATTTCCCGCTTCATCAGCCTTATATCCAAATAGTGTACTTATGGGTAGCCCCACGGCATTGCAGGTGCAGTATATATCATGGCCGATAACCTTGCCATAGAAATCTTCTGGATTTGAAGATCTCATCCAATTGGCTGCAAGGGTCATATTACAATCCAGACGCCATGTAATCTTCGAAGTCCTTACCGGTGTGCCGCCCAGCGTAATTTCATATCCCCGGTTTGCAACGCTGCTCAAGCGAGACCAGACTTTTGCCGGCTCTGCCCATTTCCAGGCCTTGGCCGTTTCGTCATAGGCTCCGTTACAATAAACCTCAAAGCAGTCATCGGTGTTTCTGTCATAGAATGAAATAGAAGCATACAGCCGGGAGTCAAAAAATGAAATATCCGCCCCGATATGCCATTCTTTGGTAGTGCCCCGTTCCATGCCGTCATAGAAGGGCTCTGTCGTCTTGACGGGCACCGGATACGACCCTGTCAAATAGTCCTTGAAGAACTCGTAGGGTACATATTTTTCAACCCCGGACTTGCCCCATCCGCCTGAAATCTTAAACAGACTTACCGTCCGGGACTTCTTGAACGCCAATTTCCTGATATCAATCCATCCCTCCGCAGACGGGTAATAATTCGATACGAGTTGATTATACTTGGGCGTTGTATCATAGCGGAATACCCCGCGTACGCCGATAGCCTCGCGCCAACTGTATCCCAGTTTCGCTAACGCGCCGATATGAAAGTAATTACGTCCAAATATATGGTTTTCCCTCGTGGAGTTACCGATAGTGGTCGCCGTAGCTTTTCCTCTCAATTCATGGTTGACGAAGTTCCGAGCATTCATCGTATTGAATTGATTATTAAATCCCGATACTTCGCCCCCGGCCATGATGCTGATATGGTGGTCAACGCCAAAGTACCGGGACCAGTCAATGATTAAATCAGAATTGTAGTTGAATACCAGCGAGGTGAGGATTGCACCCGCCCCGCCGGAGGGATTTGCGTCGGATATCGCCCCGAAATCCGTTTTCTTGCCATACCAAATGATGCGCTTGTCATCTTGGAAATCAATCCCGCCGCTCAGTTTAATAAATAGCGATTTCGTAATGTTTACGCGCAAGTCCGTAGAGAGCAATGCCTTGAAGTTCTGCGTGTCGTCATCATAATCCGATGTCCAATCATCCGCACGAATTCCTCCCGAAAGGGCAGGATCGCGAAGAGACAGCGTATAGGAGGGAGCACCAAGCCAGGCTGTCCCATTCGGAGAAGATGTTTTCCCGGCACTGACTAAAGCGTTGATTCCAAACCAAATCACATCGTTGGCTCTCGTCTCAAAATTCCCTTTAATGTCGCCGATGAGTCCATTATTCCGCTTACAGACGCCGTCAATGGCGCGTAACGTGGAAGAAATATTGTATTTGTTGCTTTTCGTGCCGCCATTAAATGCGATTCTATGATTATGCCCTATTCCGGGAGGCAAGCCAATCCCGTTCCCCTCCAGATTCAGCGAGGCGGCAGACTGCCAGTCGAAGGACTGCCGGTTATGGCTACCTTTTTTTGTATTTACGATAATTACCCCATTTGCCCCTCTCGATCCGTAGATGGCCGTTGCCGAAATATCTTTCAATACTTCTATACTTTCGATATCAGAGGGGGACAAGAACAGCAACCAGTTTACCTGTGACGTATAACTTTTTTCTTCATACTGCCAGAAGGCATCCTGATTGTCAGATATGTCTGATGAGACATAAACCCCGTCCACGATCCAGAGTGGTCTGTTGTCGGTTCGTAAAGTGTTGATTCCCCGGATGTTTACATTAAAATTCCCTAATGGATTCCCATCTACAGAGGATACCCTGACACCTGGAATCCGTCCGAGCAGCATTGAAGCGACATTTTCCACTGACATGGTGAATGTTCCGACGGTATCCCGTACTTCATTCGACATCCCTGCCTGTGCCTGGAGGGGAGGATAACAAAGAAATAGGAATGCGAGGATTGTGTATAAATACTTACTCATAGAAGAGTGTTATTTGCTTGATATAACTATTGTTGTTGGACTCCGCTTTTAACATATATAATTTGCCGGCCTCGGGAGATTCCAGAATAAACTCCAACTGTTCTCCTGTTTCCTGAATGGTAAGACTTTGCGTTGGAGCCACCTTTTTCCCTGAAGCATCTCTGATTCCGGCCTTGAACTTATAAGAGTTTTTCTCGTACCGGAAAGTGAGTATGACGCGTGTGAGTTTAAGTTCCTCTATGGCCGGAAAACTGAAATGACAGTATGTGTCAGTGGTTTTATCATACTGCCTGAAAATGAGTTCCGACTCTCCGGAGGAGAAAGTCTTGATGTAATTGAAAATTGAACTTATGCTGTAGGTATTGTCGCAACTGGTCGTGAAGGCATGTGTAGTCTCCACGGTGGAATATGCCGTAGGGAGCGCAGGCGTGAAAATAGTGTATTTGCTGTCGAGATTGTTAAAGCATATCTGGAGAGCGGGTCTTTGCATAAAGGTAAACTCCAGCGGCGTCAACGATGCGGAGCTCTCAACAATAATTGTCGCCTCCTGGAAGACCTTGGGATCATCGCCATCATTGAGGAAGGTGAATGCGATGTCCTGGGTATAATCTTCACCTTTCCCTGAAGGATTCTCCAGAGCGAAATCCTTCAACGTGGCACCATCCTTCACGCGGGCCGTCCAATCGCAATTTGTCTGAATCCGCAAGCGGCCACTCGTAGTACCCGCCTCAAGCGTAGATACGTTATCAGGAGCAAGCACCAAAAAAGGTTCAGCTTTTCCCTGCGTCAGGTTGATGGTCTTGCAGATGCTTCCGGCTGTGAAGACAATCGAAGCTTGCTTCTCTTTCTGGGGATCTTTATTGGATGCGAAAAGAACCTGAACGACGCCGGGATCAAAACCAGACTCCTTGTCCAAAGCGACTGCAGCAGAGCCGCCGTCTTCTACTTTTGCCGTCCAGTCCGTGTTGCAATCTACGGAGATGTTAATTACGTCCCCATTGCAATTGGCCTGTGTCTTGTCCGGCGAGCAATTGAGATGGTAGACAGCCCCTTCCTGCTCAATCGGCAGACTGAAGAACTTGGAACCGTCGGCGTAAAAATCGAGAACGCCGTTTATCTTCGTCTCTGAATAATTGCGGTGAAACGCAAGGGTAACGATTACTTCATCCTCGACGCCGGTAAGATTGAAGTGGTCCTGTACGTCAATTGTGCCCCATTCAACGGATTCCGTTACAGGGATGGGGGAATCTGCATTGTTGAGATGGGCGAACCAACTTCTGTTGGACTTGACTGTGACCGTGCGAGAGCCTTCGCCTTCCGGAGAAAATTCTGCGGGAATGTTCAGGATGTCAGGGTTGGCTTGAAGTATAGCGGGAGGATAGCCGGTGTTATTCGTTAGACAGGAGGTCGCGAAAAGGGCTATCGTTGCGGATGTGATTAACTTGTGGTGCATTTTGCCCGGCAATTTTGGTTAGGGCAAAAGTAAGCAAATCACTCACCGCATTTGTAAATAATATTTCAAAGCATGTTAAAAATATCTCACCCCTGTTCAACGGGCCTATGGGGCTTGTTTTCCTTGAGGTATTCGGCGGGTGTCATTCCATAATGTAAACGGAAGCACTTGACAAAGTACGAAGGATTGCTGAATCCCACTTTATAACAAAGTTCGGATACGGTAATGTCTGTGGACAACAAGATTTTTGTCGCAGCTTCGAGACGTTTCGTCTTGATGTACTCAACCGCAGTGACGTTTACCAGCCGGGACATCTTTCTATTCATCGTCGCGTGGCTGATGCCCAGTTCACGCTCGAGGTCTGTCACGGTGAAATCCTCGTCACCAATGTGCTTTTCGACGATGTCATCCATTTTGCAGATGAATTCCGCATCTCTGTCGTTTGTGTTGTATTTGGCCAACGTTACCCGCTCCGGCTTGACATGGAACCCAATTTCATCTGCTTTAATCTGATTTTTTATGTCATTGGAAAGTTTTTCCAGATATGAATAACTCTCAGACACCATGGAGATATTAGGCGTTCCCACAGGATGAGAGGTGGTCGACTTGATAAGTTGGATAACCGATGCTTTGAGCATCATCAGCGGTTTGTTAATTTCTTCGACAACCACAGCCGCGAATTTCATTCGTTGGGTTACCAAGTCCCGCTCTTGCTTCTCTTTGATTTCTGCGATTCTCTTCAGGCGCCGCCTCCGTTCAAGAAGAAAAACCAAAACGGCAGCAATAATGGAGCATCCCAACAAGGTCAGCAAGATAAGGCATATGCCTAATGGAGTAGCAAAAAAATGATGCTCTACGCAGACTTCGATATCGTCATGGTAATCCACCTTTAGCGTGTACCGACCGGGAGGGAGATTCGTATAACATACAGACATATCTCCGCTAATCTCTCTGGATTCGTTTTCGAATCCAACCAGACAACAATGGATACTATGAGGGCTGCAAATTGTCGGAGTGGCAAACTGAATCTGGAATGATCGGGTATCGTAAGGTATTACTATCTTATTTTTTCGGTCCCAGACAACGGGTTTATCACCAACTGAGAGCGATGTTACGTCAACCCTGATATCGGAATCCGAGAGAAGTATCGTACTGGGGTTGAATCTCAGGAGGCACTCCCGACCGCAAAGGAATATTTCCCCATTGGAGAGCAATATTCCTCTTGACAAACTCGTCCCGTGAATGCCGTCTCGTGGCCCGAACATCCTGCCCTTACCGGAGTCAATATCAAGGAGTAATAGTCCGGATGAAGTAGAAATCCAAATATTGCCAGCATAATCCTGAATTCCGGAAACAAACGAGGACATCTTGTAGGCTAGGAACGAGGAACTGACAAAAGGAACAAAAGTATTGGATGATCGGTCAAGTTTATACAGGTCAGCGCCTTGTCCGATGGACCAGATATCCCCGGCCCTGTCAATCAAGAGAGATACCGTTTGCAAAGGAGAACGTCCCTCGTAGGATACGACCTTACCTCCTTTGCTCCATTCCAGACAGTATATGCCGGCAGAATATGAACTCATCCAGATGTCCCCATTTGCGTCCTCATACATTCTTTGAATGGTGCGGTTTTCTGTTCCGGGAATGACGGAGAAAGTATCTGTTGAGGCATCATAAATCAAGACACAAGAAGTGGTAGAGACAAGTAAGTCGCCATTGCGGGTGAAAAGGATGTCACACACTTTGTTGTCCAGTATCCTGTCCTCCTCCCATAAGCGATAATACGAAACGATCTTCCCTTTCTTAATTCGGTACAATCCGGAAAGCGTTCCGATAAATAGACTGTTTCCCACCTGACAGACATTGGTCAGAGACTTTGGAAGGCCAGGAATGAACTCTTCTTTCACCGTGTTTTGGCTGGCATCATAATGCAGTAGTCCGGCGTTATTGGTAGCAATCCAAACCGTTCCATCTGAATCTTCGCAACAGTCATTCATCTCAATGCTGCTGAGCGCTTGTCCATTTTCCAAGCGTACCGTTTTGATAAATCGATTCTGCGCCGGCCTGTTGTAGAGGACGCCGTTGTTTCTTGTCCCAATCCATAGACTGCCGTCATTTCCCTTGGTAGCGCATCCCAGAAATTCGAACTTGGTTCCGGCACAATCGCGCCGCTTAACAGTAGCGTTTCCTTCGTCCCATATATCACAAAGAACAAGTCCGTCGGTTGTTGTCGCCATTAACCGTCCCGCGCCATAACTGACAAGGCTGGTAGGCTTCTGATCCGCCGGAAAACTGTATAGGACCCTTACATTTCCATTGGCGATATTGACTTCACAGATGCCGATTCTTTTATCGGAAAGATAGAAGAGGTCCCTATTGGTCAAACTCACAACGGGGCCCAACAACTCATCTCCCTTGAAACTACAGGTAAGACCATTGACCTGAATTCTCCTTAAAGAACCCGCCTCAAGTACATATATATATAGGTCATCGCACGAACTACATACTATCAGCCTGCCATCTATATCAAAGGCAAGACGCTTTCTGCTGTCGGTCAAGCCAAGAGAATGTCTCCGGATAAATCCGTCATTCAGATTAAATGAATACAAATCAGGACCGTAATTATCAAACCAGATAACACCGTCCTTGTCTCCTGTTATTGAGTTGATGCACCCATGAATCGGCTGGCCGCTCTCATCCACAGGTACCATGAAGGAGTCTGTAAGCTTGTCATATCTCGCAATCCCATCCATCGTCCCCACCCAGATGCTTCCATCCTGGGCTACATACAAGGAATAAATGAAATCAGAATCCAATCCGGTTTCATCCTTGAGAAATACCCTCGTTCGCGTACCGTCATACCGGTTAAGGCCAATCCGGGTACCAATCCAAACATAGCCGTCATCGTCAATGACGATACAACGGGCCGAATCGTTGGAAAGGGTATGGGAATGGACATCTAAAGATTCAAAGACGAATCCATCAAGAGGCCCTGCATTGTTATCGGCAAACAATAAAGCTGTCCGGAAAACAAGCAGGGTAAATATTAAAACTTTGGTTTTTGACATTGGCAAAAAGCTGATTAATCTATTTCAGTACTTTCCATTCGCCGCCATAACGACCTCCGTTTCTGCAAATAGCCCCGGCCTCTCTCAATCTCTTTGTTATTTTCTCTGCGCCGCGTTCGCTTATTCCAAGGGTTTCCGCCATCTTTTTATGGGTGATTCTTGGGTTTTTTCTTATCATTTCCTTAATGGCTTCAGAATTTGTTACCGAACTTGTTACCGAACTTGTTACCGAACTTTCTAAATTATGTTCGGCAGAAATTTCGGTGGCAGTCTTTAAACGAAGCGTTAATTCGACTCTGTCGGTATGCGCGCCAAAGAATTCTTCAAGTTCGGGAGAGGGCCAGTTGTTTTCCTTCCAGCCTTTCGCAATAATGTCCGCTCCGCTGCCCAGCCGCTCTCCACGGCCGATAGCTACAAACATATTCTGGAGATACGGGTTGCGACAGATACTCTTCCCTCCTTTGAAAAAGTCTTCTTTGCAGACAAGCATCGTCCCGGGGTTGATGAAAACGAAGCGGTCTGGGTAACGTTCAATGACAGGTCCTGACATCATTGACCAGTTGCAATGGATCAGGCAGTTACAGATGGCTTCGCGCAGAGACTCATCGGCAGCGGTTTCATCAATCCTTTGCATGTTGGCGTCCAGTTTGAAGGGATGCGGGATGTCCTGGTCCATATTCCTGTATACGCGGTTGAAGAACTGGAACAGATTGGGCTCCCATGTGCCATCAGGGTAGTACCTGTCTGTATAGCGCACACGCGGATTGCTGCTAAGCTTTTCCCTGAAGTCAACAAAGAAATAGGGTGCGGCCTTGTACATGGATTCGTGCTTCCCGAACATTAGGATGGCAGCGGCGGTGATGCCGACTTTCTTGGTTTGCGGATCTTCCGCAATGCCTTTGACCTTTGTAAGGAATTCAACATCGGAGAGGTTGTTCCAGGGATGACCATCGTGGCGCGAACGGAATGCGTTGCGATATTGGCGAATGGTGTCCGGATCTAAATCATGTTCTAGGGTTGCGGTCTCTATAATGCGGCGGTCCAGTCCATATTTGTCCGCAATGGAATCAGCCAACATCCGGCGGACTTCATCATCGGAGCAGACATAGTCTCCCTCATGGTTGCGGCGAAAACAGTGGCCGTGGAACGGGTCGCCTTTTATATAGATGGGTTGCTGGTCGTAGGTAGCGCGCGGAATGTTAATGACGAGATAATGTGCATCGCCATCCTGTTCGTCCTTTACATCCTGCTCATTGAGGAGACACAAATTTACGATTTGGGGATTGTGTGCCCCGTCCCAAAGGATCTTCTTATAGTGAAGGATCTGCTCCTCGGTCAGTCCGTCGAGAAAGAACTTGTTGTCTTTCTCCTTAATGCCCAATGCAATGATGCCGCCTGCGGTATTGGCAAATGATGAATAGGTGTCCCAAAACGAGCCCGGGAATCCGCCCTTGGCGCTTTTGAATTCGATGGTGTATCCTTCTCTTTTACCGCAGAGGGCAAGAATATATGCTCTAAAATCCTTCATATCGCGAAGGTAATCATTCTTCTTCAATTCCTACAACATTGTCCTCGTCCAACCCGACAAAAAATGTCCATTAGCCAACAAAAACGCCCGGCTGTGTGCCGGGCGTCAGAGAGTAGTGGGTAGGAGAATCGAACTCCTATTGCGAGATTGAGAATCTCGAGTACTAACCGTTATACGAACCCACCGTGATTTGGGATTGCAAATATAGAGCAAAAATTATAACTTTGCAAATACCAAACGAAAATTGCTATGAAAATCTCTTCCGTTATCCTGAAAATCGGCATTGTCGCCTTGATGGTCCTGTTGTTTTCCCTGACCTGCTGCACCGTCGTGGACAATTCCGAGGTGGGTATCAAGTTCAAGAAATTCTCTCTGACCGAACAGGGAACCCTCGTCGCCACCCCGGTGACGGGTTTCACCTTCTACAACCCGATTACCACCGCGGTCTATACCTATCCCGTCTACATCCAGCGCGTGGACTACTCCCCGTTCAGCGTCACGACGCGCGATGCGGCCACCTTCTCGATGGACCCGCTGCTGGCCTATCAGCTGGACCGCAGCAAGGCTACGGAGGTCTTCGCCAAATACCGCCGTCCCCTGCGTGACATCGAAAGCGGCTATATGCGCACCTGCATCTATGACGCCTACCGCATCACCGCGAACAACTACACTTCCGACGAGCTGATGGCCTCCCGCGCCCGCTTCGAGGCGGAAGTCCGCGAGATGCTGGACCGCTCACTCGGCAGCGAGGGCTTTATCATCAGTGAATTCACCTCACAGATTACCCCGCCGGCCTCCCTCTCCCAAGCCATCGAAGCCAAGAACCAGGCCATCCAGGAGGCGCTGAAAGCCGAAAACCTCATCAAACAGGCGGAAGCCAATGCCAAGATCGCGATTGCACAGGCCGAAGGTGAAGCGAAGGCGCTGAAAATCAAAGCGGACGGCGAGGCGTACTACAACCGCACCGTCGCGGCTTCCCTGAACGAACTGCTCGTCCGCCAGGACGCCGTAGAGAAGTGGGACGGCAAACTCCCCACCTATAACGGCGGCGGCGCCATTCCGTTTCTGAATATCAAATAGGATCTACGACCAAGTAAATATGCGAACTGTAACGGCGCTCGTCGCAGAAGGCGGCGAGCGTTTGTTGTATGCGCCGCTTACGGGCGGCGAGAGCGGCGTCGCGGGGCAGCAAAACGCGAATCCGCGAACTTCCGGCCTGGATGCGGGCAGCGGGTTCGGGGAGCGCTGCCTCGAGCCGGCCGGCCAGCTCGCCCTGGAACCAGCGCAGCCGCTTCTCGTTTTTGTCGCTGAAGACCACATCCACGATGCGGCTGTACGGCGGCAGGGCGAAGGCGGCGCGTTCCCGGAGTAGCAGGGCGGGCAGCGCCTCCCCATCGGCAGGGGAGCGCAGGGCCAGAAGCACCGGGTGTTCCGCCTGTGTACACTGGATCAGCAGGGGCGTTTCGCCGGCATCGCGACAGAGGCCGGAAAGCGCCCGGAAGGCCTTCTCGTCGGTGCGGAAATCCTCCCCTTTGAGCATAAATTCGGCCGCAAGTAGTGCTGTAAGCGCGTATTTGGCAAGAATCGACGGGGTCGCTTTACGCAGCGGCAGCACCGTCAGCCGCGTCGCCGCCTTGGGGAAAAGCGCCCGCGCTTCGATTTCGATATTGTCCGTATCGTTCCAGGGCAGGAGCAGCAGCACGCGCTGTTTTGCGTCGAGGGTTTCGCGCATCCGCGCCAACAGTTTCAGCGAAAACGAGCCGTTCATTCCGTTCTTGCCCCGCTCGGCGACGGTGTCGATGACCTCCGGAACGGCAGCGGGGGCGGCCGGCGCACAGACCTTGCCGTACTTCCCGCTCGCGGCATTGTACGCCGACTCCATCGACGGAAAATCGCTGCCCAGCAGGACAGGGGCGCCGAGTTGCCGCGCGAGCCAGACCGCCGCGTCGCGTGCGTGAAAACGCGGGGCCGTCATTTCCCGGTGGTGCAGGGGCGATTCCTCCGCATCGACGATCACCAGCCCCAGCGTGCTCCAGGGCAGCAGAAGGGCCGAAGGACCGCCGGCGATGAAAACCGGCCCCCCGGTGCGCACGGCATTCGCAATGTCCCGGCGTTCGGAAGCGCTGGTGCCCGCCGTATAGAGGCGTGCCGCACCTTCCCAGGCTTCGGCGTCCCGTCCCGGCGCAAGCAGCAGCGCGCTTTTCCCTTCGTCGAGGCATCGGCGTACAAGCGCGGCATACAACTTGTTGCGGCCGCCGCCCTGCAGCAGCACGGGTTTTCCTTCGTCGAAAAGGGCAAGCAGCGCTTTCAGCGTTTCCTTGGCGGCTGCGTCGAGCCGGGGATGCAGGTCCGCGTCGGCGCTTTGTTTCGTGCGCGCCTTGCGCAACTCCGCATCGGTGCGCGTCGCGGGATAGGCGCAGTGATAGACTTCGCCCAGCGAACAGAGCGTGTAGTCGGCGAGAAACTGCCAGAAAGCCAGTTCCTGCGCGCTGACCGGCTCCAGTGCGCGCTCGACGCCGATAATCGGCCGGATGCGGGAGATGTCCACTTCGGGCGTTTCGCTCAGCGCGGCCACGACCGCAATATACTCCTTGCCGGAGAAGAGCAGGCGGACCCGCTCTCCGGGAGAAACGGCCTCCGGGGACGCGTAATACGGCATCCAGCCCAGGCGCAGCGGCAATATGACCTGAAAGTATACCATCGGTTGGGACAAATGTAACAACTTTCTCTGAAAATTTCTTACCTTTGGGGTTATGACACTCATTAAATCCATCTCGGGCATCCGCGGTACGATCGGCGGCCCCGAAGGCCAGGGCCTTACCCCTGCTGACATTGTTAAGTTTACCTACGCCTATTGCGTCTGTCTGAAGGAACGCAAGGCCCCTGCATCCGGCGGGAAATACAAGGTGGTCGTCGGAAAAGACGCCCGCCTGAGCGGTGAGATGGTGGAGCAGATTGTCTGCGGGACGCTGATAGCCTGCGGCGTAGATGTCGTCAAATGCGGCTTTGCCAGTACGCCCACGACGGAACTGGCGGTACGCTTCAGCGGCGCCGACGGCGGGATCATCCTCACCGCCAGCCACAACCCCCGCCAGTGGAATGCGCTCAAACTCCTCAACGAAGAAGGCGAATTCCTGACGGCGGCCCAGGGCGCGGACATTCTCGCCAAGGCGGAAAGCGGTGATTTCGATTTCGCTCCCGTCGATGAACTCGGACACATAACGGAACACGATTTTACGGACGAACACATCGACGCGGTGCTGGCGCTCGAGGCGGTAGACGCCCCGGCCGTGCGCGCCGCCGGTTTCAAGGTGGTGCTGGACGCGATTAATTCCGTCGGCGGTATCATTATGCCGCGCCTGCTGGAGAAACTCGGCGTAGAGTGCATCTGCCTGAACTGCGACCCTACCGGCGATTTTGCGCACAATCCCGAGCCGCTGCCCGCGAACCTCGTGACGCTGAGCGAGACCGTCGTGCGCGAAAAGGCGGACCTGGGCATCAGCGTGGATCCGGACGTAGACCGGCTCGCGTTCATCTGCGAGGACGGAAAGCCCTTCGTCGAGGAATATACGCTTGTCAGTGTGGCGGACTACCTGCTGGAAAGGGCGGTGGCGCAGGGCGTGAAAGACCTGCACACGGTCTCCAACCTATCTTCGAGCCGTGCGCTGCGTGATGTCACTGAGAAATGGGGCGGCACTTGGCACGCCTCCGCCGTGGGCGAAGTGAATGTCACCACCCTGATGCACCAGGTAGGTGCGCTGATCGGCGGCGAGGGCAACGGCGGCGTGATTTATCCCGCCTCCCACTACGGCCGCGACGCGATGGTGGGCGTGGCGCTCTTCCTCAGCCAGCTCGCACACAAGAAACTCAGCGTCAGCGCCTACAAAAAGACGCTGCCCGCCTATTTCATTGCCAAAAACCGCATCGACCTGAGCGACAGCGCCCTGATCGACCGCATCCTGGAAGCGATGAAACAGCGCTATGCCGCCGAGAAACTCAATACCATCGACGGGGTGAAAATCGACTTCGAAGCCGAGCGCAAATGGGTGCACCTGCGCCGCTCCAATACCGAGCCGATTATCCGCATTTACGCCGAAGCGCCGACCCAGGAAGCCGCCGAGGCCCTCGGCAACGAGGTGGTCGCCTTCGCGCATTCGCTGATGAAGGCCTGACGCCGTGTTTTCCTTCCGCACAACGCCGCTGGAGAACCAGCTAGACAAGGCCCTGCGTGATGGCCGGGTGGGCGTTTTCGCCGCCCCCGCGTGCTGGGACCCCCGGCGTGGGTACACCTGGGAGATTTTCTCGTCGAGGGGCAATCTCGCGGAACTGATGCTGCCGGAAGGGGAGGGGGAAGCGCACATCGACTTTGACCTGGAGCGCATCGCCGCGCTGGATGCACTGGTCGTGGAAATCCAGGATACGGGTTCCCGCCATTTCGGCTATACCGGCGACGTGCTCCGGCTGATGTCCGCGCTCGCCACGCTGCCTGCCGCACCGCCGCTTTATGTCGTGGACCGGCCCAATCCGCTGGGACGCGCCGTGGAGGGGACGCTGCCGGCAGGGGAGAGCGACGTCTTCCTGCCGAAGGTCGCCCACCGGCACGGCCTGACCCTCGGGGAACTCTGTCTGCTGTATTACGATGAGACCGGCGCCTCCTATCCGCTGCATGTGATTAGTGCGGACTGCTCCGCATCGGGCCGCGCCCTGATGAGTTGGGCGGTGCCCCCCGCGGCGGATATTCCCGGGCTGTTTTCGGCCATTATGTATACCGGCGGCGTGCTGTGGACGGACACCAGCTTGAACCCCGGACTGGGTACCGGGCGGCCTTACGAATACATCGGCGCACCGTTCCTCAAACCTTCGGCGCTGACGCCGCCCGCCCCCGTCGGGGTGCTGATGCGGCCCTGCAGTTTTGTCCCTTCAGAGGGGCTGTATGCCGGGGAGCGCTGTTTCGGCTATCAGATTCTGCTGACCCCGGAGGTGCAGTACAAGTCGCTGGGGCACACGCTGGCGCTGATGCGCTTCTTTGCCGAACGCTATTCACAGTTTGCGATCGGCGATGCGCTCTTCACGCGTCTGGCGGACCCGGTGATGGCGGAGTTCCTTCGCGGAAGCATCGGCGCGGATATCGTGGAGGAGCATATAAAAAGCGAAGAGCAGAAGTGGGTGCGCAAGGCACGCCGCTTTCTGCTCTACGATGAAGCTCCTTACCGGATTAAATAAGGAACTACTTCTTCCTGGCCTTGTATCTCTGGTAGAATTGGTCAACACGGCCGGCGGTATCGACGATTTTCATCTTGCCGGTGTAGAAGGGATGAGACGTGTTCGAAATCTCAAGCTTCACGAGAGGGTATTCAACGCCGTCAACCACGAGCGTGTCCTTGGAGGTCGCGCAGCTGCGGGTGATGAAGACGGTCTCGTCTGACATATCCTTGAAAGCTACAAGTCGGTAGGTTTCGGGATGAGTTTGCTTCTTCATTGCAATGATTTTTTAGAATTCGGGCGCAAAGATAAGATTATTTTGGTTAATTCACAAAATATTTCTAACTTTGTCATCCCAAAACGAAGGGACCTTAGCTCAGTCGGTTCAGAGCGCTTGCTTCACACGCAAGAGGTCGGCAGTTCGAATCTGCCAGGTCCCACTCCCAGGCCGGCCGTCAGGTCGGCTTTTTTTGTGGCCCAGGGTGTATCAGTTCCTCACAAACTTGATCGCGTCCGTGCCCAGGGCGTTGCTGTTCTCGGAGGAGACTTTGAGCGTCATCACCTTGGAGTTGGGATTGTAGACGCCGGAGAAGGTGGTTTCGGGGATATTGAAGACGGTGCTGGCGCGGGTGGGTACCATAAAGGAAAGATTGCCGCTCCGGTCCGTCTCGGAAAGACCTTGGAATTGGTATGGCCCGTTCCCGTACATGACGACGGGGACGTTATTCAACGTCATTTCCGAGGCAATGACAAGATTCACCGTAGTGCCTTCAAAGGCAAGGATGGCAGAAAAGGGAATAATCCCCAGTGCCGTCTTGTCGTTGCTCCACGATGCCGTCCATTTCGTCGCCGGGAACGGATTGGTCTGTGTGGTCACATTGGTCTCCTTGAGGAAGTGGAGCGTTTTCATGCCAAACGGATTATCCCCGTTTTCGGTGGTTCCGTGGAGGTCCAACACTTCAGAGTCCGGATGGAAAGTTCCCGTAAAGGTGGTCTCCGAGAGATAAAAATACTGGGAACTGGACTGGAAGGAAAGCGTAAAGGAAACCTGTCCGCTCCCGTCCGGCGTGCCTTCAAAACGGTATGCGTTATGCCCATTTAGGACAAGGGGCATTTCATTTGCGCGCATTTCCAGCGAAGTAAAGATCAAGCTCACCAATTCATCTTCGAAGGCAAGGCTCGCTTTCAAGGGAACCGGAATGCCTGCCATTGAGAAATCCCACGACCCCGACCAAACCGTAGTCGGCAATTGGCACGCGGGGATCTCCGGATCCACCGGCACTTCCGGCCCGTCGCCGCCGCCGGGCGTTTCTTTCTTACACGAAGCAGCCAGTACCATCAAGGCTGCCAATGAGAGATAAAGGAACTTTTTCATAACACTACTTTTTCTTGAATTTCCGAAACCGGAGGCGGATGACGCCCCAGAAGGCCTCGCCGAAGATGCCGCCGGACATCTTGGAGGTGCCCTCCTTGCGGTTGACAAAGATGACCGGCACTTCCGCAATCTTGAAGCCCAAACGCGACGCGGTGTATTTCATTTCAATCTGGAAGCCGTAGCCCTTCATCCGGATCTTGTCCAGGTCGATGGTTTCCAGCACTTTGCGGCTGTAGCAGAGGAAGCCGGCGGTACTGTCGTAGATGTGGAAGCCCAGCACTTTCCGTACATACACCGATGCAAAATACGAAATCAGTATCCGGCCGATGGGCCAGTTCACCACGCTCACGCCGTTGCAGTAGCGCGATCCGATGGCTATATCCGCTCCGCCTTCCGTGCAGGCGGCGAGCAGGCGGGGCAGGTCGGAGGGCGCGTGGGAAAAGTCCGCGTCCATTTCAAAAATATAGTCGTATCCCTGCGCCAGCCCCCATTTGAAGCCGGTGATATAGGCCGTCCCGAGCCCCAGTTTCCCGCTGCGCTCCAGCAGGTGCAGCCGCCCGGAGAATTCCTCCTGCAGGCCCTTCACCGCGGCCGCCGTCCCGTCGGGGGAGCCGTCGTCGATAATCAGGATGTCGAAACCTTCTTCCAGCGCCAGTACGGCGCGGATGATTTTCTCAACGTTCTCTATCTCGTTGTATGTAGGGATGATAACCAGTTTTTTCATTTCGAAACGGCTTTAAGCATTTCCTCTACGGCGGCCACCAGTTGCGGGTCCTCGCCCCGCACCAGGGCGGCCGGGTCATTCGCGACCAGCACGTCCGGTTCCAGTTGCATATTCTCCAGGTAGCGGCCTTCCTTGATGCCCCAGGAGCCCACCTGCGGGATGCCGAAGACGAGCGTCGCGTCAATCTGGCGTTCCCACCACACGGCGGTCATCGTGCCGGGCACGGGCGTGCCGATGAGTTTTCCGATTCCCAGCGTCCTGTACGCGTAGGGGAATCCGCTGGCGTCGGAGTAGCAGTCCTCGCACATCAGCACGCAGGAAGGCTTCGTCCATTTGTTGAAAGGCTCGGTGCCGATGTATTGTCCGCGGGGCTGGAAGTGCACATAGGGCTTGCCGGAGAGGAGGGTGGCGAGGTCGTCGTGCAGCCAGCCGCCGCCGTTGTGCCGGATGTCCACCACCACGGCGTCACAGGTTCGGTAGCGTCCCAGCAGCTTCGAATACACTTCCCGGAAGCTGGCGGAGTTCATGCCCTCGACGTGCACGTAGCCCACGCGGCCGCCGGAGACTTTTTCCACCAGGGCCTCGCGGGACCGTACCCAGCGCTTGTAAAGCAGTTCCGCTTCGTCCGCGGCGCCGCCGGGGGTCAGGACGATATCGACGGTCTTACCGCCTTTCTTCACGCGCAGTTGCGTGCGCTTGCCGCCCAGACCGGCGAATACTTCGTACCAGGAAGCGTCCGCGCCAATCGCCTTGCCGTTCACGGCGAGAATCAGGTCGCCTGCGCCGATTTCGCCGTCCGCGGTATGCAGCGCGCCTCCGGGCAGCACTTCGGCGATGCGGAGGCCTTTGCCGGCATAGCGCATGTCAAACAGCACGCCGATGCGTCCGGGCACCTGTCCCGCGAGCAGCGTCGAACGGTAGTAGTAGCGCGCGCCGGTGTGCGAACCGTTCAGCTCGCCGAGCATTTCGGAAAGCAGCTCCTGAAAGTCGAAATTGTTGTCGATGTAGGGGAGGAACTGCACGTAGTTGTCGTGGAAGCCCTTCCAGTCGATGCCGTGAATGCCGGGGTCGTAGAATTTCTCCTGCACCTGCTTCCAGATGTGTTCGAAGATGTAACTGCGCTCCTCGGCGGGCACGATGTCCACCTCGGCGTTGAACTTCAGCGGGGTGCTCTTGTTCGAAGCGAGCTCCAGTTTGGTGATGCCGCGGCCGCTCTGGATGAAGAGCGTCTTGCCGTCCTTGGACGGGACAAAATTGCCGCTAACGCCCTTCTGGACCACTTTGACGGACCCTTCCTTGAGGTCCAGGCAGCAGAGGTCGAAGCCCTTTTCCAGCCGGACGGTGTAGTAGAGCTTGGTGCCCTCGTCGTTCAGGTAATGGTCGCCCATGCGGCCCGCATAGCGCGTCAGGCGGACGATGCGGTCGTCGCGGCCTTCGAGTTCGAGCTGGAGTTTTTTCTCCTCTTTCTTGGCGCTCGTGTCTTTCTTTTCCTTTTTCTCCTTGCCGGCGAGCAGTTTTTCGATCGCGGCTTCGTCCTTGTCCTTCAGGAAGTCCGCGTAGGCCTTCGCGTCGAAGAACATCGCGTACACGTCGCGCTCGGCGCCCCAGCTGCCGTGGCTGCGGAAGCCCTGCTTGTCGGACTGCCAGGTCATCGCCTTGCCGCCCAGCGACCAGCGGAACGCCACGTCGTTGTAGCCGCTGCGCGTGAGGTCCGTCACCTTGCCGTTTTCAATCTCAATCAGCGCCACGTCCACGTTGTTCCAGCCGCCGTCGGCCATATAATCGCAGAGCAGGAAGCGGCTGTCCGGACTCCATTCGAAACTCAGGTCGCCGTCCGTGTAGGAGTAGTTGACGCCCTTGAGCAGCGATTTTTCCTGCCCGCCCTTCGTGGCCTTGATGACCAGTTCGGTGCGGTCCCGCAGGAAGGCCACCCACTTTCCGTCCGGCGATACGGACGGCTGGAAGCAGGTTTCGCCCTCCTTCGTGAAGCGGCTTTCCTCCATCGTACAGGCAAAGGTGAAGTATTTCTCGTTCTTGTCCGTCAGTTCGGTCTTCCAGATGCCCCAGCCGCCGTTGCGTTCGGCGGCATAGTAGAGCGTGCGGCCGTCGCTGGAGAAGCTGACGCCGCGCTCCTGGCTGGGCGTGTCGGTGATGCGCTTGGTGTTCGTGAAGTCCACGGCGGTCACATAGACCTCGCCGCGGTCGATGAAGGCGATTTCCTTCCCGCCGGGGGAGAGGGCGATGCTGCTGGCGCCCACGCTGAGGTTCAGCCGCGTCCGAACGCGGGTCTGCTTGTCCTTGCGGACCCGGATGTCCAGCTTGCGGGGCTCGCCGCCTTCGCGGAAGGTGTAAAGGTCGCCGTTCCAGGAGAACAGCAGGGTGCCGTCCGCCGCGCAGCTCAGGCCGCGGACCGGATGCGTTGGCAGGGAAGTGAGCTGCACGCTTTTTTCGGGTGCGTCGAGCGAACTTTTCCAGACATTGAAGTTGCCGCCCTGCTCGCAGAGGAAGTAGAAGTTGCGGCCGTCGGGCGCGAAGGCCGGCTCGCGGTTTTCGCCCGGGAACGTGCTGAGACGGCGGTATTTGCCGTCGGCGGGGGTGTAGGCCCAGATGTCGCGGGTGACCGACGAGACGTGGTGCTTGCGCAGTTCGTCCTCGTAGCCCTTGTAGTCTTCATAAAGGAAAACGCCGTCGGCATTGGCGTCCGCCTTGCACATCGTCACCGCCGTGAAGGGCATTGCGCGTCCGCCGTCCGTCGATACGGTCCAAACCTGCTTGTCGCCGGGATAACCGCCCCAGGACGGGTCTTCCTGGATGGCGCTGCTGAAGAGCACGCGGCCGTCTTTCATTGCGACGAGCGGCGTTTCCGCGCCGGTCCAGGTGGTCAGCCGTTTCGGCGTGCCGCCCTGTGCGGGCATCAGCCAGAGGTCCTTGCTGCCCTCGCGCCAGGAAGCGAAGACGATGCTTTTTCCGTCCGCGGTGAACAGCGGCTCGGTGTCAAAAGCGTCATTCGAGGTGAGCTGGAGAGCATCGCCGCCCTCGACGGGAACGGTGAAAATTTCTCCCTGCCAGGAAAAGGCGATGCGGCTGCCGTCGGGCGAAATGCAGCTTTTGCGAATCCAGCGGGCGGCGTCCTGCGCCATGGCGGCGCTTCCGCAAAGCATGCCGGCGACAATCAGTCCGGCGGTCAAGAACTTCTTCATTGGTTTTCAGCGTTAAGACGGATGCGTGCCGCAAGCTCCCAGCTGCGGATACGGTCCTTATAGGTGTTGTTGATGTTGACTTTGTCGATATCCAGCGCCGCGTCGGAGTTGTCGTCCCAGCGGCGGCAGTTGTAAATCACGTCCCATATGCGTCCGATGCGGTATTCGCGGCTGATGCGCAGGGCCACGGCGTAATCCTCGCCGTACTTGACGGTAGGGAAGTTGATGCGGCGCAGCAGGGGCGTCCAGAACCCGCGGGGTGCGCCCAGACCGTTGATGCGCAGGGCGTTGTTGCGGCCGTTGTCCTCTGTCCATTCGCGGTGGTCGATGACGCCGGGCGGTAGTTCCCTGAGCTGGAAATCCGTAATCCGGTAGGTGCCTACGACCATTGCGCAGTGCTCCTGCCGGAAGCAGTCCACGAACTTCTGCACCGTGTCGGGGCCGGAATATAGGTCGTCCGAATCCAGCTGCAGGGCAAAACGGCCGCAAAGCGGATGATGCACCGCCGCGTTCCAGTTGCCGCCGATGGCATGCCAGGTCGGGTCCTGGGCAATCAGGATGAAACGCGGATTGTCCTTGTAGCGCTCCAGCACTTCGCGCGTGCCGTCGGTGGAATTGTCGTCCACGACCATGACATTGTAGGGGAAATCCGTCTGCTGGGCAAGCGCCGATTCCACCGCATCCGCAATGGTCCGTACGCGGTTTTTGCAGGGGATGACCACCGTCGCCTCGACGGGAAAATCGCCTTCCCACAGCGCAGGTTCGATGAATTTCGGGGCCAGGTACGCGCCGATGGCCTTGAGATGCGCGGTGCAGGCCTGTTCCATTTCCAGCTGTACCGCCCGGTTGCGTGGGTCCACATAATCGAAAAGCTTCTCGCCCGACGCGCGCTTGTCCGCCTCTACCTCATAATAAAGGAATTCGGGAATATGCACGAACGCGCCGATGCGCGAAAGCCGCAGCCGCAGGTCATAGAGCCCGGCATAGGCATATTCGCAATCCATGGCGGCGACCGCTTTGCGCAGCAGGTCCGTGCTGTAGCATTGTAGCCCGCCGAAGTCGAAGTCGTCGCGCAGCACGCCGCCGCGCTGGCAGTCGATGACCGGCGCAGGCGTCCCCTCGAAGAAACGGTCGGAATAGACCATCGCCGCGACGGTTTCCTCCGCCACCTGGAGCATCCGCTCGCACCCCCAGTGCACCCACTTCAGTTCGGTTGGGCCTGTATAAATAAAAGTATAGTCCTCCTTGCTCTGCGCGGCGATTTCGCGAATCGTCTGCGTCGCACATCGGGCCGGTATTTTGAAAATTTCCATAATCCTTCAAAGATACGCATATTTTTTCTTATTTTTGTAAGGTATGGGGGAATTGACGACGAGTATCCAGTATCTGCCGGGGGTGGGACCCAAGCGGGCCGCGCTGCTGACCCGTGAACTGGGCGTACAGACCATCGGCGAACTGATTCGCATCTACCCCTTCCGCTACATTGACCGCAGCCGCATCTACAAAATCGCCGAACTGCGCGCCGATATGACCGGCGTCCAGGTCTGCGCCACTGTCCTTCGCGCGGAAATGCCGTCCCCGAAGCGCCTGAGCGTCTGGGTGGGCGACGGCAGCGGCGAAATGGAAATGGTCTTCTTCAGCGGCATCAAATGGAATGTCGAACGGCTGCGCAAGGGCGCCCGCTTCCTCTTCTACGGCAAGCCCGCCGAATTCAACGGCCGGCTGAACATGGTGCATCCGGAAATCGACCCGGCGCCCGCCGAGGGCGAACAGCCGCAGGGCACGCTCACGGGGGTCTATCCCTCGACGGAAAAGCTCAAGAACGGGGGCGTGACGGGCAAGGTGATGTGCCGCCTGATGGCTTCCGCCCTGGCGCTTGCCCTGCCGGAAGTCGAGGAAACGCTCCCGGAATACGTCCTGCGCGACAACGGCCTGGTGCCGCTGCGCTATGCCCTGCAGAACATTCATTTCCCCAAGGACCAGTACGTGCTCAGCAAGGCGTCGATGCGCCTCAAGTTCGAAGAACTCTTCCTGCTCCAGTTGTCGCTGCTCAAACAGAAATTCATCACGAGCCGCGCAGGCACGGGCATTCCGCTGCCCAAGGTGGGGGAGCCGTTCAACGCCTGCTACCGCGCGCTGCCCTATGAACTGACCGGCGCGCAGAAACGCGTCATTCACGAAATCCGCGACGACCTCAAGAGCGGCGCCCAGATGAACCGCCTGCTGCAGGGGGACGTGGGCTCCGGCAAGACGATGGTCGCGGTGCTGAGCTGCCTCATTGCCATCGGCAACGGCTACCAGGCCTGTATTATGGCACCGACGGAAGTGCTTGCACGACAGCACTATAACAACATCTCGAAATATCTTGCGCCGACGGGCGTCCGCGTCGAACTGCTGACCGGCAGCACGACGCAGAAGGTCCGCCGGGAAATCCACGCCGCGCTCGAAGACGGCAGCCTCGGCATCCTCGTCGGTACGCACGCGCTGCTCGAGGACAATGTGCGCTTCAAGGCGCTGGCCCTCGCGGTTATCGACGAACAGCACCGCTTCGGCGTGGACCAGCGTGCGAAACTTTGGGCCAAAGGGGCTGGCGGGCTGCCGCCGCACGTGCTGGTGATGACGGCGACGCCCATTCCCCGGACACTGGCGATGACCCTCTACGGCGACCTCGACGTCTCCATTATCGACGAGATGCCGCCGGGCCGGAAGCCCGTGCAGTCGATGCTGATTACCCCGTCGAAGCGCAGCGCCCTCTACGGCTTTATGCGCAAGGAAATCGCCGCGGGCAGGCAGGTGTTCGTGGTGTATCCGTTGATCTTTGAGAGTGAAAAGCTGGACCTCCAGAACCTGCAGAACGGTTTTGAGGACATTGTCCGCGCCTTTCCGCTGCCGGATTACAAGGTGGCTATCGTCCACGGGCAGCAGAGTGCGGAGGAAAAGAATTTCAATATGGACGCCTTTGTGGCGGGGCGGGCGAATATCCTGGTTTCCACGACGGTCATCGAGGTGGGCGTGGACGTGCCCAACGCGTCGGTGATGGTCATTGAATCCGCCCAGCGCTTCGGCCTGAGCCAGCTGCACCAGTTGCGCGGCCGCGTGGGCCGGGGCGCGGAAAAGTCCTATTGCATCTTCGTCGCCGACTACAAGACCTCGAAGGAGGCGCGGCAGCGGCTGGAGTTGATGTGCTCGACGGAGGACGGCTTCGTCATCGCCGAGGAAGATATGAAAATGCGCGGACCGGGGGATTTGGAGGGCACGCAGCAGAGCGGCTTGCCGATCAATTTGAACATCGCGTCGCTGGCGCGGGACGGTCTGCTGCTCCAGCAGGCGCGCGCCTATGCGCTGAAAGTGCTGGAAGCCGATCCTTCCCTGCAACTGGGCTGCAATGCGCTCCTCGTGGCGGAACTCCGGAAGGGGAAATACGACATAAAAGATTATAGTAAAATCAGTTGATATGAAGAAAACGCTTATCGCCCTCGCGGGCCTGATGCTTATGGCTTGTACATCGAAACCCGTACAGGAAGCCCCTGTATTTGACCGTTTTACCCCCGAATGCCTGCTCTCGCTGAGCCGGGTGAGCGACCCGCAGCTTTCGCCCGACGGGCAGTGGATTCTCTACGGCGTGAACCGGCAGAAAGTAAAGAAAAACAACTCGCTCACCAACCTCTGGCTGGTCAAGGCGGACGGCAGCGCCGCGCCCTTCCAGCTGACCCGTTTCAAGAAACTGTCCGTGTCCAACGCCCGCTGGTCCGCGGACGGGAAGGATATCTGGTTCCTGCGCGACGGCGCACTTTGGCGCGCGCCCTTTTCCGGCGGCAAGCTGGGCAAGGCGAAACTGCGCAGCGAGGTGCCCGCCGGCATCGGCGGTTTCGTCCTTTCTCCGGACAACTCCAAAATCCTCTATATCAGTTCCATTCCGGGTCCGGTCAAGGCGCCCGCCGATGCGTATCCCGCCCTGGACAAGGCACAGGCCTATGTCACCGAGAACCTGATGTACCGGCACTGGGACCACTGGAAGACGGAAATTCCCCGCACTTATATCGCCGACCTGGGCCTGAACCTCCTTACCCCGGCCTATTCGAAGGACCTGCTGGAGGACGGCAATTTCTTTGAATTGCCCACCGAGCCCTTCGGCGGCGCCGAACAGCTCGCCTGGAGCCCGGACAGCCGCTATGTGGCCTATTCCTGCCGCAAGAAGCAGGGGCGTGATTATGCCTTCTCCACCGATACGGAAATTTACCTCTACGAAGTGGAAACCGGGAAGACGGCCCGCGTCCCGATGGGCGGCGGGTACGATACGGACCCGGTCTGGTCGCCGGACGGAAAGCACCTGGCCTGGCTGAGTATGGAACGCGACGGCTATGAAGCGGACCGCACCCGTCTGATGGTCTGCGACGTGGATTTCCCCGCGGTGAGCGGCATCCGTGAACTGACGGCGGGATTCGACCGCGATGCGCAGGCGCCCCTCTGGAGCGCGGACGGCAGCAAGCTCTATTTTGCCGCCGAGGACCTGGGCCGCTGCCCGGTGTACTGCGTAGCGCTTGACGGGGGAGAGCCGCAGAAAGTGGCGGGAGAAGACCTGGAATGCTGCCTTTCGCCTTTTGCCCTGCAGGGTGACGGCTTGCTTTGCAGCTTCAGTTCGCTCAACCGTCCGGTGGAGCTGGGCTTTGTATCGGCGGAGGGACTGACCGCGCTGACCCATACGAACGACGCAATCCTGGACCCGCTGCCGGAAGGGAAGGTGGAGGAAGTGTGGATTCCGACGGCCGGCGGAGAACAGCTGCAGGTCTGGGTGGCCTATCCGCCCGAATTCGACCCTTCGCAGGCGTGGCCTTCGATTCTCATCACCCTCGGCGGTCCGCAGGGAATGCTCGGACAGGACTGGTCCTACCGCTGGAATTACCGGCTGATGGCCGCGCAGGGCTATGTGGTGGTGATGCCCAACCGCCGCGGAACGGCGTCCCGGGGACAGGCCTGGAAAGAGCAGATTTCCGGCGACTATCCCGGGCTCAATATGGAAGATTACCTGGCGGCGGCGCGCTATTTCAAGGCGCAGCCCTTCATCGGCAAGATGGCGGCCTGCGGCGCCAGTTACGGCGGTTACTCCGTCTATATGCTGGAAGGTACCCACGGCGATGTGTTTGACTGCTTCATCGCGCACGCGGGCATCTTCGATGAGAAATATATGTGGTACACCACCGAGGAAATGTGGTTCCCGAACTTCGACAACGGCGGGCTCGCCGACGGGTCGCAGGTCTGGGGCGGCATCGCCCAGGGCGGCGCACCGTACAGCAAACTGCCCAAGGCGGTCCGGCATTACGCCAATTCCCCGGAAAGCCGCGTCACTCAGTGGCACACGCCGATTCTCTGTATCCACGGCGGCAAGGATTTCCGTATTCCCTACGACCAGGGAATGGCGGCCTTCAACGCCGCGCAGATGATGGGCGTACCGTCCAAGCTCGTGGTCTTCCCGGAGGAGAACCACTGGATTCTGCAACCCCAGAACGCCCTCTTCTGGCACTACACCTACTTTGACTGGCTGGACCGCTGGCTGAAATAAATGATGACACTGGACCTGGGGATGTATCAGAGTGCAGGGGTGGGTATCGCCGCCCTGCTGCTGGGGTTGTGGCTGACGCGCCGCATCCCGTTCCTACGTCGGCACTGCATCCCGGCGCCGGTGACCGGAGGTCTCCTCTTCTCGCTGCTCAATCTGCTGCTATTCAGTGTCTGGGACATTGAATGCAACTTCGACGGGACGATCAAGGACTTCTGTATGACCGCCTTCTTTACCTTTGCGGGCTTGCTCTGCAATATCAAGGTGCTCAAAAGCGGCGACCGTCCCCTGTTCATTATGCTTTTGCTGGTGGGCGTGCTGATTCTGGCGCAGAACGCCCTGTCCTTCGGCCTGTCCTGGGCGATGGGGCAGGACCCCCTGTTCGGCCTTGCCACCGGGTCGATGCCGATGTGCGGTGGGCACGGTACCTCCGCCGGCTTCGCCCCCCTGCTCGAACAGCACGGCCTCGTTGGCGCCTCGTCGCTCACCCTGGCTGCCGCTACCTTCGGGATTATCGCCGGCTCCCTGCTCGGCGGCCCCCTGGCCGATGCGCTGATTCGTCGCCGTATACCCGCGGACCTCGATGCCGGGGAAACGGAAGGGGAACGCCCCGCCGGCGAGGGAAATCGCACGGGCAATCTGCGGACCGCTTTCTTTACCGTCGGTTTTATGGTGATGGCGATGCTGCTCGGAACGGTGCTGAACAAACTTTTTGCCCGCGCGGGACTGACCTTTCCGGGCTATTTCGGCGCGCTGCTCGCCGCGGTGCTGCTGCGCAATTCTGTGGGCTTCATCCCGGCCGTCTCGAAAGTAATGGATGAGGGGTGGATCCGCCGTATCGCCACCGTCTTTCTCGGCCTCTTTCTTGGCATGGCGATGGCGTACCTGCGGCTTTGGGAACTGAAGTCAATGGCGCTTCCGCTCGCCGTGATTTTGTTGTCCCAGGTGGTATTGATGGCCGTTTATGCGGTCTTTGTCGCGTATCCGGCGCTGGGACGGAATTACGAAAGCGTGGTGCTGGTGAGCGGGCTCTGCGGTTTCGGACTCGGAGCCACGCCCAACGCCCTGGCGAATATGGAGGCGGTATGTGCCAAGTATCGCATGGTCATCCGGCCCTTCCTGATTGTGCCGATTATCGGCGCGATGTTCCTGGACATCATCAATGTCGGCGTCATCACCGTTTTGTTGAACCTTATCCGCTGAACGGCTGGCGGACCTACGAAAAAAACCGGCGGAAATTTCCACCGGTTTTTGTTGTTTGTCGGGATGATCCGACTCGAACGGACGACCCCCACGTCCCTAACGTGATGCGCTAGCCAACTGCGCCACATCCCGAGCAAAGCGGCTGCAAATATAAGTATTTTTTCTTAATCCACAACGAGCGGGGCGCACTTTTCCTCAAAAACCTATGTTTTCGGGCAAAAAGCTGCCCCGGCCAAATCAGCGGATGGTGATGCCGCGCTTGCGCAGGGCGGCTTTGAGGGTTGGTATGGGGATGGTGCCGTAGTGGAAGATGCTGGCGGCGAGCGCGGCGTCCGCACGGCCCGCGGTCAGCACTTCGGCGATATCGTCGATACTGCCGGCACCGCCCGATGCAATCACGGGAATCCGCAGGAATTCAGCCATTTGCGCATATTGTTCGCAGGCGTATCCGGCGCGGGTGCCGTCGTGGTCCATCGAGGTGAAGAGGATTTCCCCGGCACCGCGTTCCTGCACCTCGCGGGCCCAGGCGAAAAGCTCGCGCTCCGTCGGCCGGCTGCCCCCGTGCGTCGTGACCGTCCAGCGTCCGTCGATGCATTTGGCGTCGATGGCGCAGACCACGAACTGGCTGCCGTAGCGCCCCGCAATCTCGCTGATGAGTTCCGGCCGGGCCACTGCGGCGCTGTTCACGGAAATCTTGTCCGCACCGCTGTCCAGGAGGCGCGCCGCGTCGTCCAGTGACCCGATGCCGCCCCCCACGGTGAAGGGAATGTCGATGCCCAGCGCAATCCGCTCCACCAGTTGGGTGAAGGTGGAACGGGACTCTTTGGAGGCGCTGATATCCAGATACACCAGTTCGTCCGCGCCCTGGCGGCTGTATTCGACCCCCATCGCCACGGCGTCGCCCACTTCGCGCAGACCCTCGAAATTGATGCCCTTGACCACGGCGCCGTCCTTGACGTCCAAGCAGGGAATTATCCGTTTTGCGACCATAACTTAATCTCTTCCAAAGAAATACGGTTCTCGTAAATGGCTTTCCCCACAATTGCCCGGGGCATCCCCATGGCATCCAGGGCCCGGAGGTCGTCCATCGAGGAAATGCCCCCGCTGGCGGTAAAGGCTACCGAAGGAAATTCCGTCTGCAGGGATTTGTACAGGTTAAAGGCCGGTCCGCCGAGCATCCCGTCCCGCGAAATCTCCGTGCAAATCACCTCCTGCAGGCCTTCAAAACCCGCAATCAGTGCTGATGCACTCAGCCCCGCACTTTCCTGCCAGCCCTTCACGGCCACTTTTCCGTCCCGGACATCCGCGCCGAGAATCAGCTGGTCAGCGCCGAAGCGCGTCAGCCAGTCCGCAAACAGTGCAGGCTTCAGGGCGGCCACGCTGCCGATAATCGCCTTTGTTGCACCGGCGTCGAATACGTTGCGCAGCGCCGTCTCGTCGGCAATGCCGCCGCCCCATTCGGTCTCCACCTCGCCGCGGGAAGCGATTTGCTCCAGCACCGCTAGATTGGCGGGGGCGGAGAGGCGCGCGCCGTCCAGGTCCACCAGGTGAATGCGCGTGACCCCGCAGTCGGCATAGCGCGCGGCCATATCGACGGGGGAGGCGTCATAGACTTTCTTTTGCGCGTAATCCCCGCGCGTAAGGCGCACGCAACGCCCGTCGATAATGTCGATGGCCGGAAGAATCTGCATCATCGCCCGAGGAAGTTTTTCAGCACGAGCGCGCCCGCATCGCCGCTTTTTTCGGGATGGAACTGCGTGCCGTAGAAGTTTTCATAGCGCAGGGACGCGCTGAAGAGCGTATTGCCGTGCCGGCAGGTGGCCGCGGTGTCGCTGCACAGGCCCGCGAAGTACGAATGCACGAAATACATATAGGTACCGCCGCTCAGGCCTTTGAAGAGTTTTCCGTCGAGGTTGCCGATCGCGTTCCAACCCATATGCGGGACCTTCGCGTCCGCCGATGCGGGGAAGCGCCGTACGTCGCAGTCGAAAATGCCGATGCCGTCCACATCGCCTTCCTCGCAATGCCGGCAGAGCAGCTGCATCCCCACGCAGATGCCCAGAACGGGCTTCCGGAGCCCCCGGATGACGGGAACAAGCCCTTTGGCCTCCAGGCTGCGCATCGCTTCGGCGGCATTGCCTACGCCGGGAAGGAGGATGCGGTCGGCGGCTTCGATGGTCGCAGGGTCGGCGCTCAGGACATATTCGCAGCCCAGGCGCGAGAGAGCATTCCGTACGGAGCAGATATTGCCCGCGTCGTAATCGATGATGACCGTCATAGGCTTCCTTTGCTGCTGGGGAGTTCGTAGGAGAAAATGTCGCGCCGCACCGCTTGCTTCAATGCGCGGGCGAAGGCCTTGAAGACCGCTTCGGCGATGTGGTGGTTGTTCTCGCCGCGGGCTTCAATATAGAGATTGCAGGCGGCGGCGACGGAAAGCGACTTGAAGAAGTGCTTGAACATTTCCGTGGGCATATCGCCGACGTATTCGCGAGTAAAGTTGACGTCCCAGACCAGTTCCGCACGGCCGCCGAAGTCCAGCAGCACCGTCGCACGGCTCTCGTCCATCGGCAGGCTGAAGCCGTAACGCTCGATGCCGCGTTTGTCGCCAAGGGCCTGCTTCAGCGCTTCGCCCAGGCAGATGGCGATGTCCTCGATGCTGTGGTGCTCGTCCACCTCCAGGTCTCCTTTGCAACTGAGTTGCAGCGAGATACCGCCGTGATGCACCAGCTGGTCCAGCATGTGGTCCAGGAACTTGACGCCGCTGTCGACCTGCGAGGCGCCCTTGCCGTCCAGGTCCAGTTCCAGCGTAATATCGGTCTCGCGCGTCTTGCGGACGACGGTGGCGTGCCGCTCGCTGCTGCGGATCTGCTCTACTGCGGCAGCCCAGCCCTTTTTCGCGCCGATGAGGATGCCTTTTGCCCCCAGCGCGGCCGCCAGCTGCAGGTCCGTCTCCCGGTCGCCGATGACAAAACTGGCGCCCAGGTCGTAACTGCCGTCCAGGTACTTGCCCAGCATGCCGGTGCCCGGCTTGCGCGTGGGCAGGTTTTCGTGCGGGAAACTGCGGTCGATGAGGATATCGTCAAAGACGACGCCCTCTCCCGCCAGGGTCTGGAGCATTTTCTCGTGCGGGGGCAGGAAGTCCTTCTCCGGGAAGGAGGGTGTCCCCAGCCCGTCCTGGTTGGTCACCATGACCAGCTCGAAGCCGAGTCCTGTCAGGGCGCGCAGTCCGCCGATGGCGCCGGGCACGAAGGAGAGTTTCTCCAGGGAATCTACCTGCTCGTCGGCGGGTTCGGCGATGATGGTGCCGTCTCTGTCAATAAAAATCGCCTTTTTCATAGCTTGGAAAGGGATTTCAGGAGTTTGTCGTTTTCTTCGGGCAGGCCGACGGTAATCCGCAGGCAGCCCTGGCAGCCCTTCACGCGGTTGCGGTTGCGGACGATGATGCCGTCCCGCGTCAGGTGGTCGTAGGTTGCATCCGCATCGTCCACCTGCACCAGCAGGAAGTTCGCGTCGCTGGGCCAGATTTTGCGCACGAAGGGGAAGCGGGGGAGTTCCCGCTCCAGGCGCGCACGCTCTTCCAGGACGGTCGCCACCTGCCCCTCAATCGGGTTTTCCAGGACCTCCAGCGCCAGTTTCTGCGCGGCTTCATTGATATTGTAAGGATATTTCACGCGCGACATCAGCTCCACGATACGCGGCGCCGCGAAGGCGAGTCCCAGGCGAAGGGCGGCCATTCCGCGCGCTTTCGAGAGCGTCTGCAGCACCACCAACCGCGGGTGTTCCGCCAGTTGCGGGAGCAACGAGGGCTGCGAAGAAAAATCGATGTACGCTTCGTCCACCACCGTAATGCCGCGGAACGCTTCTGCTACGCGCAATAAATCGCTGACGGCGAATGCGTTGCCGCTGGGGTTGTTGGGCGAGCAGAGGAACAGCAGCTTCGTGCGCTCCGTGCAGGCGGCGAGCAACTTTTCGGGCTCGAGGGAGAAGCCTTCGCCCAGCTGCACCTCCGTCAGCGGGAGGTCGTTGATGTCGGCCGCCACGCGGTACATCCCGTAACTCGGGGCGATGGAAACCACTTCATCGTGCCCCGGCGTACAGAATACCCGCATCAGTACGTCGATGGCTTCGTCGCTGCCGTTGCCGATGAAAATGCTTTCGGCGGGAACGCCTTTGAGGGCGGAGATGCGGGCTTTCAGCGCTTTCTGCCGCGGGTCGGGGTAGCGGTTCCAGCCGCTCGGGAAGGGACTTTCGTTCGCGTCGATGTACACCTCCGCCTTGCCCTTGAAATCGTCCCTTGCGGTGGAGTAGGGGCTGAGGGCCAGGATATTGGGCCTGACCAGTGCGTCAATTTCCTTCATCGATGCGTACTTTTACGGCGTTCGCGTGGGCCTGCAGGCCTTCGGCTTCCGCCAGGGTGACAATCGTTTTCCCGAGTGCATTCAGCCCTTCGCGGCTGATTTCCTGAAGCGTCATCCGCCGCAGGAAACTTTCCAGGTTCACGCCGCTGTAGGAGCGGGCCCAGGCGCTGGTGGGCAGGGTGTGGTTGGTGCCGGAAGCGTAGTCGCCCGCGCTTTCCGGGGTGTAGGGCCCCACGAAGACGCTGCCCGCCGCCGTGATGCGGTGGCAGATGCGCCAGGGGTCTATCGTATTGACAATCAGGTGTTCCGGGGCGTAACTGTCGGCAAAGGCGACGATGTCGTCTTCGTTTTCGAAAACGACCGCCCGGCTGTGCGAAAGGGCCCCCTGCGCCAGTTCCGCGCGTCCGAGTGCCTGGATTTGCTTTTCTACCTCACATTGTACTTCTGCGGCCTTGGCTTCGCTGTTGGTCACCAGCATCACCTGGCTGTCGCGCCCGTGCTCCGCCTGGGACAGCAGGTCTGCCGCGACGAAGGCGGCGTTGGCCTGCTCGTCGGCGATGACCATGACTTCCGACGGCCCCGCCGGCATATCAATCGCGACGACGGATGCGCCGAGCAGCTGTTTGGCCGTGGTGACATAGCGGTTGCCCGGGCCGAAGATTTTGTCCACTTTCGGGATGGTTTCGGTGCCGTAGGCCATCGCCGCCACCGCCTGGGCCCCGCCGACGCAGAAAACCCGGTCGACGCCGCAGAAATGCGCTGCGTACAGCACGCAAGGGGCGATTTTTCCGTCTTTCCCCGCGGGGGTGCAAAGGATAATTTGCGGGCATCCGGCGATTTTCGCCGGCAACGCGAGCATCAGTACCGTCGAGAAGAGGGGAGCGGTGCCCCCGGGGATGTAGAGCCCCACGCTGCCGATTGGCACAGGCTTCTGGATGCAGCGTACGCCCGGCGCCGTCTCTACTTCGAGGGTCCGGGGCATTTGCGCCGCGTGGAATTTGCGGATGTTTTCCGCCGCATCGGCGACGGCTTGTTTCAGAGCAGGGGACAGCGCCTTTTCCGCTTCTGCGAATTGCGCTTCACCGGCCTCCGCATATGCGGGAAGGCGTCCGTCGATTTCCTGCGCAAGCGCGCGAAGGGCCGCATCGCCGTCCTTGCGCACCCGTTCGATAATGGCGGCGACGGTGGCTTTCAGCGCTTCGTTTTCGTCGGCGCAGGCACGGGCGCAAAGTTCCTGCCAGTCCTTGCGTGCGGGGTTCAGGAAAGTCTGCATTACGGGATGATTTTGTCGACGCCCAGCACCAGGATGCCTTCTGCGCCGATGGCCTTGAGCTGCCGGATTTTGTCCCAGAGGTCCGCGGCGTTCACCACCGAATGCAGCGAGCACCAGCCTTCGGCCGCCAGCGGCATGACAGTAGGGGAGCGCATCGCCGGAAGAATGCGAATCGCCTCTTCCACAGCGCTTTGCGGGATGTTCATCAGGATGTATTTCTTGCCGCGGCTGACTTTGACCGATTCGAAGCGGAACAGGATTTCCGCGAGCAGTTTTTCTTCGTCTTCCGTGAGTTTTCCGCTGCTGATCAGTACCGCTTCGGACTCGAATACGCGCTCCACTTCCTTCAGGCCGTTGGATACGAGCGTGCCGCCCGAGGAGACGATGTCGAAAATCGCATCGGCGATGCCTGCCGCCGGGGCCACCTCGACGGAACCGGTAATGACCTCGATGCTGGCGTGTACCCCGTTTTTGTCCAGGAAGCGCTTGAGGATGTTCGGGTAAGAGGTGGCGATGCGCTTGCCCTCGAACCACTGCGGCCCGTCGTAGGCTTCCGCCTTGGGAATGGCCAGCGAAATGCGGCAGCCGCCGAATCCGAGCTTTTCTATCACTTTGACCTTCAGGCCTTTCTCCTCTACTTCGTTCAGCCCGACGATGCCCAGCGACGCCGTCCCCGCGGCCACTACCTGGGGAATGTCGTCGTCGCGCAGGTACAGGACCTCGAGCGGGAAGTTCGCGGACTGGGAGAGGAACTTGCGCTTGGCGTCGTCGATTTCGATGCCCAGTTCCTTCAGCAGGGCGGTGCTCTCTTCATTCAGCCGCCCCTTGGATTGTATGGCGATTCTCAACATAATCGTAATATACTTCTAAAATCTTTGCAAGATAGTCATTTTTTATCCAATGGTGAAATTTGGAAAAAATATTTGTCTGTTCCAAAATTATCCCTATCTTTGCAGTCCTAAACCGGTGCTGTAGCTCAGATGGTAGAGCAATGGACTGAAAATCCATGTGTCGGCAGTTCGATTCTTCCCAGCACCACGCGGCTTATTTCTTTTTGTTACGGTTTTTGTGACACAGTGGTGCCGGGAGCACCATGACATAAGTGGCTAACCTGGACAATCTGTCCACAAAATGGACTATTTGGCACTTCTATGGTGACAAAAAGTCCATCATCCGGGCACTGGTCCCAGCTTTGCAATATCCTTAGGCGTTCCGATGAGGAACCCGGACGGAAGGCCACGTAAGGACCCGAAACCGAAGAATGTTTAAAATGAT
>CACYHC010000005.1 GCA_902774145.1 uncultured Bacteroidia bacterium
TACTTTTGGCCTTCTTGATTCTGCAAGATTCTTGCTATATTTGTAGGTTATGATTTCCGAAAAGCAGATAGAATCCCGGATTGAGGCCCTGTTCAAGGGGCTGGCGTTCCCGGACAGACCGGAGAACGTGTATGCGCCGCAGCGTTATATGATTTCCATCGGCGGAAAGCGGATCCGTCCGCGCCTGTGCCTGACGGCTTATGCCGCCCTGGGCGGAGAGCTACTCGATGAAGCCGTCCTGGCCCCGGCGGCGGGCCTGGAACTCTTCCATACCTTTTCCCTGATTCACGATGACATTATGGATAACTCCCCCCTGCGCCGCGGTCAGGAGACCGTCTGGAAGAAGTGGGGGGACGATATCGCCCTGCTTTCCGGGGATGCGATGCTCATCGAGAGTTACAAGTATATGCTGAAGGCTCCTGAAAAGGTGCGCTCGCAGGTGCTGCAACTGTTCTCCGAGAATGCGACGAAGGTCTGCGAGGGGCAGCAGTTGGATATGGACTTCGAGCGGCGGGAGAGCGTTTCGATGGCGGAATACGAAGAGATGATCGGGGACAAGACCGCCGCGCTGCTGGCCTGTTCGGCCGGAACCGGCGCCCTCATCGCCGGTGCGGATGAAAACTCCTGTGCGACGCTGTACGGCTTTGGCTGGGACCTGGGCATGGCGTTCCAGGTGGCGGACGATTATCTGGATGCCTATGCGGACCAGGCGGTGTTCGGAAAGCCGGTCGGCGGGGATATCCTGAATGAAAAAATGAGCTGGCTGACGGTGCGCGCGCTGGAAAAAACCGACAATCGGGCAGGACTTTTGCAGTTGCTTTCCCGCCCCGCGGAGACACAGGAAGAAAAGGCGGAGAAGATTGCGGCCGTGAAGGCGGAGTACGAGCGGCTCGGCGTCCCGGAAGAGGCTTTGAAGACGATTGCTTCCTGGCACGCTTCCGCCGGGGAAAAGATCGCGCACTTGAATCTGGGCAGCGTCAAGACGCAACTCCTTGCGCGATTTGCGCATTCCCTGATCGGGCGGGTAAAGTAGAATATGGACAGGAAGGAACTCGAAATCATGGCGCCGGCGGGCAGTTTTGAATGCCTGCAGGCCGCCATTCAGGGGGGCGCCGATTCGGTTTACTTCGGTGTAGGCAGCTTGAATATGCGCTCCCGCTCTGCGGGGAACTTCGCCCTGGAAGATATGGCCGAGGTGGCGCGGATCTGCCACGAGAACGGCCTGAAATGCTATCTCACCTTGAATATCGTCCTTTATCAGGAAGATATGGACGATATGCGCGCTACGCTCGAAGCCGCCCGCGCTGCCGGCGTTGATGCCATTATCGCCACGGACCCGGCGGCCCTGCTCGAATGCCGCCGCCTGGGGCTCGAGGTGCATCTCTCGACGCAACTGAATATTTCGAATTTCGAATCCCTGCGCTTTTACGCGCAGTTTGCGGACGTGGCGGTGCTGGCGCGGGAACTGAACCTGGACCAGGTGAAGTATATCAGCGAGAGGATAGCGGAAGAACAGCTGACGGGACCTTTCGGCCGGCCCGTGCGTCTGGAGATGTTCGTCCACGGGGCGCTCTGTATGGCGGTTTCCGGGAAATGTTACCTGAGTCTGCACCATTACGGGGCTTCTGCTAACCGGGGCGCCTGTTTTCAGGTCTGCAGACGGGGGTATGAGGTGACGGACCTGGAGACCGGACAGCAGCTGCATCTGGGGAACAAATACATTATGTCGCCCAGGGATATTTGTACGATAGAATTCCTGGACAAGATGGTGGAGAGCGGGGTGCGTGTTTTTAAGATTGAGGGGCGGGCCCGCAGCGCGGAGTATGTGAAGCGCTGCGCTTCCTGCTACCGCAGGGCGGCGGATGCCATTTGCGAGGGGCGTTTCAGCCCGGAACTCGCCGTGTCGCTCAAGGCGGAACTCGAAGAGGTGTTCAACCGCGGCTTTTGGGACGGCTGGTACCAGGGCGCCGAACTGGGCCAGTGGAGCGAGGTCTATGGCAACCGTTCTTCGCACCGCAAGGTGTATTGCGGCAAGGTGGCCAACTGGTTCGACCGCATCGGCGTGGCGGAAATCGCCGTGGAATGTGTGGATTTGCATCGCGGAGATGAAGTGATGGCCATTGGCCGGAATACCGGTGTGGTGGAATTTCGCGTGGACGATTTGCGCGTGGAACTGGAGCCGGCCGATATCGCCGGAAAAGGCGTGCGCTGCTCAGTGGCGGTGCGGCCCGAAGGCGACTGGCCCGGGCGTCTGCATCGGGGGGATAAATTGTATATTTGGGAAAAAGTATGAAAAAAATGTTTGTGGCGGCGGCGCTGTTCCTGGCGGCGGCCGCAAGTTCCTTCTCCCAGTCCAGGGACTTTACGATGGGGAAGTGGATCGAGATTCAGAGTGCCATCCTCAAGGAACTGGGACGCAGTTATGTGGATTCCCTGCCCGTGGACCGGATGGAGAAGGTGGGCGTGAACGCAATGCTCGCCAATCTGGACCCTTATACTGTCTATGTGCCTGAAGAAGAGGGGGATAACTTCCAGATGATGATTAGTAACACCTATGGTGGCGTCGGCGCGATCATCTATAAGCCGAAACTGGACGAGGGCGTGCTCATCAACGAGGTGTATGAAAATTCCCCCGCCCACAAGGCCGGCCTGCAAAGCGGCGATGTCATCCTGACCATCGACGGCGAGAGTGTGGCGGGGCTGAATGTTGCCCAGTGCAGCTCCCGGATGAAGGGGACGGCGGGGACGCAGGTGCATTTCCTGGTGGAGAAAGTGCGCGGTGGCGGCCGGAAGGAAATTACCGTGACCCGGGAGAAGATTCATCTCCCGGATATCGAATTTGCGGGGATGCTGGATGCAAAGACCGCGTACATCGCCGTCAGCGGCTTTACGCCGGGATTGACGGACCAGGTGCGCGCCCAACTGTCGGCCCTGCGCAAACAGGGCATGAAGGAGCTGGTGCTGGACCTTCGCGGCAATGGCGGCGGACTTTTGCAGGAGGCCGTGGAAATGGTCGGCCTGTTCGTGCCGAAGGGCTCGCTGGTCGTGACCTCCAAAGGCCGGGACCGGGAAGAAGAACGGGCCTACAAGACGCCGGATGCGCCTTTTGACCTGCAGCTCCCCCTGATCGTGCTGGTGGATTCCCAGTCGGCGTCGGCGTCGGAAATCGTGGCCGGGGCCCTGCAGGACCTGGACCGTGCGACCATTATGGGACAGCGTACCTTCGGCAAGGGGCTGGTGCAGAGCATCCGTCCGCTGCCGTATGGCGGCCAGCTCAAAATCACGACGGCGAAGTATTATATCCCCAGCGGCCGCTGCGTCCAGATCAAGGACTACGCGCACCGGCGGGAGGACGGAAGCGTCGGCAACATTCCCGATTCGCTGACCAGTGTGTTCCGGACCGTGTCCGGACGCGAGGTGCGCGACGGCGGCGGCATCACTCCCGATGTCCTCCTGAAGCGCAGGGACTACCCCCGCATTGTCTATGCGCTCTCGGGCTGGCAGGTGATTGACCACTATGCGCTGGAATATGTGAAGACGCACGCGTCGATTCCGCCGGTGGAAAAATTCCATTTCGATGAGTTCGACGCCTTCGTGGACTTTGCCGCGCAGCAGGAGTTCGATTACCGGAGCAGTGCGAAGACCTATTTTGACGCGATGCGGGATTCCCTGAAGAAGGAAGGTCCGGATCCGGAGACCCTGGCGTTGCTGGAGGCCCTGGAGAAGAAGGTGGATATGAGCAAGGAGGAGGCGGTGCGGCGTGCCCGCGAGGAGTTGATTCCGCTCATCGAGGAGGAGATTGCGGTGCGGTATTATTTCCAGAAGGGCGGCATGGAGATTCGGCTCCGATATGATGATGAATTGAGAGAAGCATTAAAGAGTCCTCGGATATGATACGGTTATTATTCGCTACCGGAAATAAAGGGAAGCTGCGGGAGGCGGCGGAGATATTGGGGCCGGAGTATGTGTTGAGTACGCCGGCGGAGTTTGGGGTGACGGAGGAGATTCCGGAGACGGGAGAAACCCTGAAGGAGAATTCTATCCAGAAGGCCCAGTATCTGTTTGAGCGTACCGGAATGTCCTGTTTTGCCGATGATACCGGGCTGGAGGTGGATTGCCTTGGAGGTGCGCCGGGGGTCTATACGGCGCGCTATGCGGGGGAGCATTGTAGTTTTGACGACAATATGGCCAAGTTGCTCCGGGAAATGGCGGCGCTCGGTCCGGATGTGCCCCGTACAGCCCGTTTCCGCAGTGTCGTCACCCTGATGCTTCCGTGCGGAGATTATTATTGCTTTGAGGGTTGTGTCGAGGGGAAAATTGCGACGCAGCGTAGCGGTTGCCAGGGATTCGGCTATGACCCGGTCTTTATCCCGGACGGCTTCGGCGGGAAGACCTTTGCGGAGATTTCCGAAGAAGAGAAGAATGCCGTCTCTCACCGGGGCAAGGCCCTGCGCGCGATGGCCGCTTTTCTGGCGCAATGATTTCCGCTGACCGCCTCATTGTCCTGAACACGACCAGGACAGGGGAGAATTCCCTTGTCCTGCATTGCTTGAGCCGGCGTCTGGGCCGGCGCAGTTTTATCGTTACGGCGGGGCCGAAGATGCCCCGGGCCTTGTTTCAGCCGCTCTCGCTGCTTTCCGTGGAAGTGGTGGAGAATCCGCGTTCGGATTTGTGGCGGCTCCGTTCCCTTGCCGCGGAGGACCCGCTGACGGGGATCCGGAGCCATCCGGCCAAGAATGCGGTGAGCCTGTTCCTGAGCGAAGTGCTTTACCGGGTGATGCGGCAGGGGACCGGCGATGCCGCCTTCTTCGACTGGTGTGTCCTGCAGATTCGTCTGTTTGACTCCCTGCAGGAACATTTTGCCTCTTTTCACCTCGTGTTTTTGCTGGCGCTGTGCCGGGAACTCGGCTTTTCCCCGGGAAGGGAATCCCTGGCGCCCTTTGCCGGCCCCTATTGGGAAACGCTCTGTGCCTTCTGTGAGGCGGATACGGCCGCCGCGCTGCTCATTCCCCTGAAAGGAGAAGACCGCAGCGCCATCGCCGCGGTCCTCCTGCAATATCTGGGTTATCACGCGGAATGCAGCGTAGAGGTGAAATCCCTCGCCGTGCTCCGCGAACTGTTCTGACGCTATTGGGCTTCCTCGAGGCTCCAGTTGTCCGTGCGGAACGGTGCGACGGGGATGCCGTAGTTGTTGAAGACGCTGCCCACCGCCCAGTTGCGGAAGCAGTAGCGGACGGCCACCGGTTCGGGAACTTCGTCGCTCCAGACTTCCACGCAATGGCGGTCGCGGGCGAGAATTGCCTGGGCTTCGTGGAATACCTTGTCTGCGCCGGCGATTTCGAAGCCGCCCAGGTTCCTGCCCATCGGGGAGAGACCCATTTTGTCAATCTTGAAGCGGACGGTCGCCTTTCCGGCATCGAAGGTGACGCTCTGGTAGGTAGGGCAGACCGGGTCGACGCCCTTGAAGCCGTAGTCTTTCACGAGGGCGAGGAGGGCCAGCCGCTGCCCGACCGGACGCTTTTTGCAGGGATGAATCGTGCCGTATTCGCCGATGTCCGCCGTTCCGGCCATCCCGCTGTGGGGAATCAGCTCTGAAGCCTTCTGCTGGGATTCGTACAGATAGCCGGACACATAACTGTTCTGCGTGGCGAGCCTGTCATAATGGTAGGGGGCAATTTGCACGAAGTAATAGGGCGCGTCAGGGTTCTGGAATTTCTCGCGCATCATCTTCGCGTAGGACTGCATCAGGCGCAGGTACTGTTCCGGACGGGCCCGGTTGGTCTCGCCCTGGTACCAGATCATCCCCTTGAAGGTGTAGGGGATAAGGCCGTTTACCTGACCGTTATAGAGGAGGCAGGGCAGGGTATGGTCCTTTTTCCCATACTTTTCCTTGTCCCAGGGCTGTCCCAGGTAGGAGAGGTCGAATTCGCCGGGGAAATCCCTTTCAATGGTTTCCCGGTCCATCCAGGTCTCGATGGAACTGCCGCCCCAGCTGGTGATGAGGATACCTACGGGAACGTCGATGTGCGCCTGCAGGTAGTCGGCGAAGAAATAGGCCGTGGCGCTGGTCTCCGCGACGACCTCTGGGCTGTGCAGCTTCCAACTGCCTGTCGTCTGCTCTTTGACGGTGGTCGAAGAACACTTTGTGATGGTGCAGATGCGGATGGGGCGCTCGGGACGGGCGGCGAGAATGGCGTCCGTCCCGCCTTCCGCCGGCTGGGCGGGATAGCCCTTGACGGGCATTTCCATATTGGACTGACCGGAGCAGTACCAGACCTCGCCGACGAGGATGTTCCGCAACGTCAGTTTTTCGCCGTCAGAAATGGTGATGTCATAGGCTTTGGCGCTGCCCGCAGGCGTGGCGACCCGGACCATCCATTTGCCGAAGGCGTCCGGCGTCGCGACGGTCTTTTTCTTGTCCCACCCCGTGGTGACGCTGACGTTCTTGCCGGAGTCGCTCCAGCCCCAGAGGGCCACGGAGGCGTTTTGCTGGAGGACCATATTGTCACTGATGACCGAAGGCAGGGTGACCTTCGCGCGGGCGCTGCCCCCGAACAGGAAAGCAGCCGCCAAAAATGCTGTAACGAGTTGTTTCATAATAGTACAAAACTCGTAAAAAAATTGTAAATTCGCAAAAAATCGGCGGAAACGAATGGAACAACTAAAAGGTAAAATCGAGCAGATTATCGGGCCGGTTGTCGATGTGCATTTCGAGCGCGGCGACGAAGCCCGCCTGCCCGGCATTCACGAGGCCCTTCACATTGCGCGGCCGGATGGCCGCACGCTGGTGGCGGAGGTTCAGCAGCATATCGGCGAGGATACGGTCCGTGCCGTGGCGATGGATTCGACGGACGGGTTGCGCCGCGGCCTGGAGGCCGTCTGTACGGGCAAACCGATTTCGATGCCCGTGGGGCGCCTGGTCAGGGGACGCGTCCTGAATGTGACCGGCGAGGTCATCGACGGGCTGGATGCGGTGGACGGCGGGGAGCGACTGCCCATTCACCGGGATCCGCCCCCCTTCGAGGACCTGGCCACGACCAGCGAGGTACTCTATACCGGCATCAAGGTCATCGACCTGCTGGAACCCTACCTGAAAGGCGGGAAAATCGGCCTTTTCGGTGGCGCCGGGGTCGGGAAGACCGTGCTGATCAAGGAGCTCATCAACAATATCGCGAAGAAGCACAACGGATATTCGGTCTTCGCCGGCGTAGGGGAACGGACCCGGGAAGGGAACGACCTGCTGCGCGAAATGATCGAGTCCGGGGTTATCCGCTACGGGGAGGAATTCAAAAAAAGTATGGAAGAGGGCCACTGGGACCTCTCCAAAGTCGATAAAGCGGAACTGGAGAAGTCTCAGGTGTCGATGGTCTTCGGACAGATGAACGAGCCGCCCGGGGCGAGAAGCTCCGTGGCACTTTCCGGCCTGACGCTCGCGGAGTCCTTCCGCGATTCGGACGACCCTTCTGCGCCGCACGATATCCTTTTCTTTGTGGACAATATTTTCCGTTTCACGCAGGCGGGCAGCGAGGTGTCGGCCCTGCTGGGGCGTATGCCCTCGGCGGTGGGATACCAGCCCACGCTTGCCTCGGAAATGGGCCAGATGCAGGAGCGAATCACCTCGACGAAGAAAGGCTCCATCACCTCCGTCCAGGCGGTTTATGTGCCCGCCGACGACCTGACGGACCCCGCTCCCGCGACCACTTTCTCCCACCTGGACGCGACGACGGTGCTCAGCCGTTCCATTGCCCAGCTGGGCATTTATCCGGCGGTGGACCCGCTGGAATCCACTTCGCGCATCCTGGACCCGAATATCGTCGGGGAGAAGCATTATGAAACGGCGCAGCGCGTAAAGCATATCCTCCAGCGCAACAAGGAGTTGCAGGATATCATCGCCATTCTCGGCATGGACGAACTCTCCGAGGAGGACCGCCAGACCGTGAACCGGGCGCGCCGCGTGCAGCGTTTCCTTTCTCAACCCTTCGCTGTTGCGGGACAGTTTACCGGCGTGCCCGGCGTCATGGTGGATATCGAGGACACCGTCGAGGGCTTCCGCCGCATCCTGGACGGAGAACTGGATTACCTGCCCGAGCAGGCGTTCCTGAACGTCGGTACCATCGAAGACGCTATCCGCAAGGGCGAAGCCCTGCTTGAACAAAGCAAGTAATGGAAGGGAAGCTCCAACTTCGCATTGTCACCCCGACGGACCTGCGCGAGGAAAGCGTCAGTTCCGTCTGGTTGCCCGGTGCCCTTGCGCCGATGGAAATCCGCCCCGCGCACGCGCCGCTGACCGCAGCGCTGACGGCAGGGGAGATCCGCTGGCGTACCGGAGCGGGAGAGGAGCGTTTTGCCATCCGCGGCGGCGCGGTCCGTGTCGCCCAAAATGTCGTAACGGTATGCGCGGAACAGGCTTGACGGGCATACTTGCGCTGCTGTTGCTGCTCGCTTCGGCGCTCCCGCTCTGTGCGGAAACGGCGGAAGAGGAGCTCGACGTGACGGAAATCATCTACGAGCATACCGGCGATGCCTACGCCTGGCACCATATGCCCCTGCCCGTCATTGTACGGAGCCGCAGCACGGGCTGGCACGTTTTCCTTTTCTCGGCGCTGCCCTGCGAGGGCTTTGCCATCGGCGCGGCGGATACTCCGTATGCGGGGAAGGTGGTGGAGGAGACCGAAGAAGGGCCGGTGCGGCCGCTGGACCTCTCCATTACGCGCAATGTGCTTTCGCTTTTGCTCAGTTCCGTGTTGCTTGTCGTCCTGGTGCTGCTTGCGGCGCGCTGGTATCGCCGGCACGATGTGCGCAAGGAGGCGCCCAAGGGCATTGCCGCGCTGCTCGAACCTGTAATCGTGATGCTGGAGGACGAGGTCTTCAAGCCGGCCATCGGACGGGACTGGCAGCGCTACTCCTCCTATCTGCTGACGGCGTTTTTCTTTATCCTGATCAATAACCTGCTGGGCATCCTGCCCATTTTCCCCGGCGGTGCCAACCTGACGGGCAACATCGCCGTGACCCTCGTGCTGGCGATGTGTACCTTCCTTGCGACGAACCTCTTCGGCACCAAACATTACTGGAAAGATATTTTCTGGCCGGAGGTGCCGGTGTTCCTGAAGGTGCCCCTGCCGCTGATGCCCATTATCGAAATTGTCGGGCTCTTTACCAAGCCCTTCTCGCTGATGATCCGGCTTTTTGCCAACATCTTCGCGGGGCACGCGATGCTTATCGGCCTGCTCTGCGTCATCTTCGTTACCGCCAAAATGGGGCCCGCCATCAATGGTTCGATGATGTTCGTTTCCGTGTTGCTGGGCATCTTTATGGATTGCCTGGAGGTGCTGGTGGCCTTCATCCAGGCGTATGTATTCACGATGCTGTCCGCCGTGTTTATCGGCGCTTCAAGACAAACAAACCATTAAATTCATAAACTATGTTACTTTCTACTATCTTGCTTCAGGTGGCTGCCGGGATGCAGCTGGGTCGCTTCGGCGCCGCGTTGGGTGCCGCTATCGCCGCTATCGCCGCCGGCTTCGGTATCGGGAAAATCGGCAAGTCCGCGATGGAGGGCATTGCCCGTCAGCCCGAGGCTGCCGGCGACATCCGCACCGGTATGATTATCGCCGGGGCGCTCATCGAGGGCGTCTGCTTCTTTGCCATTGTCGTCTGTCTGATTGCCAAGTAGCTTATGTCGCTCCTGCTTCCCGAACCGGGCCTGATTTTCTGGATGGTCCTCGTTTTCGCCCTGGTGTTCTTCATCCTGGCGAAGTGGGGATTCCCGGTGATTACGGGAATGATTGACAAACGCAGCGCGTACATTCAGCAGTCGCTGCGGGATGCTGAGGAGGCGACGCAGCGGCTCTCTGCCCTGGAGGAGGAGCATCAGCGTATGCTCGAACAGACGCGGCGCGAACAGGCGCAACTGCTCAAGGAAGCGTCCGATGCGCGCGCAAAAATGCTTTCCGAAGCCCGCGACGATGCGCAGGCCCTTTCCGAGCAGATGCTGACCCGTGCACGGGAGGAGATTTCCGCCGAGAAGGAGGCCGCGCTCGCACAGGCCCGCCGTGAAATCGCCCTGCTGGGCGTAAGCGTAGCGGAAAAGATCCTGCGGGACCATCTTTCGGACGAGGAGACGCAGCGTGCCCTGCTCGACCGCCTCTCGGAAGAGGCTTTCCCCCACGATGAAACCAGTTAGCCGATGAATACGGGAACCATCTCACTGCGTTACGCCAAGGCGCTGCTCAAATATGTTCTTGCGACAGGGAACGGGGAAGCGGTGTATGCGCAGGTGCGTGCGCTGCTCCGGGACCCCGCCGCCGTATCGTCCGTAAAGTTGGAAAAGGAACTTGCGGATTTCGTAGCGCTCCTGGTGCGCAATCACCGGACGGATTACCTGAAATTCATCCTGCACAGTTTCGTGCGGCTCTATGATGCGCAGACCGGCCGTCAGGAAGCGGTGCTCGTCACCGCCATTCCGGCGCCGGACTTTGCGCAGAAAATCCGGGACCGGCTCTGCGCCGGACGGCAGTGTACCCTCGAGATGGAAGAAAAAGTGGATCCGGAACTCATCGGCGGCTTTGTGCTGGATGTGGACGGACGCCGCCTGGATGCGAGCGTGCGCACGCAGTTGCGCTCCCTGCTCGCGTCCCTCAATGAACAAAACAGAACCAGAGTGTTATAATGGGACAGAATACGATCAAAGCCAGCGAGATTTCCGATATCCTGCTTGAACAGCTTCAGGGCGTGGACCAGCGGGTCCGCTACGAAGAAGTGGGCACCGTCCTCCAGGTGAGCGACGGCGTGGCCCGCGTATACGGGCTTGAGGACGTTCAGGCCGGGGAACTGGTGGAATTCGAGTCCGGCGTGAAGGCCGTGGCGATGAACCTGGAAGCGGACAATGTGGGCGTGGTCCTCTTCGGCGCCACGGACCAGGTCCGGGAGGGAATGAGCGTGCGGCGCCTGAAGACCATTGCGTCCATCCCCGCCGGCGACGGCCTCGTGGGCCGTGTGGTGAATCCGCTGGGCGAGCCGCTGGACGGCCTGGGCCCGATTGCCGGAGAAAGGGTGCGGATGCCGCTGGAGCGCAAGGCGCCCGGCGTGATTTTCCGCGAACCGGTGACGGAGCCGCTGCAGACCGGCCTCAAGGCCATCGACGCGATGATTCCCATCGGCCGCGGACAGCGGGAGCTGATTATCGGCGACCGGCAGACGGGAAAGACCGCCATCGCCATCGACACCATCTTGAACCAGCGCGCGGAGTACCTCAAGGGGAAGCCCGTCTATTGCATTTATGTGGCGGTGGGACAGAAAGGGTCGACCGTGGCGTCCCTCGTGCAGACGCTCCGGGACAAAGGCGCGATGGACTATACCGTCGTCGTTTCCGCCACGGCCGCCGATCCGGCTGCCCTGCAATACTTTGCGCCTTTTGCCGGGGCTGCCATCGGCGAATATTTCCGCGATACCGGCCGCGCCGCACTGGTGGTCTATGACGACCTTTCCAAGCAGGCGGTCGCCTACCGCGAAGTGTCCCTGATCCTGAAGCGCCCCTCGGGCCGTGAAGCCTATCCCGGCGATGTCTTCTACCTCCATTCGCGCCTGCTCGAACGGGCAGCCAAGATTGTGGGACAGGAGGAGGTGGCCGCGCAGATGAACGACGTCCCCGAGGCATTGAAGGGTAAGGTGCGGGGCGGCGGTTCGCTTACCGCCCTGCCGATTATCGAGACGCAGGCGGGCGACGTTTCCGCCTATATTCCCACGAATGTCATCTCCATTACCGACGGCCAGATTTACCTGGAATCCGGGCTCTTCAACGCCGGTATCCGGCCCGCTATCAATGTGGGTATCTCCGTCTCCCGTGTGGGCGGCGCGGCCCAGGTGAAGAGTATGAAGAAGGTGGCGGGGACGCTGAAAATCGACCAGGCGCAGTACAATGAACTGGAGGATTTTGCCAAGTATTCCTCCGATATGGACCGCTTGACACTGATGACCCTCGACCGCGGGCGCAAGAACACACGCCTGCTGGTGCAACCGCAGTACAGTCCGATGCCGGTAGGGGAGCAGGTGGCCGTTTTGTATTGCGGCATCAACGCCCTGATGGAAAAGATTCCGCTTGACAAGGTATCGGATTTTCAGCGGCTTTTCCTGGAAAGGATGCGCGCCTCCCAGAGCGCCCTGCTCGCCGAACTCGATGCGGGCCGCCTCCCGGAAGGAGCCGGAGACACCCTCCGCGCCGTTGCCGCAGAAGTTGTTGAAGCGCTTGTCTGATGGCGTCGCTGCGGGAAATAAAGGACAGGATTGCGTCGGTGAAGGGGACCATCAAGGTCGCTTCGGCGATGAAATTGATTGCGTCGTCCAAACTGCACAAAGCGCAACAAAGTGCCGAGGGCTTGCGCCGTTACAGCGATGCGCTCACCTCCATCGTGGAGACGCTGCCTGCCGGCGCGTTCAAAGGCCTTTCTACTGTGACGGCGCCGGATGCGCCCGTCGCCCTCGTCGCGCTTTCTTCCAATACCTCGCTTTGCGGCGGTTTCAACGCCAATGTTATCCGGCGGGCGATGCAGGAACTGGAACGCTGTCCCGGCGCCACGGTATTTTCGCTGGGGCGCAAGATGGCGGAAGCGATGCGCCGGGCGGGGCATCCTTCTCCTGAAGATTTCAACGCCCTGGTCACCCTTGCAGGCTTTGAGGGGGCTGCGTCGCTCGCCGACCGCCTGATGACCGCCTGTGCGCACGGAGAATTCTCCCGGGTGCGGCTGGTCTATACGCATTGCATTACGGCCTCCCGGCAGGAGGTCATCGTGCGCGACCTGTTGCCTTTCGTCTGTGAAGGTGGCGCCGATGACGCTGAGATGGAACTGCGCGTGCTCTACGAACCTGCGCCTGCCCTTATCGCCGAAGCCCTGCTGCCTGCGCTGGTCCGGCTGGAACTCCGTACGGCCTGCATTGACAGTTTCGCCGCCGAATGTGCGGCCCGTACCGTCGCGATGCAGGTGGCCTCCGACAATGCGGAATCGCTGCTTTCGGACCTGACGCTCGCCTACAACAAGAGCCGCCAGCAAAAAATCACCGCCGAAATCCTGGATCTGCTGGGTGGCAGCGTATAGTCAATAGTAATAAATAGAGAGGCGGCCCAATCGGGTCGCCTCTCTTTCTATCGTATCGTGTCAGATCTTATTTGAGATTGACAACGGCTTTCCTCCTGGAGGATTTGTTCTCCTGGGCGGGAACCTTCTTCTCCGGGGTGACGCCCTTCAACCGCTTGGGCGTAGAAGCCGTGAGGTTGTTCATGTTGCACGCGGAGGACAGGGTAAGATTCCGTACGGCTGTCGTAGCCTCGGCAGTATTGTTGATGACTGCGGGATCCACCAGGACGATATGGCCGAACTTGGCCCACCAGCCTGCAAGGGTACTGCCACTGAATGCCCCGACGGCAAATCCGGCACCCGTAATGTCATAGCTGGAATAAGCACCCAAGTCAACAAGTGCAATGATACCTTCAGCCACGTAACCGCCGCCGAGCCAATTGCCGTAGAGGGACGAATAGACTCCGCCGTCAGCATCCATTACGCAGGGCTTCAGGACATAACTGTAGTAACTGCCATAATCCCCGACATAACTGTTCGTGGCGTAGATGAATCCTTGGTTGTAGTTGAACTGCAATGCACCGGGGAGTTCTTCTGCGAACATTCCCGTAGCGTTGAGGATGCTGCCGGTCTCATCCGCCGCGGCAAAGTTGACCGTGCCGAGGTATTCGCGGTCAGCGGCGATGGAGGCGTCCGTGCGGGCGAAGTACATCCAATCGGTGGAGATAAGTTTCTCAGCGCTGACGCCGGCGATGATATCGGAGGCCGTGTAGTTCTTCTCCAGCGGGCTGGGCTCCGCACTCGGATCCACCCATACCCACGTGGTCGGCATGGACTTATAGGCGAATTCCTTGGTGGAACCATCGGCCGTGAGGCCCCAGAGGCTTATATAGTTGTACTTGTGACTGGACAGCTTGCCCGGGGTAATCGTATAACTGCCATCCTTGAAAGCGTCCACCGTGAAGATGGCGGAGGGCTCGTCCAGATTGTCGTTCAGGCCCCACTGCTCGCCGTAGGCGGTGGAGTAGTACTCACCGCCCATCGTCACGTGCTCGTAGCCCTCGATAATCGGGCCGAAGTCCTTCTCCATAAAGACGAAGGAACCATTGTCATAAACGCCGTCGAATTCGAGTTCGAGGTCGTTGTAGCTGATGGCGCCCAGTACGGTGTAGGTCTCGCCTTCCACCTTCGGGTTAATGGTCCATTCGATACCGCCGACCTTCCAGGTGCCAAGCCATTCGGCATAAGTCATGGCCTTGCGGGGATCTTCTTTGGTGTACTGCAGGCTGGCGTACTTGCCGCTTACGTAACCTTCCTCGGTCAGACCGACGGCGAATACCACGAAGTCGCCGAAGCCCTTGGAATCAGGATCGAAGGTCCCGGTTTCAATCCTAGCGTTATCGTCGATACCCTCGCTGAAATAAGTGAAGTACATCTGTACGTTGTCAGCGGCGTTGAGGCACTCTGAAATGGCCAGATTCTCCAGGGAACCGGCTTCGGCGATGGCGGAAGCGGGGTAGACCGTCATACCGTAGTAGGCATAGTAGTCTTCGGATCCGGCCGCGACGGTATTGAGGATTTCATCCATCGTGTAACCAGACTCGGTCACTTCACCTTCGAAGCTGAGCGTCCAGTTGGCGTTCTCGGAGAAGGTGACTTCTTCAATGGAATTCGCGATGAAGTTGTAGAGATCGGCAGAGGCACCGTTGGTATAGCCCTTGACCGTAACCATCTTGCCCTCCAGCGCGGAGAGGTCGATATCCTGAGGTTCCTCGATAATGATGGGGAAGTTCTTGGGCGCCATAATATACCAGCCGTCGCCCTCTTTCTGGAGGATACCGCTGGTACCGGTGTTGATGGAACCGTAGTTCTCACCGAAGCCGATGTACATCCACTCAAGATCAAGAATATCCTCCGCCTGTCCGGTCACGTCGATACTTTCGACCTCGACATACTTGAGGTTCATATCCTTAATGGACTTCTTCACACCTGCAAAGGCAACCACGTCACCGCGGACTGCGGTATTGTTCTCCTTCTGCAGATACAGGTATGCACCATTCTCATCGATGACGAGCGCGCCCTGCTTGGAAGCCGCAACAACCACAGCGTCCTTGGCAATGACGGAAGCCCCGTCGGTGAGCGAGCGGATGGATGCGAGATCGGTGGCCACGTTGTCGAGCGGCTGCTGGAGAATCACGAATTCCTGAATGGTCTCGCCGGTTGCATTGTCGGTCACGGTCACGCTGCCTTCACGATAGCCACCGGTGGTGTTGGGGGCGACTTCGATGATGAGGTTGTCCGTATGGAGGGCCTTGGAATTGGCCTCGTGGACGGAAAGCCAGCTCTCATCCCCTTCGGAGACGAAGACATTGTATTCCTTGTTGGTATTGACCGTAAGTTCGATGATGTCGCCTTCGGCGCTGACCTGTGCGGTCACGTCGGCGATGGCCTCGATCACACCTTCCTCAAGACGGATCACCTTGATGTTGGTCTTGCCCTTGTTGTTGTCGGCAAAGACGAATACCTTACCGGAATTCACATCTTCGTCCGCGGTGATGAGGATAAAGTTCCCCGCGATGCGGGCGTTCAGGCCGGGCGTTGCGCTCAGTACGTCAACGGTCACATCGTCCTCTGCGGAAACACCTTCCACCGTGAAGGGGAGGGCCAGGGTATTGCCGCCATTGATACCGACGCTGTTCAGGTCGCCTTCATAGTCGATCTTCAGGGCGAAGGTCTTTTCCCTCGGAATCTGCACCTCGGTTTCACCCACCACGAGGACGATGTAATCCTCGGTGGATTTCTCCTCGTCGATGTAAGCGGAAGTGAAGGCGCTGCCGTCGATGATGCTCACGCCGACAGGATACCAGGTCTCGCCATTGTCATAGGAGACGATGAGCTTCTGCTCGGAGCTGGTGCCGAAGAGGGGCGTGTTCCCCTGAGGGCCTTCCGGACCAATCGGGCCTTGCTCGCCCTGCTCTCCCTGGGGACCCTGGCTCGTGACAGGCACTCTGTTGCCCTCGTTGTCCAGCAGCCAGTTGCCGTTGACGGTCCAGCAGTAGACGCCGTCCTCGTCCAGCGCGATGCTGATTTCCGGCGTTTTGCCGTCCTCGCCGTCCTTGCCGTCGTGACCGTCCTCGCCGTCGTGTCCGTCAATACCATCGTGTCCGTCAATACCGTCCTTGCCGTCCTTGCCGTCCCGGAGGGTGGCGGTGGTACCGTCGGAGAAGGTAATGGTGTACTCGCCCTCGCCCTCTACGACGGAGACGATGGTGAGTTTTTTGTTCAACGCATTCACCAGGTTCTGGAGACTGGGAATGGTTTCATTGTTGATCTTTGCTACTGCATCCTCCAGGGTAGAGACCCTCTTGTCCAAGTCGTTCACCTTCCCTTGCAGGACGGAGAATTCGGCTTGCATGTCGCAGCCTGCCGTAAGCAGTGTGATCAACACTGCAAACAGTACTGTCCAAATGGATTTTCTCATAGTTGAAATTTATTTTGGGTTAATAATTAATATCTGTATCCTATGCTGAGGCTGAATGAATTGCCGATAATATCGTTTGCGGTTATATAGGAAGCTTCCAGGCAGAATCCCTTCCACTGCACACCCAGGCCAAGGGCCAGGTGCGAGGGGAGTACGGCGCCTGCCGTGGCATAACGGTATCCTGCCCGGGCGAAGAGCAAATCGTTGAAGGTATACTGCACGCCGGCGGCGATGCCGAATTTTCCGCTGAAGTAGCAGTCTGCGTCCAGGTCGGCTTCAAAGCGGCTTTTGCCGATATCGCCGTGGTAACTCCCGCTGATGCGCGCTGCGGAGGGCAGGGGATACGCCGACCCGTCTTTGGATTTGACGTCGCCGCCCACATTCACCACGCCCGCGGCGATGTCGAAATGTCCGCCGTGGTATTGGGCCATCGCGTTGAAGGCGAAGGCGGAATAGACATTGTCCGACAGCACCCGCTGGTATGCGTACTTGAAGGATGCGCCGATACTGAAGTGGGCTCCGAAGGAGACGCCAGCGCCGAGGGAGGCCAGACCGTCAAGCGGCCGGAAAGGCTCGTAGCCGGGAATCTCCAGGACAGGGTGCGCCTGGTTGACCACGGCAACGGAGAGCGCAAGCGCCCTGAGGGGCTTGAAGGCAATCCCTACGCCCAGGTTATCGCTCAGGCAGCCCGGGGTAGAGGGTGCCCATCGTCCATAACTGAAGGATGCGTCCACTTTCCCGGTGGCAAAGGGGAGTATCGACGGATTGTCAAATGCGGAGAATGCCGCCGACGCGGAAACGGAGGCACTGCCGGCGCCGGCCATCGCACTGCGCGCGGTTCCGCGGGGCATTCCGAGGAAATCCATGGCATTGCCCGTTGCCGGCTTGTCCTCGGCTGCAGCGCTCAGGCACAGCAGCAGGAAAGGCAATATGAAGCGGCAGTATCTCATAGTTTGACAACGGTATAGCGATAGGGCTGGTCTTTGTAGTTGATATCGAGGGTATAGACGCCGGGGGCGATGCCGCCCATATCCACCAGTACGGGTTTCGCCGCGCTGTGGAGGCCTTCTTCGCTGTACACGACGACGCCGGAAGAAGAGATGAGACGTACGCGGGTCCGGGATTCTTCAAGGCCCGGAATAACGGTGATGTCCCCGCCCGTAACGACCGTCTCGCCGGAGATGAATACCTCAGGCGTTCCTTCGGGCCTTACCAGGACGGTCAGCGTGCCTTCAACGCGTTCATTTTCGTGGTCTTCCGCAGAAAGTTTGACGGTGCACACGCCCTGGGAATGGGCGGTGACGGTGAGCTTTCCGTCCTCCCCAAGGGAAACGGTCGCGACTTTCTGGTCCAGGGAGGTGGCGCGGAAGAAGATTTCCTCTCCATCGGGATCGGCAAAATAGTCCTGAAGCTTGAGTTCCCCGGTACCGGAAAGATTTTCCAGCAGCAGGACGCCCGGGTCCTTGATGACCTGCGGCGCCGTATTCGGGAGAACCGTGTACTTGATGTTGCCGTGGGCCTTGGCCCCGACTTCGTCCGTGACATCCACGCTGGCGGTATATTCGCCGGGTGTGGCGAGCGGACACATCAGCTTGAAATTGTAGTAATCCTGGGAACCGTTGTTCGGCTCCAGCGTGGCGCGTCCGCCGGTCTTGTATGTGACGCTCATCGCGTCTCCGTCGGCATCCGAGAAACGGACAGGCAGGCTGATGATGCTGTGATGGGCAAAGACAAATCCGCCTTCAGGGTAGTCCGGTATTTCAATGACGGGCTTCTGGTTCTTACCCGTGCTCATCTGGGTAATCTCAGAGAGGGGAGAGCATTTGCGGTCATAGCTATAGGCAACCACCGCCACATAATACGACTGTTCCGGAGCAAGCCCCGCCAGTTGTACAGAGAGCGGCGTACCTTCTACATCCGTCGAGGAGGCAATCCGGGTGGCCGTTATCAGGTCGGAGGCCGGATTGAAGTAATCGGCATTCTCCACCGCTTTCTTCGTTTTGCCCGCCAGTACGATGTAGGCATAAGCGCCCGTGGAGGTGAAGTCCACGCGCAGATTGTGTCCGGTAGGATTGACGGTTGCATCCTTTACCTGCTCCGGGGCCTTTCCTCCCGAATTCATCTGGAAGGCGCCCATCGCATCCACCAGCGGGCCGATAGGCTTGTTCCCGGCCGTGGCTCCGATGGTCTTGGCTCCGCCGATCAGGCGGGCACGCAGTTCGTCGGCGGTAAAGCCTTTTCCGCCGAAGTAGGAAACGACGAGCGCGGCGACACCGGAGACGTGCGGGCAGGCCATGGAGGTGCCGCTCATATAGGTGTACTGGCCGCTCAGGTAGGTGCTGTACACATCTACGCCGGGGGCGCAGACATCCACCCAGTCACCGTAATTGGTGAAGGACGCGCGGCTGCCGTTACGGTTGATGGCGCCGACGGATACGCATCCGTCGTAGTTGCCGGGGGAACCGTAAGGAATGTCCTCGTTCCCGGCGGCAAAAATCACCACGCCGCCCTTCATCGGGGAAGAGGAGAGCTGGTTGCCGTCGTTGTCACAGCCGGCGTACTTGTTGAAGTAGTCCACGGCCTGCGTGAAGGAACGTTCGGGGTTTTCGTGGGCCTGCCTGGCATAAGTAAGTTCGTAGCCCGTGATGTAGCCGTCGTCATTGAAGTCGAAGTAGTGCCCCCAGCTGTTCTGGGAGATGAGGGCGCCGCGGTCGGCCGCTTCCTTGAGGGCGCGGGAGAAATCGTTGGCGCTGGCCGTGGTGCCGTTGTCCAGGGTCTTGAATACCTGGAGCGACAGCAGTTTTACGCCGGCTTTCCCGGCGGCAGCGTTGCCTCCGGCGATACCGGTGACGCCGATGCCGTTGTTGTTGACGGCGGCAATCGTACCGGCTACGTGTGTGCCGTGGAAATGCTGGTAAATCGTCGTGTTGTTGTCGACGTAATTGTAATGCCCCGTCGCGGCTGTATTCGCCGCCAGGTCCGGGTGGTTCAGCTGGAATCCGCCGTCCACGACGGCGACCGTCACCGAGGAGTTCCCCATCGTGTAGTTGTCCCAGACGCTCTTGCAGTTGACGTCATAGCCCGGATAGCTGGTGTTGTTCATTCCCCACATTCGGTTCCAGTTGGGGTCGTTGATGGTCACGCAGGCGCGGATCCGCCGGCAGGGCTCCATTTGCTGGATCCCCGGCGTCGCTTCGATCAAATGGCGGGCACGGCTTGCTTCAACCTCCTTGTCATAACGGAGGACGTACCAGCGGTGCAGGCCTTCCTTTCTGGTGCGGGGTTCAAATTCTCCGGCATCGGGGAAAAGGCGGGTCGCGGAGCGGATACCCAGTTCGCGGGTCAGCAGTTTCCATTCCGCCGAGCGGCTTTCCCCTTTTTCAAGTTCTCCGGCCAGTTCTTCGCTGAGATAGACTTTGGCGATGCCGTTTTCAATCCCGGCATAGACCTCCCCGCCGGTGCGGACGTCCGTTTCCGTACCCTGCTCCTGTTTGGGGGAGGAGGGTACGGTTTCGGGCATCTCGCGTGTGCAGGAAAGCACACAGGCGAAGCAAAGACTTATCCGGAGTATCCGTTTCATTTACTTTCTTCTCAGATAGGAGGAAACGGGCGCGTTGGCGGGAGCGGCAAAGACCGATGCCGACGAAGTGTTCGGCTCGCCCTTGGTCACCATCAAATCGTCCAGATTGATGTAGAACATATCGGTGCAGTCGAAGTGCCGTACCGCAATATAGACCGTCTTTCCGTTGAAAGTATCCGGAATCTTGACGAGGACGTTCTCCCATTCACCGGAAGCCATCGGACCGACGGAGGCGGGGGTGTATCCCTTGGTCAGGGTCCCTTCCACCACCTTCGTGCACTCGGCCACAGGATTGGTTATCGACATGGGATCCGTTTCCGTCACGTAGGCGGCATAATGCTCTTGGGGATAGGCGCCGTCCTGCGGGCAAACCCAGAAGGAGAGGTAGTTGTCGGAAGAGGCCAGACGAATGCCGGGGGTGAATACCCAGTTGTCCGGGGTAAGGGGACCCGACTCGTTGTTATAGGACTGGGAGTAGAGTTTGCCGGTACCGGAGTGGGCGGCGAGGTTCGCACCGTCGTCGTAGATCCAGTTGTTTCCGTCGCCGTCGGCGTCAAGGAGCATCCATTCCGCGAGGGTGTTGATGTCCTCGAAGTCTTCGCTGAAGAGCACGGGGCCTTCCGGATCATCTCCGCCGCCGCCACCGCCGCCGGACGGGTTCTTGGCCTGCATGACGATGAAGCTGCGCACATCTTCTCCGGCTTCGTAGGTAACGAAGCCTGCGCGCTCTTCCTTGGTCGGGTTCTGGGCGACAGTGATGGTGAGGACGCCGTTATCGGGAACGGCCTCGATCCATTCGCTCCCCTCGACCGTAATCTTTACGGTTGCATCGGTCTTGTAAAGAAGCTGCAGCGTGCCGCCGGCATAGGGGAAGTCATATTCCTCATCCCAAATGTATTTGGAGTTGTATCCGTACTGGACGACCTGGACCGTGGCAAGCAGTTCACCGCCCCGGACGGTCACCACGGCATAACGGGTCTCGATGTCCTCGTTTTGCGTCGTGCTGATATTGATGCCGTAGGTGCCGACGGTAACGGTGGCCCACTCCCGGTTCGAGAAGGCCTCGATGGTTTCCTGGGTAGTTACACCCACATAGGCGCGGCCGCCGTCCGATTCGAACTGTACCGTTCCCGTGGAGACGGGCAGTTTGGGTGCCGGTGCATACTGCGACCCGTCGGGCTGCTGGGGCTGGCAGGCAAAAAACGTCAGCGCAGCCGCAATGAATGCCATATATTTTTTCATACGCATTATTCAACGAGTTTTTTCATTGTGGTGACATAGGCGAGCTGGTAGCTGCCGGAAGCCATGGTCCAGGAAGTGAAGCTGCCCTGCGAATTGCCGTTTGCATCCGTTCCCCAGAGAACCCAGGAATCGACAACCAGGTCACTCTGCCCGTTGTCTTCCCAGTTGACTTCCAGTTCGACGGCCGTATTGTCGGTGACGATACCGATCATACCGTATTCCTCTCCCCAGGACAGGCTTCCGCCGCTGGTCAGCAGGTCCCAGCCTGCCAGCATCACGGTGGTGGCGCCGACGGCACCGACTGCCTGGGCATTCCAGGTCAGCCGTCCGCGGGCGGCATCGTAACCGATGACGGGTTCGAAGAATTCGGAGAGGCCCTTCATCTTGAAGGTGCTGCCCTTTTCAAACTCGACCAGTTCCACGGGGAAGGAATTTTCGCCGTGGTAATAGTAGAAGCTCCAGTTGCCCAGATACTCGCTGTACGGGACATAGCCTTCGGGGATGACCTTTTGGAAGGCGATACCGGAACCGGTCAGGGTGCCGTTCTCGCTGTCATAGGTAAAGTCCTGGAAGGTGACGCCCTGGAAGGTGAAGGGTTCGTTGAAATGGATACCGCCGGGGACCACCATATAGCGGGCCGAGAGCATCTCCAGCGCTTCTGCGCCCTTGCGTCCGATGGAGAGCGTGTGGGATGTGCCGTCCATGAAACCTTCCACCAGACCGCCGGTTACTTCACCGGTGAAGGCCACGATGTCAAGCTTCGCTTCAGCCTCGTTCATCTCGGCCAGGAACTCGGATACGTTCCGGCTGAGGCGGTCCAGATAGCAGAAGTTGCGGGACCGCTTGCCGCGAAGGGTGATGCGCTCAGCCGTAACCTTCATGATCTCGAACTCGAAATCGCCGCCGCGGGCCTGATAGAGCGACTGGTTGGGCGTCGAGTAGTAATGAATGATTGCGTTATAGGTGTCGAAGGAAAGGACGGCGCCGTCGTCCGCAACCAGCTTGTAGCGGGAGGTGACGGCTTCTTCGGGATTGTCCTGTGCGTAAGCCGTCACTTCCTGGGCCGTAAATTTAAGACCGATGTAGCAGGTGGCATATTTGCTCCCGGGATAATAGGAGAGGGCCCAGCCTTCGGCGGAATCTTTCAGGATGTCCCGGACATTCTCCAGGTAGTCCTGCATACGGGCCGAAGACGGCTTGTCGAACACCTCAGGCTGGTCTTTGACACAGGAAGCCAGGGGCGACAGCAGTACTGCCGCGGCCAGAATGGCAAAACATTTTCTTGTTTTCATACGTTTTTCCTCCTCGCTCAAAGTTCAACGGAATGTAAATCCACACGGCCTGCGCCGACGTCGCCGAAGCGGCGCCCGAGGATGTCGCGCAGTTCATCGATATTGATGCCCCACTGGTCCTGTAGATAGGTGACCACGATATCCAGCTTGGACTGGATGATCACGTCACCGTATTCGGCGTCTGGATTGACCTTGCGCACCTCCGTCGTCTCGTTGTGGGCGGCGGTCAGCTGCTCCTGCCACCAGGCGGCATCGTGGGTAATGTATTCGGAAACCATTTCCGCAAAGTCCTCCCGGTGCTCGCTCTGGGCGTAGTCCGTAATGAATCCGCGGCCGCGCCAGTACTGGTCGGTATCGAAGCAGGCGTCACCGACATAGTCCTTGGAGGAAATCTGTCCGAAGGTCTCCGGATAGGTTTTGGTCTGGTTCAGGATGTGGGTGAACTCGTGATGGATGGTCTTGATGTAGTAGTGGTTCAGGTACTCGGAGAGTTCGGCGCCCTCGTAGTAGTCCAGCACCAGCGGCAGTTCATTCACGCCGGAAAGCATGATTTTCTTGCCTGCCTCTGCGGTACCCAGCACGATGGAACCGTTGTTCTTGTACTCCCAGGTCCCGATGAGGAAGAACATCTTGGGGAAGTAGGCGCGGGTAAAGTCCAGACCGGCAATCTCGTCGTAGGTGTCGACGCAAAGGTACTTCACAAGGTGGGCGTAGATGATGGACGCCTCATACTCCGCGGGAACCGTCCAGTAACCCATATCGGATTCGTTCAGCGCAAAGCGATACTTGAATTCGATGTTGTAGGGCTTCAGGAAATTGGCTTCCAGCCAGAAGTCGAAGGGATTCATCTCCACGGTGGAGTCCTTGATGACGCTCTCCGGGTTCAGCATATCTCTCCGGCAGGAAGTGGCCGTAATGGCGGCAAGGGCCAAAAGGGAAAGGATATATTTTTTCATATCAGGTCAGGATTACAGGTTTTCGGCAGGAAATTCCCGTTCACGCAGCACAATTTCCGCAGGCTTGCCCACGGCACGGGGATTCGGCTCCATACCGGCGGTCAGCACTTCCTGGGGCAGCTGCATGGCCCGGCGGGGGTCGTTGACGGTCAGGATGTCGTCGGAGCGCACGGGCTTGAGGGCGGCGTCATAGGTGCCGGCCTTGGGATCCGGCTCCATGGTGCGGCGGTGAATCTCGATGCCGTAGCGCTTCACGTCATACCAGCGCAGGCCCTGGCTGTGGTTGTCCAGACGCTTCAGGTTGAGGATGCACTGGAGCATGGACTCCTGGATACCGCCGTCCGCACCGATGTTGAACGCGGGGTTCAATTTTTTCTTGAGGGTGGGGGCGTTCCAGGCCCAGTAGGCCATATTGGAGTAGAAGTCCACGATCTGCTCGGTGGTGAGGTCCGTCGAGAAGACGGAACGCTTGACGATGCTGTGGATGTAGGTGTTGATGTCTGCCGTCGCCTCGTCATAGAGATGCTGCATCACCTTGGCTTCTGCGCGGGTCAGCAGGGCCTCGTCCGTCGTGAAGGCGGGACAGACGGCGTGCGAGTAACCGATGCGCGCCACGGGGTCCGTATATTCGAACATATACGGAATCTTCATCGTGCTGACCAGGTCGTAGGTGGAACCGTTGTACCAGGCCGGGCGGAGGTAATAGTTCTGTCCGGCGTCATACCCGCTGGTCGTACTCCAGATTTGCCTGGCGTACTGTGTCTCCGTGAACGCCAGATAGGAGTCGTGCGAGTACTTGGAGATGCCGGGATAGCAGAAGTAGTAGCCGAAGGAAGAATAGCTGGTCAGCATCAGCAGGTTGGCATTCTCGGAAGAGTTGACAAACGCATAGCTGATGACATCCCAGTCCCGTTCCAGCTTGCCCAGCGCTTCCCAGTTGCGCAGCACGCTGGCCGGCTGGGAACCGACGCACTTGGAGGCGTATTCCGCCGCCTTGTCCCACTTCTCATAGAAGAGATAGAAGCGGGCGGCGAAGGCGTAGGCCGCGCGGGTGTTGAAGTGATATTTCGGAACGCTGTAATAGGCGTCGCTCACATACTGGAGGGCAAGTTCCAGGTCGCGCTCGATCTTGGCGTACACCTCGGCTACATTGCCGCGGTCATACTTGGGATTGAGCTCCTGCTCCACCATCTCCATGTAGGGGATGCCGAGGTCGGTGCCGCTGGTCTCCTTGTTATAATGGAGACAGAACTCGTTCACCAGCATAAAGTGGTTGTAGGCGCGGATTAGCAGCGCCTCGGCCATCTCGGGGCCGAAGCCGCGGGCTGCAATTTCCGCGTGCTGGGCGATGGAGGTGGTCCCGGTGAGTTGGTAAATGGCGTCCAGACCCTGATTGGCATGAGCGATGCACAGCCAGGATTTGCCCCAGAAGCTGTCCGGTCCGTCGTTGTGGATACCCAGTTCCGTTACATCCTGCCAGGAGTAGAGCTGGTCGAAGAAACGTTCGGTGCCGGGGTTGTCGTCGCCGATATTGTCCACATTGTCGGACATATATTCATTAAGTGTCAAGTAGTTCGCCGTCGGATAACCGGAGGTGAGCAGGGCGCGGACTTTGGCTTTGGTATCCACTTCCGCCCTGTTGTCGGGCATGGTGTCCAGGAACTTGTCGCAGGAAACGAGACCCGTAAGCGCTGCAAGCGCAGCAATGATGTATCTTGTTTTCATAGTGTAGCTCCGACTTAATTAAAAACCAACTTTGAGGGTAAAGGTGAACTGTCTCGGGAGCGGGACGGCCACACCGCCCGTGTTGAAGAATTCGGGATCCTGTCCGTTCAGTTTGTCGTCGGCATAGAGCAGACAGAGGTTGGTGGCCTGCAACTTCAGCCCAAGACTTGCCAGGCGGAGTTTTTCCGTAATCTTCCTGGGGAAGTCGTAGGCGAGGGAAACTTCCTTGAGCCGGATGAAATCGCCCTTGGCAATACGCACGGTAGAGTAGTTGTAGGCGTTGTAGGCATAGCTCAGGTACTTGGAGGTCGTCGCATAGTAGCGGTTCTGCCAGTAGGAGGCGATGACCGGGACATCGGTCTTCAGCTCGTCGCCGGGAACCGTCCAGCGGTTCTTGAACTCCTTGGGCATGGAATCCAAATCGTCATAGGTGCTCTTGAAAACAGGGTCCAGACGAATCACGTTGCCGAAGGAATAGGTGATGAAGACATTCAGCTTGAGGCCTCTCCAGGCGAAGATGTTGCCAAAGGAACCGACGTCCGTAGGATCGACGGAACCGGAATAAACGAGGTTCTTGAGTTTCACCTCGTCACTTTCCTGGAAGTTGATCTCGGAAACGGTCCGGACACCCTCTTCGTTGATGACGGTGGGAAGACCCTCTTCATTGAGCCCGGCGAACTGCAGGGAGAACAGGCTTCGGACCGGATAGCCCTTGCGGGTGAAGCCGGTGCCCGAAATCAGGTCGATCATCCGGACCTGGTTCTCCAGGTCCGTCACGATGTTGCGCGTGTGAGAATAAATGAAGTTGGTGGACCAGGAGAAGTCCCGGGTCTTGATGTTGGTCGTCGTGAGGGAAAGCTCGACACCGTCGGAATACATAGATGCGACGTTACCGAGTTTGATAATCTGTCCGCCGATACCCTGTGTCGTAACGGGACCGATGAGGTCGTAGTTGTTACGGGTGTACCAGTCGACGGCGAGGTTGATGCGGTTGTCGAGGAAACCGGCCTCGAGGCTGATGTTCAGCTCGTGCTTCTTCTCATAGGTGAGGGCGAGGTTCGCCAGTTCGTCGATTTCCAGGGCGCTTTCCTTGTCGGGGGCGAAGGGACGCCAGGGGTTGTCCGCCTTGATAACCACAAAGGAGTTGGTCACGGAAGGACGGTCGCCCGTCAGGGAGTAGGATGCCTTCAGCGTGAGGTGGGAAAGCGCCGGCTGGGCCGGTTTCATCCACGGTTCCTCGCTGATGTTCCAGGCGCCGGAAATGTTCCAGGTCGGCATCCAGCGGGCGGGGCGGGCTTTGCCCAGACCGTTGGTGCCCTCATAACGGATGGTTCCGTTCAGAACGTAACGTCCTTTGTAGGAATAGGTTCCATTGGCAAAGAACGCCGCGCTGCGCACGTGGGTGTTGACCAGAGTGTAGTACTCCGTATTCTCTTCGGAGCCCTGTTTGAAAATCCGGTAATCGTAGTTGGCGATTTCGCCGAAGTCAAACTGCATACCCCAGCCGCGGAACCAGGTGCCGTGACGGTCCAGGCTGTTGATTTCCGTACCGCCAAAGAGGCTGACGGTATGATCCCTGGCAAAGGTCTTGTTGAAGTTGAAGGTAGCACGGAAGTCCCAGCCGTCCATGGCGTTCTCCGCGCGCTCGTAGATACCACCGACAGGCAGTACGCTGTACTTATAACCGTAGAGGTTCTCCGGATCCTTGTAAAGGAAGGGGTTCGCGTCACGGATGGCGGGCGTAGACATCTCGCGGTAGGCGAGGGCCTGGTTCGCTTCGTCGAGGATGTAATGCTCCTGGCTCGTGCTGGCATGCTTGTAGGCACCCAATGCACTGAATTCCAGGAATTCGAAAGGCTTATACTTGAGTTCGCCCTGCACGCGGATATCAAACACACTCAAATCGAGGTAGTTGTTGTCCAACTCGTGCATAATGTTGAACTTCGTATAGTTGCGGGTGTAGAACTCGTTCGGGTCGAGGGCCCGGGAGGTGTTGAGGGCGTAACTGTAAGGGTTGATGTCGAAATCACGCTTGACCTCGCCGGAAACGACGTCCGTCTCGCTGTTGATGGTTCCGGGCGCCCGCTGCTTACGGTAGGAGGCGTTGCCGATCATGTTGAAGGTCAACACCTTGGAAATCTTGAACGTGGTGTTCAGGTTGGCCGTGTAACGCTGCACGGAACTCTGGAGCGTCCAACCCGGATCGTGCATGACGGAAATGGAGGCGTAGTAATTCGCCTTTTCGGAACCGCCGGAAGCGCTGACCGAGTGGTTGTGCATGACCGTGTGCTGGAACAGGCGGTCGAACCAGTCGGTATTCCGGTATTCCGCCGCGCGCAGATAGGCGTTGCGGGCCGCTTCCGTGTTCTCCAGACCGAACGAGCCGGTGAGGGGATCGTAGGTGGAAATCAACTGGTACATCTTTCCGTAGATCCCGCTGTTGCTGGCGTTGGCCGTTTCCGCGTAGTTCAGGTAGCCCTTCTGCTGCAACTCCTGATAGACTTCCATCTGGTCCTGGGAGTTCATGATGTTGAAGTTGCTGTAGGAGGGTTTCAGACGGTAGGTGTATTCACCCGTATAGGTGATGTGAGCCTGCCCGGCCTTACCCTTCTTCGTGGTCACGACGATAACGCCGGCCATCGCGCGCGCGCCATATATAGAGGTAGCGGAACCGTCCTTGAGGATATCGAAGGTCTCGATATCGTCCGAGTTCAGTCCGGCGATGGCTGAGGAAATCAGGGTGTTGGGGTCGCCGGACGAAAGTTCGTCCGCACTGACGTCCACCACATCTTCCATAATGACGCCGTCCACCACCCAAAGGGGCTTCGAGGAACCGTAAATGGAGGTGGCGCCGCGGACGCGGATCTTCGGAGCGGTTCCGAAGGTACCGGACACGTTCTGCACGGATACACCGGCGGCGCGGCCTTCAAGGGAACGGGAGATATCCGCCATACCGGAAATGTTGCTCTCCGATGCGTCGAGCTTTACGGTGGAACCCGTGTTGAGGCGGCGGTCGACGGTGTACATACCGGTAGCAACGGCGGCTTCCAGCATATTCACATCATCTTGCATGACGATTTTGACGCTGGGAGCGATGGCAACCGACGTCTCCTTGTAGCCCATGCTCGTAGCGATGACCTGTTTGGCCAACGACGGCACGTTGTTAATCTGGAAGTTACCGTCCAGGTCGGTAATCGCGTAAAATTTGGGGTTCCCGTCGATGGTGACGGCCGCCCCCACGAGGGGCTGGCCGTCAGAGGCGGCAACCACGGTACCCTTCACCGTCCGGGGCTGGGCCTGTGCGATGGCTGCCCCGAGAAGGACGAGTAGTGTCGCGAGAAAAAATCTGCATTTTTTCATATCCTGTCAATCTTACTTGCTTAACTTGAAACGGAAGGCTGCGTTGGAAGCGCGCATGTCGGCCGCTTTGGGCGCGGTCGCCGGCTTTCCGGAAACGGAGGAGGTGGAGGATGCGCTTCCGGCTCTGGTCATCTTTTCCGGAATCATCGTGCCATAGTCTCCGTTGTAGTTGTTGCCCTTTCCGGCGTTGGAGCCTTCGCGGATGACCCAGATGAAGTCAAGGGCGGTGAAGGTGCCGTAGGTGCAGCTGCCCGGCGTTACTTCCATTTCGCCGCTGTTGTTCAGATAAGCGGTGAAAATGCGTACGGGCGAATCCGTGTTGAACGGGTAGGCGAAGTAGCCGCCGCTGCCATAGGGGAAGTAACCGGAGAAATAATCGTCGCACCAGCCGTACTGGTTGCTGCCGAATTCCTCGTGGTCGGCCGTATGGAATTCTCCGAGTTTCTGCTCCATAATGTAGAACTCGTGCTTCGCGGCGTCGTAATTGCCGGTCAGTACCTTCTGGTCGCCGAAAATCTCGTCCTGGCCGAAGAAGCCGGTGATGCTGTAGGTGCTGCCGCTCTGCTTCAGGCTGATGGTGATGACATCGGAACCGAAGTTCCAGTTCCCCAGGAAGTCGGCGTAGTCGGCCGCTACCTTGTCGAGTTTTTCGACCGCTGCGGGAAGTTCTACAATGGTGTTATAGGTATTTCCCCTGCCCGCATAGGTGCCGGTGAGGATGACCCAGCCGAAAGCGGTGGCCTCCACGCCTTCCGCAGGCCGGAGTTCAAAGGTCCCGTTCTCCTTGCCGACGAAGGAGAATACGCGGCTCTTTTCGCTGGTCTGGAACGGATAGTTGGGCCAGTATTGCTGGGAACCGTCGCTCATCGTGCTCTGGACGGCGCCGGCGAAGAAGTCCTTCAGCGGGCCGTAGTTGTTGGTGGAAGGGTCGTTGTACTGGGCCAGATCCTGGTCTTCCACGTACAACTGTCCGTTGGCGCTGTCGTAGGTACCGACGATGGCGGAGACGCCGCCGCGGGTGGACCCGCTGCCCGGGAACCCTTCAATCGTATAGGTGCTGCCGTTCTCCTTGGCGGAAATGGTAACGATCGATCCGTTGATCTTCCATTCGCCGAGGAAGTCCGCATAGGCGAGGTTGATGACATCGTCGCCGGTGGTGAAGAAGGCTTCACCGCGGGTGCCGTAGTCGTTACCGTTCACGCGGCCGACCACGACGTAGCGGTATTCCTTCAGGGCGGAAAGGTCTGCGAGGACGACCGTCCTCTCCCGTCCGCTCATCAGATGCTGGTCCGCATCGGCGGGGACGGGAAGCTCCGCGATGGGGGTTTCCAGGTCCTCGGTGAGGAAGCCGCAGTATTCAAAGCTTTCCCAACCGTTGTGGGTGATGACCAGCAAGGCCGTGTAGGCCGTGATTTCTCCGGTGGTCACCGTGAAGACGGTGTTGTCGTAGGCCTCGGTGAGGGTGGAGAACTTCGTGACGGCCGGAATGCCGTAGGTCCCTTCGGCGTTGATGCCGGTAACGATGTATCGGTAATCGGTTTCCGGCGTCAGGTCGCTCAGGTGCACGGTCTGTGCGCCGGTCTGCCATTGAGCGGGGGTCAGGCCCGCAACCTCGGCGACGATCAGCGCCGATGCCGGCGTGGTCATATCCGTGGTGTAGAAGCCATACCAGGTCAGGTCTTCCTGCTTGGCGCTGTATTCTACGGCGAGATCAACCGAATTCTTGGTGATGTTCGAAGCGACTGCGCTGAAGCTCACGATGTTCAGGTCGATCGGCGTCGTGATGCTGCACTCGGCGGGCGTACCATAACTGATGATGACGCCGTCGTTGTCGAAGATACCGTACACAATGTAACGGTATTCCGTTTCGTGGATGAGTTCATTGGCGCTGACCGCCAGGGGAGAGCCCTTCAGGAGGGTGATGCCCTCATTGAGCTTGCCGTTCGTGACAATGGTCTCCGTGTTGGCGGCGACGAGGTCGTCGATGTCGCTTTCCAGGTCATCCGTAATGAATCCCCAGTAGGTGAGGATTTCATTGCCGGTGTGGCTGGCGTTGAAGAAGGCATCGTGCGGGAGGACGGAGGTCGCTTCCACGCTGAAGTCCACGTCAAACTTGGGGGAAGTGTTGAAGGTCAGGCTGCCCGCCTTTCCGTAGTACACATTCTGCGCGTCGACGGCGAAGGCGATGTAGCGGTAGTTGACCGCTTCTTCCAGATTGCGGACCGCAACGGTCTGCGATGTTCCGACGTGCAGGTCCTTCCTGTCCAGGGTAGGGAGCTTCTCTGCGATGAGTTGCTCCGCAGGGGTCGTGACATCTTCCGTCACGAAACCGAACCAGGTGACATCCTGAAGGCCGTTGTGGCGCACCACCACCTCTGCATACTCGGCTTCCACGTCGCGCTTGGCGACCGTGAAATCAGCCTGCGGCTCCGCGACCGGTTCCTCTACCGGTCCTATCTGGACGCAGGAGGGGAGAACGAAGGCGGCAAGGGCCGTCACTGCAAAGGCTGCAATTTTCGTTATCTTCATAGGTTCTAGGTATTTGTATTATATTTTTGCCTAACCAACAGGCGCTGTCTCGCGACAAGACGCCAATTAAGCGCGCAATATCGGAATATTTTTCGAAAAATACAAATAAGTATGGGATGGGCTATGTTTAAATAAAGGTTTTTACTATCTTTGCCGTTATGAAAAGACTTCGAATTGCGCTGGGCGTTGCGTTCCTTGTCTGCGTCACCCTGCTGCTCTGCGGCCTCTGGCCCCGGCAGTTGTCCTGGGCGGGGACCCTGCAGTTTTTGCCTTCGCTACTGGCGCTCAATCTGGCCGTCATCGCCGCGCTGCTTTTGCTGACCCTGCTTTTCGGCCGCATCTATTGCAGCGTCATTTGCCCGCTGGGAGTATTCCAGGATGCTTTTTATGCCCTTCGCGTCCGCCTTTTCAAAAAGCGGCGGCAGTCTTTCTCGCCGGAAAAGAAGGGCTTGCGTTATGGCGTTTTTGTGCTTTTCTGCGTGCTGCTGCTCTGCGGGGTGCAGGCGGTCATTGCCCTGGTGGCTCCGTACAGCGTGTACGGCCGGATGGTGCGTACAGTGCTCTGCATCGCGGAAGGGTCGGCGTGGACAGTGCCGTTCCTGACGGTCAGCCTCGTTGCGCTGCTTTCCTTTTTGCTCGTCGCACTGCTGGCCTTTTTCGGCGGGCGGACCTGGTGCAACACCGTCTGCCCCGTGGGGACGCTGCTCGGCTTTTTCTCGCGATTTGCGGTCCTGCGTCCCGTTATCGATACGAAAAAGTGCGTTTCCTGCGGGAAGTGCGAGCGGGGCTGCAAGAGTTCCTGCATCGATATCAAAAATAAGCGCATCGATTACAGTCGTTGCGTCGATTGCTTTGACTGCCTGTCGGATTGTAAGTTCGGGGCGCTGAAATACCGTTTTGCCTGGCGGCGGACAGCCGGCGCCGATGCGGATGACCAGCCCGTCGATGCGGGGCGCAGGCGTTTTCTTGCCGGGAGCGCGCTGCTCGTCGGCGCCTCCGTTTCCGCCCGGGCGAAGGCGGCGGCCGGTGAATCCGTGCCGTCGAGTCCCCGCCCCGTTCCCCCGGGAGCCGGGAGCCGGGAGCGCTTTTTCAACAAATGTACCGCCTGTCAGGTCTGTGTAACGGCCTGTCCGAACGGGGTGCTGCGCCCCTCGACGGACCTAAAGCACCTGATGCAGCCGGAGATGTTCTTTGACAAGGGTTACTGCCGCCCGGAGTGCAATGCCTGCTCGCTGGTCTGCCCGACGGACGCCATCCGTCCTTTCGCGCGGGAACAGAAAGCGGATATGCACTGGGGCTATGCCACGGTGGATTTGACGCACTGTGTGGTGAATACGGACGGGGTACACTGCGGCAACTGCGCGCGGCACTGTCCCGTGGGTGCCATCCGGATGGTGCTGCCTGAAGGGGGAAGCCGCAAGGTTCCGGCGGTGGATGCGGAGCGCTGCATCGGCTGCGGCGCCTGCGAGCATCTGTGCCCGGCGAAGGGCGCGGCGATACGGGTTGTCGGACGAGAAATACAGCGATGAACAGAAGAGCATTTATAAAATCGGCCGGAATGGCGACGCTGGGGCTGGGTGCCGCGGCGGCGTGCACGGGTGGCCGCAAGGCGGAAAAGCCCATCGAGGGGCAGGTTATCCGGCATTATCCCGGAACGGGCCTGCTGGGTTACGGCTGTATGCGCTGGCCCGAGGAAGACGACGGCAAGGGCGGGAAGCGCATCATCCAGGAGGAAGTCAACCGCCTGGTGGACGAGGCGCTTGCGCACGGTATAAACTATTTTGATACCTCTCCGGTCTATCACGACGGAGACAGCGAGCGTGCGACGGCGGAGGCCCTGTGCCGTCATCCGCGCGAGACCTGGCAGCTGGCCACCAAACTCTCCCTTTTCCGGAAGGTGGACTATGACGCTGCCGTGGCGATGTTCCGCCGTTCCCTGGAACTTTTCCAGACGGATTATATCGATTATTACCTGTTGCACGCCCTCATGGACGGGGCCTCCTTCGAAGAGCATTTTGTGAAGACGGGCGTGCTGGATTTCCTGCTCGCGGAGCGGGAAGCCGGCCGCATCCGCAAGCTGGGCTTCTCCTTCCACGGTTCCCGGGAGGGGTTCGACGCCCTGCTCGCCCAGCACGGGAAATACCACTGGGATTTCGTGCAGATCCAGATGAATTATCTGGACTGGAAGCACGCCGGCGGCCGGAATACCAACGCCGATTATATGTACGCCGCCCTGGCCGCGCTGGATATTCCCGTGGTCATTATGGAGCCGCTCCGCGGCGGTGACCTGGCGACGCTCCCGGCCTCCCTGGAGGACCGGCTGAAGGCGCACCGTCCGGAGGCGAGCGTGGCCTCGTGGGCGTTCCGTTTTGCGGGGTCCTTCCCGAAAGTGCTCGCCGTGCTCAGCGGCATGACCTATCGCGAGCATCTGGAAGACAATCTGCTGACCTATATTGATTTCGAGCCGCTTTCCGACGACGAATTCGCGCTGCTCGAAGAGATTGCGGAACAAATCGGCGCCTATCCCAAAATCCGCTGTACGGGCTGCCGCTACTGTATGCCCTGTCCCTACGGCATCGACATTCCCGGCCTTTTCAAGTTCTACAATTCTACCGTCGATAACGACACTTACCTGATTACGCCCGAGCAGAAGGACTTCGAGCGGGCCCGCCGCCGCTATATGGCCGCCTACGACAAGGCGGTACAGAGCGCCGCCCAGGCAGACCGCTGCATCGGCTGCGCCCAGTGCGTGTCCCTCTGCCCCCAGCACATCCCTATCCCCGGCGAAATCCGCCGCATCGACCGCCTCATCGAAACCCTCCGCCAGGCGTAGGGCGCGGACGCTGCGCCAGGCTCGAAGGGACGGCCCGCTCCGCGCCCGGCCGTTGCCCTATTCTTCAGCGGGGAGGTGCGGCAACCCGGTAAAAAAGAGGCAATTTCTTCGGGGTTGCGGGCCCCATGGTCCGGCAACCTGCCAAAAAGCGCTATGATATTCAGGGGTTGCCGGACCTGCTCGCCAAAAGGGACACCGGGCAGCACGTTTTTAACCGATTTTGAAAGATTTGCTGTACCCCGGGTACAGCGGATTTGAAGATTTGTGCCATTTTTGACCGATCCGCTGTACCTGACGGCCGGTAGCCGCGTCCCGCAACGGCACCGCCGCCTCGCGACAACGGAGCTTGGAGGCGGGAGCGGTTGTACAATCCTGAAAAGTTCGTATCTTTGTTGGATTTTGGGAAACGGCATAAGGATGACGCCGTTTCGATTATAAACGACAAGATATGACTGCTAAGGAAATCAGGCAAAAGTTCCTGGACTTTTTTGCGTCGAAGGGCCACACGATTGTCCCTTCCGCCCCGATGGTGCTGAAAAACGATCCCACGCTGATGTTTACCAACGCGGGAATGAACCAGTTCAAGGATATCTTCCTGGGCAACAAGGCGCCCAAATTCAACCGTGCGGCGGATTCGCAGAAGTGCCTGCGGGTGAGCGGCAAGCACAACGACCTCGAAGAGGTGGGCCGCGACACCTATCACCACACGATGTTCGAGATGCTGGGCAACTGGAGCTTCGGCGACTACTTCAAGACCGAGGCCATCGACTGGGCCTGGGAGCTCCTGACGGAGGTCTATAAAATCGACAAGAGCCTGCTCTACGCCACCGTTTTCGAGGGCAGCGAGGAAGATGGCACCCTGTTGGACGAAGAGGCGCGCCAGGCCTGGCTCAGGCACATGCCGGCGGACCACATCATCCTGGGCAACAAGCACGACAACTTTTGGGAGATGGGCGACACCGGCCCCTGCGGCCCCTGCTCGGAGGTCCATATCGACATCCGTACCCCGGAAGAGAAAAAATCCGGCATCCCCGGCCGTGACCTGGTGAACAAGTCCGACCCGCACGTCATCGAAATCTGGAACCTCGTGTTCATGCAGTACAACCGCAAGTCCGACGGATCGCTGGAACTGCTGCCGGCCAAGAACATCGACACCGGTATGGGCTTCGAGCGGCTTTGCGCGGTGCTGCAGGGCAAAAACAGCAACTACGACACGGATGTATTCTCGGGCCTGCTCGGCCGCATCGAGACGATTTCCGGCCACCGGTACGGCGAGTCCGACAAGACCGATATCGCGATGCGCGTGATTGCGGACCACGTCCGCGCCATCAGCTTCTCCATCGCGGACGGTCAGCTGCCTTCGAACGTAAAGGCCGGCTATGTCATACGCCGTATCCTTCGCCGTGCGGTGCGCTACGGCTTCACCTTCCTCGGCCTCAATGAACCCTTCCTTTGCCGGCTCGTGCCGCAACTGGTGGAAGATATGGGCGAGGCGTACCCCGAAATCGCCAGCCAGCAAAAACTGATTACCAGCGTCATCAAAGAAGAGGAAATGGCCTTCCTGCGCACGCTGGACCGCGGCATCAAGCTCATCGACGACTATATGGCCAAGAATCCCGGCAAGAAGTCGATGAGCGGCCAGAGCGCCTTCCTTCTCTACGACACCTACGGATTCCCCATCGACCTGACGCAGCTGATTGCCGCTGAATATGGCTTCGAAGTGGATATCGAGGGCTTCAAGGCGGAACTGAAAAAGCAGAAAGAACGCGCGCGCAACGCGACGGCCAACGAATTCGGCGACTGGATCGTCTATCACGGAGGCGAGGATGTGGAGTTCACCGGCTACGACGGGACCATCACCTACGGCGCCCGCCTGCTCAAGCAGCGCACCGTTGTGCAGAAAAACAAGGAGATGATCCAGCTCGTCTTCGACCGCACGCCTTTCTATGGTGAAATGGGCGGCGAGGTCGGTGACACCGGCAGCATCATGTCCGAAAGCGGCGAGAAAGTCGCCATTCTCAATACCGTCAAGGAAAACGACCTGACGATTCATATCGCCGAAAAGCTCCCGACCGACTGCCGCGGTTCCTTCACCCTCATCGTGAATGCCCCGCGCCGGCTCAAAATTGCCAATAACCACAGCTGTACGCACCTGCTGCACAGGGCTTTGCGCGAAATTCTCGGCACGCACGTCGAGCAGAAAGGCTCCTATGTGACCGACGGCTACTTCCGTTTCGACTTCTCGCATTTCGAGAAGCTCTCTCCGGAGCAGCTCGCCAAGGTGGAAGCGCGCGTCAACGCCTTCATCCGCGCCAACAGTCCGCTGGAAGAAAACCGCCACGCGACGATGGAAGAAGCGAAAAAAATGGGCGCGATGGCCCTCTTCGGCGAGAAATACGGCGACGAGGTGCGCGTCGTGAAATTCGCGGACAGCGTCGAACTCTGCGGCGGCTGCCACACTTCGGCCACCGGCAATATCGGTCTGTTCAAGATTGTCTCCGAGGGCGCGATCGCCGCGGGCGTCCGCCGTATCGAAGCGGTGACCGGCGAAGAGGCGCTGGAGCGTCTGAACGGCTTCGAAGCCGCTGTCCGCGAGGCGAAGGAACTGATCGGCAACGCACAGGATTTGAACGGCGGCATCCGCAAGCTGCTCGCCGAGAACGCCACGTACAAGAAGATGGCGGACGAACTGGTGAAGGAGCGCACGCTCTCGCTCAAGCGCAATATCCTGGAGAAGGTGCGCGAGAAGAACGGAATGCGCTACGTGCTGGTGGAGGGTGCCACCGATGCGGCGATGCTCAGGAACGCCCTGCAGATGCTCCAGAAGGAGGAAACCAACCTGGCGGTGGCGGCGGCGGTCGAAAGCGATGCCCGTCCGCAGCTGCTGGTGATGTACAGCGCAGACCTCGTCGCGGCCGGAAAGGATGCGGTGGCGCTCGTCAAGAGTGCGGCGCGCTTTATCCATGGCGGTGGCGGCGGCCAGGCCGGCCTCGCTACGGCCGGCGGTAAAAACCTGCAGGGTCTCCCCGACGCCCTTAAATTGTTCGCCGAGCAGATTTGAAAAAACTCGATCAGTTCATCGTCAAGGCGTTTCTGATGCCGTTCATCGCGATTCTTGTGGTCGTGGTGTTCGTGCTGATGATGCAGTTCCTCTGGCTCTACATCGACGAGCTGGTGGGAAAAGGCCTGAGCCTTGGGGTGATAGCGGAATTTATGATGTGGGGGGCGTGCACCATCCTGCCCCTTGCCCTGCCGCTTGCCACCCTGCTGGCCTCGATGATGACGGTCGGCCAGATGGCGGAAAACAACGAACTGATGGCCATCAAGGCGGCGGGCATCTCGCTGATTCGCGTGATGGCGCCGCTGACGGTCATTTCCGCCATCATCTGCGTCTTCGCCTTCTATGCGGGGAACAAACTTGTACCGCAGGCCTATAACGAAATTTTTACCCTGCGGGACGATATCGGGCGCACCAAATCCGAAATCAAAATCCCCTCCGGCGTCTTCTACGAAGGCATCGACGGCTATATGCTCCGGGTGGATGCGCAGGATGACAAGAGCGGGATGATGCACGGCGTCATGGTCTATGACCACACCGGCGGCAAGGGAAACACGGCGCTGATGCTGGCGGATTCCGCCCTGCTGAAGATGTCGCCGGGCAAGGACTACCTGATTTTTACGCTCTACGAAGGCGCCAACTACCAGGAGAACAACGTCAAGAAGTACCGGGACACCACGCTGGAACTCCAGCGTATCGCCTTTGCCCGTCAGGACCTGGTGATTCCGCTGAAGAACTACAGTTTTGAAAAATCGGATTCCAGCCGTTTCGGCGACCAGATCAAATCCCAGGACGTCAAGCAGTTGCGCCACCTGCAGGATTCGCTGGGGCGCCTGAACCGGGAGCAGATCGACCGGCACTACCGGTCGTTGGCGGCATCGCCGGTCTTCCTGCTGCGCAACCAGCTGGATACGGCGTCGCACTATGATGCGACGAAGGTCTTCAAGGCCGGCGATTTCTGCCGCTGGGCGCAGAAGGAGGACGAAATCGACGCGCTGCGCCGCGCCTCCGAGGCCGCGGAACGGCTTTCCGGGGAAATCTCCGGCTATGACCGCGATGTCTACGAGTACAATTTCTACCTCAACCGCGCCGATATCGAACTGATGAAAAAGTACGCGCAGGCGCTGGCCTGTTTTATCCTTTTCTTCATCGGCGCTCCGCTCGGCGCATTGATCCGCAAAGGCGGGCTGGGAACGAGCGCCATTGTTTCCGTGCTGTTCTTCGTGCTGTACTGGGTGGTGGATATTTCCGGTACGAAACTGGCGCGGGACGGTGCCATCGACGCGTTTACGGGGGCGTTCGTATCGGCGTATGTACTGTTGCCCATCGGCGCGTACCTGACCTGGAAAGCGGTGCACGACGCGTCGCTGCTTAGTGGACAAGATACCATGAAAAATGTGTTCAGGCGGCTTTGGAGCCGTATATCGGGCTTCTTCCGCCCGGTTCGTATCGTCTATATGGGGACCCCGGAATTTGCGGTGGCGCCCCTCGATGCGCTCGTGCAGGCGCGTTATAAAGTGGTCGCCGTGGTGACGGTGGCGGACAAGCCCTCCGGACGCGGCCTCAAGGCGGGGGAGAGCGCCGTCAAGAAGTATGCGGTGGAACACGGGATTCCCGTCCTGCAGCCGCTCAAACTCAAGGATCCGGACTTCCTCGCGCAGTTGCGTTCCTACAAGGCGGACCTCTTCGTGGTCGTGGCGTTCCGGATGCTGCCCGAAGAAGTGTGGTCGATGCCCCGGCTGGGCACCTTCAACCTGCACGCGGCCCTGCTGCCGCAATACCGTGGCGCGGCGCCCATCAACTGGGCGGTCATCAACGGAGAAAAGATCAGCGGCGTCACCACCTTTATGATTGATAAGCAGATCGATACGGGAGGCATTATCCTGCGGGAAGAGTGCCGCCTGGCGCCCGAGGAAACCGCCGGCAGCCTCCACGACAAGCTGATGCCCATTGGCGCGGGGCTGGTGTTGCAGACCGTCGAGGGTCTGGTGCTGCGCAATGTCGAGACGCGCGTGCAGCGTTCCTTTATCCAGGGGTCCGAGGTTCTGCATCCCGCCCCCAAGCTCACGCGGGAACTTTGTCATCTCGACTGGAACGACACGAGCGCGAACCTGCTGAACCTGATCCGGGGCCTGAGCCCGCATCCTGCGGCGTTCACCATATTGGAAAAAGAGGGCGCAGAGCCCGTCCAGCTCAAGATTTTCGATGCACAGCCCGTCGATGCGCACGCGCCGGCGGGAACGGTGATTTCCGACGGAAAGACGCGCTTCGCCATTGCGACGGCGGACGGTGCGCTGGCGCTGACCGACCTGCAACTGGGCGGAAAGAAGCGGATGGACGTGAAGGCTTTCCTCGCCGGTTTCCGCGAACCGGAGTCCTGGCACGCCGCCCCCGGTACCTCCCGTGCGGAGCGTGAACGCCTGACGGGTGCAATTGCGGAAATTTAACTATCTTTGCATATTATGCGGAATGTCGCCTGGGTCGTAGGCCTTGCGGGGCTGTATCTGCTGCTGTATTTCGGGTTGCTGCATCTGAAGGCGCCCAAGACGGCGGTGATGCGTCGGCGTCTGGACCGGATGAAATCGCGGGTGGAACTCCTGAATGCCCGCATCGACCCCTGTGAAGAACAACTCCGCATCATTGAGGAGCGCAGCGATTATGTGTACCGTGCGCTCTATGGCCTGAGCCCCCTGGGACGGGTGGGGGAGCCTTCCGGCGAGGACCTGAATCCCGGCGAGGCCCTGTCCCGGCGGCTCGACAGCCTTTACAAGCGGGTGTACCTGCAGGGTACGGCGCTGGACGACCTGCTCAGTATCCACGCCCTGGCGGGCGAGATGCAGCTCTGCCTGCCTTCCATTCCGCCGATCGATACCAGTATGACCTATCATCTTTCCAGTGGCTTCGGCTGGCGTACGGATCCGGTGTACGGCGGTTCTGAGGGGCACGCGGGCCTGGATATCGCGATGCGGCGGGGAAGCCCCGTCTATGTGACCGGCGACGGGGTGGTGGAGGAAGCCTCTTTCAACATAGCGGGTTACGGCCGGGTGGTGACCGTGAATCACGGTTTCGGCTACAAGACGCGCTATGCCCACCTCAGCCGGATGTATGTGCACGAAGGCCAGAAGGTGAAACGCGGCACACTGATCGGAACGGTGGGGACGACGGGAAAATCCACCGGGCCGCACCTGCATTATGAGGTGCGCTACCGGGGTACGCCGGTCAATCCCCGGAATTTTATGGATTTGTAATGAAACGGGTACTGCTCATATTTCTGTCTTCCGTGGCGCTGGCGGGCCTGGTGTACCTTTACTATGCCCTGCTGCACGAAAGCGGGGCGCAAAAGCGCCTGCGCCGCGAAGAAGCGTATTACGCCACCCTGGTTCCCCAGCTGGAAAGCCGCGTGCGCGTATTGGAAGAGGAGGTGGAGGAACTGCGCAGGCAGGACGACTCCCTGTACCGGAGCATTTTCAAGGCCCCGGCGCCCCAGGCGGATCCCGTTTCTTCGCTGGATTTCCTCTTCGGGAACGACACCATTCCCAACCGTCTCCTGGCACGTTACACCCGGGACAAGGCGGACCGCCTGCTGGAGCGCTGTGCGGGGGTGGATGCCACCCTGCGTGAAATTACGGCCCTGGTGCGGGAGGAGGGCTTTGCCGTTCCGCCCATCAGACTGCCGCTGGACACCCTGCACACTTCCCAGTTCGGGGCTTCCGTGGGCGAGAAATACAGCCCCGTCTATTCGAAGGAGATGCGGCACGGCGGCCTGGACCTGATTGCCCTGCGCGGAACGCCGGTGCGTGCGACGGCGGACGGCAGCGTGCGTGCGGCGGCGCGGCTCCGCTCCGGCCCGGGACACGTCGTGGAGATTGCCCATCCGGGCGGTTACCTGACGCGTTACGCCCACCTGGACGACATCTTCGTTGCGAAGGGGCAGCGGATCCGCCGGGGGCAGGTCATCGGCACGCTGGGTATGAGCGGCGCGGCCTTCGCTCCGCACCTGCACTACGAAGTCCGGCGGGACGGCCGCTGCCTGGACCCCGTCCACTTCTTCTTCCTGGACATGACCCCCTGGAACTACGCCAACGTACTTTTCGTCACAACCAATACCGGACAGTCGTTAGACTAAAAAAGATGGACAAACTATACTATTCAATCGGCGAAGTCGCCGACCTTTTGGGAGAACCCGTATCGCTGGTAAGGTACTGGTCCAATTACTTTTCCCGTTTTGTCAAGCCCTCGCGGACCGGCAAGGGCAACCGCCAGTTCACGGCCGCCGACATCGAGGCCCTCAAGCAGGTCCACTACCTCGTCAAAGAAAAGGGGCTTACGCTGGACGGGGCCCTGCGCTCGATGAACGCGGACAAGGCGAAGGTCGCCGCGCCGGTCAAAGTGCTCGATTCGCTCAAGGCGATCCGAGAGCAACTCGTCGAAATCCGAAAAATGTTATAGGAGTAGCGGAAAATTTTGCTATATTTGCCCTCTATTGTGCACTGAAATAAAAATCAAGAGATAATGGCCACCACGAAGAAAACCCAGAAGGTGCTTGCACCGATGATTGACGAGCGTGAAACTTTCGTGTCCCTGCAGAAGAATTTCGCGGATTCGGAGGCTTCCGTACAGGAAAAACTGAAAACCCTCTACCAGCTCCAACAGGCGGACAACGCCATCGAGGAGCTGGTTCAACTGCGCGGCTCCCTGCCCGCCGAAGTTGCCGTCCTGGAGGACGAAGCCGGCGCCCTGAAGGCGAAGTCTGCGCATCTGGAAGAACTTATCGCCGGTTACAGCGCGCGCATCGAGTCCGAGAAGAAGCAGATCGTGGAAATCGACGCCGATATCGCGAAATACCAGCAGCTGCTGAACAACATCTCCAACAGCCGCGAGTTCGACTCCATCAACAAGGAGCTCGAAAACCAGGGCCTGTTGCGCCAGATTGCCGAAAAGAATATCGGCGAGGCGAAGGATGCCATCGATGCCCGCAAGGCGGATATCGAAGCGCTGGCGGAGAAAATCGCCGTCCGCGAACAGGACCTTGCCGCGAAGCGCGAGGAACTCGAAAGCATCGTCGAATCCACTTCGAAGGAAGAGGCGGCGCTGGTGGAAAAGCGCGACGCGCTCTCCGCGAAACTCGACGAGCGTACGCTCAGCGCCTACAACCGCATCAAGAACAGCGTGCACAACCACCTTGCCGTGGTGACCGTTTTCAACGAGAATTCCTGCGGCGGCTGCTTCAATACCATTACGCCGCAGCGGCTCATCGATATCGCTTCCGGCAAGATGCTGGTGATTTGTGAGCACTGCGGCCGCATCATCGTCAGCGACCAGCTCTGATGGCCGCCGACGCTTCAAGGAAAAGGCGAAAGACGGAGCAACCCGTCGATGTCGCCAGTCTGGGGCTTGAGATAGGCAATGTGCCTCCTCAGGCCCTTGAAGCCGAAGAAGGGGTCCTCGGTGCAATGCTCCTGGAGCCGTCCTGCGTGGACCAGGCGATGGAGGAACTTACCGCGTCGAGTTTCTGCGACCCCAAGCACCGGATGATTTTCGAGGCGATGGCCAAGCTCTCTACCGAGCACAGTGCCGTCGATATCATCACCGTCAGCACCCGGCTGAAGGCGATGGGTAACCTCGAGGCCGTAGGCGGCCCCGTCGCCCTGACCAACCTTTCCCTGAAGGTGGGAGCGGCGGCGCATATGGAGTCCTATATCAGCATCCTCAAGCAGAAGACCATCCAGCGGGACCTGATCAGCGCTTCCATCCACATCCTCAAGAATGCCTATGACGATTCCGTGAATGTGGACACGCTGATCGACGAGGCGCAGACGAAGGTCTATGACGCCATCCGCAGCAATATCCGCAAGGAGGTCCAGGACATCGGCAGCCTCATCAACGAGGCGATGGCCGACATCCAGGAGCAGCAGGGGAAGGAGGGCCTGAGCGGCGTGCCTTCGGGCTTCCGTTCGCTGGACAAGGTGACGATGGGCTGGCAGCGTTCGGACCTCATCATCCTCGCCGCCCGTCCGTCCGTGGGTAAGACCGCCTTCGCGCTGAACCTGGCGCGCAATGCGGCGGTCGACGCCCATATGCCCGTAGCGGTCTTTTCGCTGGAAATGTCCGCCCTTCAGCTGGTCAAGCGTTTGATGACCAGCGAGTCCGGGCTGGGCGCTGACAAGATCAAGGGAATGCGGAAACTGGAAAATTACGAGTGGGAACAGCTCGATTACCGTCTCAAGCACCTGATGGAATCTCCGCTCTATATCGACGATACGCCGTCCATCCAGCTGACAGAATTCCGGACCAAGGCCAAGAACCTGGTGAAGAACAAGGGCGTGCGCCTGATTGTGGTGGACTATCTGCAGCTGATCCAGGGCCCGGTGGAACTGCGCGGAATGCGTGAACAGGAGGTGGCGGCGATTTCCCGTACCCTCAAGGCCACGGCCAAGGAACTGGATGTGCCGATCATCGCACTTTCCCAGCTCTCGCGCCAGTCCGTACAGCGCCAGGGCGGCAACGGAAAGCCCATCCTGAGCGACCTGCGGGAATCCGGTTCCATCGAGCAGGACGCCGATATGGTGCTCTTTATCCACCGTCCCGACTATATGGGCCTCTCCGAAAACGAAGAGGACCGCGGCAAGGCGCAGATCATCATCGCCAAGCACCGTAACGGCGAGACTTGCGATATCGATATGATTTTCCGCAAAGAGGAAGTCAAGTTTATGGATACCGAGGATGCCCTGGATGTCCAGGCCGGGCGGATGGTGGAGTCCTCGATGAACAACAGCAACGAGGCATGGTAGGGGGAGACATCGCGCACAAGGGAAAAATCGTTTCCCTGACCCCCGAGTTCACGACCGTGGAGATTCTCTCCGAATCCGCCTGCGGGAGTTGTCACGCCGCGGCGCTCTGCGGAATGGCGGAACTCAAAAAGAAAGTGCTGGAACTGCCCACGCGCCCCTATGCTTCCTTCCGTGAAGGGGAGGAGGTCAATGTGGTCCTGCGCCGGACTATGGGGTTCAAGGCGGTCTGGCTGGCCTATGTCCTGCCGCTGGCCGTACTCTTGGCCGTGCTTTTTGTCCTGACCGCCCTCGGCGTAAAGGAACTCACCGCCGGCCTGGCCGCGCTGGGGGCCGTAGCGCTGTATTACCTGGTCCTGCGCCTGCTGCGGGACCGCCTGCGTAACGAATATTCGTTTTATATTACTCCTATAACACAAAAACAATGACTGGTACGATCCTCTGGACGATTTTGATCCTCTCGGGTCTGGGACTGGTGCTGGCCGTGGTCCTCTTCTTCATCGCGAAGAAATTCAAGGTGGAGGAGGATCCCCGTATCGACGAAATTGAAAAGGCGCTTCCTGGCGCGAACTGCGGTGGCTGCGGCTATGCCGGCTGCCGGGCTTTCGCTTCGTCGGCGGTGGCGGCTCCGGACCTTGAAAAGCATTTCTGCCCCGTCGGCGGGAATGCGGTAATGAAGCAAGTAGCGGCCATTCTCGGCTTCGAACTGCAGGAAAAGGCGCCCCAGGTGGCGGTTCTGCGCTGCAACGGCAGCTGCGAGGCGCGCCCCCGCGTCAATACCTACGACGGTCTGCAGTCCTGCCGCGTAAAGGCATCCCTCTATAGCGGCGATACGCTCTGTGCCTACGGCTGTCTGGGCTGCGGCGACTGCGAGGAGGCCTGTGCCTTCGGCGCGCTGCATATCAATCCCCAAACGCTGCTGCCCGAAATCGACGAAGAAAAATGTACGGCCTGCGGCGCCTGCGTGAAGGCCTGTCCGCGCACCCTGCTGGAACTGCGCAACAAAGGCCCGCGCGGAATGCGGGAATTCGTGGCCTGCCGCAACCGCGACAAGGGCCCGGTGGCCAAAAAAGCCTGCGCCAACGCCTGTATCGGCTGCGGAATGTGCTTCCGCACCTGTACGCACGGCGCTATCGTATTTGAAAACAATGTGTCTTACATCGACTTCAGCAAGTGCAAACTCTGCCGCGAATGCGAAGCGATGTGCCCGACCGGGTCCATCCACGGGGTGGGCTTCCCCAAGCCCCTCGACAAGGAGGCCGTGAAGGAAAGGATACGCAAGAGAAAGGAGGAAGCAGCCCATGCCTAAGATTACTTTCCCCATCGGCGGAGTGCATCCGCACGACAGTAAATTTGCGGCGGACCGCCCCATCGAGGTGCTCCCGCTACCGCCTGTGGCCTATGTGTCGATGGCCCAGCATCTGGGCGCTCCCGCCAAGCCCGTCGTGGCGGTGGGGGATGCCGTCAAGGTGGGCCAGGTGATTGCCGAGCCGGGCGGATTCATTTCCGCCTTCGTGCATTCGCCGGTCTCCGGGACCGTCAAGAGCATTGCCCCCCGCAAGGACCTCGCGGGAAATATGGTGCCCCATATCGAGATTGCCGTGGAGGGTGACGAGTGGGCTGAAGGCATTGACCTGAGCGATACGCTCGTGACCGCCATCCCCGACGATCCCGCCGCCATCATCGAAAAGATCAAAGCCTGCGGTATTGTGGGCCTCGGCGGGGCGACCTTCCCCACCCACGTGAAACTGGCACCCCCTCCGGGCAAGAAGGCCGAATGCCTCATCCTGAACGGAACGGAGTGCGAGCCGTACCTGACCAGCGACTACCGCATTATGCTGGAGCGCCCGAAGGAAATCCTTATCGGCGCGGCATTGATGCAGAAGGCGCTGGGCGGCTGCCGTGCCGTCGTGGGCATTGAAGAGAACAAGCCCGAAGCGGTGAAGGTGATGCGCGCGGCCATCGCGGAGCTCGGCCTGCCGCAGATTGAGGTGGCCGTGCTGAAAAAGAAATACCCGCAGGGCGGGGAAAAGCAGCTGATTGCCGCGGTGATGCGCCGTGAAGTGAAATCCGGCGCCCTTCCCATCGACGCGGGAGCCGTGGTGCAGAACGTCGGCACTTCGCTGGCGGTCTATGAGGCGGTGCAGAAGAACAAGCCGCTGATTACCAATGTCCTGACGGTGACCGGAAAGATGCTGCCCGCAGAGCGCCAGCACAATTACCTGTACCGGATCGGGATGCCCCTTTCGTTCATTATCGAGCAGGCGGGCGGCGTGCCGGAAGGTGCGGTGAAACTGGTGAGCGGCGGCCCGATGATGGGCAAGGCCATCGCCAATCCAGATGCCGCGACGGTCAAAGGTTCTTCTTCCGTCCTGTATCTGGGCGCGGAAGATACCGTCCGCAAGGAAGCGACCGCCTGTATCCGCTGCGGCCGCTGCGCCGATGCCTGCCCGATGGGGCTGGAGCCCTTCCTGCTGAACCGCCTCTGCAAGGCGGGGGACCTGGAAGCGCTTGAGGCGAACGCGATGCAGGACTGCATCGAGTGCGGCTGTTGTATTTATTCCTGTCCGGCGAATATCCCGCTGCTGGACCGTTTCCGTATCGCAAAAGGTCAGGTCATCGGCGCCATCCGCGCCCGTGCCGCGGCCCAAAAACAGTAGAACTGCCATGGAAAAATTACTGATATCCCCCAGTCCCCACGTCCGCAGCGGTGCGTCCACGCAGAAGATTATGCGTGACGTGCTCATTGCGCTGACGCCGGCGGAACTGCTCGCCATCCTTGTATACGGATGGTCGGAAATCCTGCTGCTCGTCGTAGGCGTTACGGCCTGTGTGCTTTTCGAGTGGGCCATTACCAAGTGGATGCTTGGTAAGCCTTCCACGATCGGCGACCTGTCGGCGGCCGTCACCGGCCTGCTGCTGGTGATGAACCTGCCTTCGAGCACCCCGTGGTGGATTGCCGTCATCGGCGCGCTCTTTGCCATCGGCGTGGCGAAAATGAGCTTCGGCGGTCTTGGGCAGAACCTGTTCAATCCCGCGATTGCCGCGCGCGTGTTCCTTTTGATTTCCTTCCCGCAGCAGATGACCGACTGGACGGCGACGCCCGGTTTCATCCACGCGACGGACGCCATTTCCGGCGCGACCCTCCTGGGCGTGTACGGCGAGGGCGGTATGGAAGCGCTGACCGCGGCGGGCTATCCGACGAATCACCGCCTGTTCTTCGATATCGGCGGCAGCGTGGGTGAAATTTCCGCAGGCCTTCTGCTGCTGGGCTTCATCTACCTGCTTTGCCGCAAGGTGGTGAAAATCTGGATTCCGCTGTCCATTATCGGCACCGTGGCGCTCATCGCCGGCATTTTCTACACGGTCAATCCCGCGGTGTACACGGGTGCGGTCTTCAATATCATGAGCGGCGGCCTGCTGCTCGGTGCGTTCTTTATGGCGACGGACTATGTGACCTCGCCGATGAGCGCCTGGGGCGGGGTGGTCTACGGCATCGGCATCGGCGTTATCGTGATGATGATCCGTTATTTCGGCTCGTATCCCGAGGGCATGTCCTTCGCGATTCTCATTATGAACTGTGCCGTGCCGCTCATTAACCGCGCGTTCCACTCGCGCAAATACGGGAGGGCTTGAGTATGGCTGCAAAATCCAATCTTTTGAATATGGCCGCGTGCCTGACCGGGGTCTGCCTGGTCTGTTCCGCCATCCTGGGCGGCGTGTACGCGATGACCAAGGAACCCATCGAAGAGGCTTCCCGCAAGGCGCTTTTGGAGGCGCTTGCCGTCGTGCTGCCTGCGGAAGGGGAGGTGAACCCCGAAGCGCAGTTCATCGAGTTCGACGGGAAGAATTATGAGTATTATGTGCAGACGCTGGATACGGCGGTGGTCTGTTGGGCGGTGAAGTCTGCGGTTGGCGGCTTCGGCGGCCCGCTCACGCTGCTCGTGGGCGTGGAGAAAGGCGGTGTCGTGCACGCGACCCGCGTCCTCTCGCACAGCGAGACGCCCGGCTTGGGCGCCAAGTGCGAAACCGAGGCCTCCTTCATCGACCAGTTCAAGGGCTTTGATACTTCTGTCAAGTCGTTGAAAGTCAGGAAAGACGGCGGTGACGTGGATGCCATTACCGCATCGACCATTACCTCCCGCGCTTATGCGGAAGCAGTCAGCAATGCCGTGAAGGTGGTGAAAAAAATTCAGGAGGAAGTGCAATGAGCAAGTTTTCGATCATTACCCGGGGACTCGTCAAGGAGAATCCCACCTTCGTGCTGGTGCTCGGCATGTGTCCGACGCTGGCCACTACGACATCGGCGATGAACGGCCTGGAAATGGGACTGGCGACGATGTTCGTGCTCATCCTGAGCAATATCGTAATTTCGCTGATTGCCCCGGTGGTGCCGGACAAGGTGCATATCCCCGTCTATATCGTCGTGATTGCTACCTTCGTGACGGTGCTGCAGCTGCTCATGCAGGCCTATGTGCCGCAGGTGTATGCAACGCTGGGCCTCTTCATTCCGCTGATTGTGGTGAACTGCATCGTGCTCGGCCGTGCCGAAGCCTTCGCCGGCAAGAACGGTGCGCTGGACAGTGCGCTCGACGGCATTGGCATCGGCATCGGCTTTACGCTGTCGCTGACCGTCATCGGCGTGGTGCGTGAAATCCTGGGCAGTGGCTCCGTTTTCGGCTGGAAATTCATCGCCGGCGACGGCATCCTGGCCTTCGTGATGGCCCCCGGCGCCTTCCTGGTAATGGGCTATCTGATGGTGCTTTTCAATAAACTGGCTAAAAAGTAACGCGCTATGGAGTATTTTCTGATTATCATATCGGCGATTTTCGTCAATAATATCGTCCTGGCGCAGTTCCTGGGCGTCTGCCCCTTCCTCGGGGTGTCCAGCCGGCTTTCGACCGCCACGGGTATGTCCGGTGCCGTCTGCTTCGTCATTACGCTGGCGACGGTGGTGACCTATTTGCTGAATACCTATCTGCTGGTGCCTCTCGGACTGGAGTTCCTGCAGACCATTTCGTTCATTCTGGTGATTGCCGCCCTGGTGCAGATGGTGGAAATCGTGCTCAAGAAGACCAGCCCGTCGCTTTATGCGGCCCTGGGTATCTTCCTTCCGCTGATTACTACGAACTGTGCGGTGCTGGGCGTGGCCATTACCGTGGTGAGCAAGGAATTCAGCTTCGGCGGTGCGCCGCACTTGATGAACCTCGGCGAGGCGACGGTCTATGCCCTGGCGACTTCCCTCGGCTACGGCCTGGCGATGATCCTGTTCGCCGGGATGCGTGAGCATCTCGCCGGAAATGATGTTCCCAAGGCTTTCAAGGGGCTGCCGATTGCCTTCATTACCGTGGGTATCATGGCAATGGCCTTCCTTGGCTTTTCCGGGATTGTTTAATTTGTAAAACGGACTGAAATGAAAAGAATCGCAATTCTGTTGGGTTTTGTCGCCGCTTTCCTATGCTTTGCACAGAGCGCCAATGCCCAGTATTCTACCCAGATTTTCCGTAAAGGGGCCGATTTTGTGGACCTGAACGGGAGGGAACTTTCCAATGCGGAGCTGGTGGATATCGTGGGTGCCGACATCTATAACAAGACGGTGGTCGGCGCGCGCAAACAGTTCAAGGTGGGACGCGGCCTCATCTGGGGCGGATGCGCCGGTATCGTCGGCGGTGTTACCGAGATGGTGGCCGGTACGATTCTCGTCAGAAATTCTACGCCCCGGGATCCGCAGGCAAGGGGGATCAATACGACTCGCCTGGGCAATGCGATGGTGGCGTTCGGCGGGGTGATGGTTGGCGTAGGCGCCGTCGCCCTGACGGTCGGTATCCCTTTCGTGGCTATCGGAAAGGGCCGCCTGAACTGGGTGGAGGACCAGACAAAACCGCGTGAGTGGACCTACAAACTCGGCGTTGTCGAGAACGGCGTAGGCCTTGCGTTGAATTTCTAGGGACTGTTTTTAATAATTAAGGTCCGGTGTGCTGATCGCATGCCGGACTTTTTTTGCCTTTATTCCCTGGGGGGGATATAATGGCGCTACAGGTCCGGCAACCCCGGCGTTTTTGATGGTTTTTGGAGAGGTTGCCGTACCTTAGGGCCTGCAACCCAGAAGAAATTGCCCCTTTTTGACCCGGTTGCCGGACCTGTAGCCTGCTGAACGGCGCAGATGGCCTGACATTATGACAAAGATAATCGTCATTCCTATCGGGGAATCCGACTACAATGAATTGCTGCGACGGACTGTCGCAGTAATCGAAGGTTAGGGGAAGTGGAGCAGAATCTGCTTTCCAACCGGGAAATGCACCTATCCGTTCAAAGTGTCAAGCCCGAGACTCCAAAGTCTCATTTTGATACTTTGAATTGTACTTTGGAGGAACCATAGGCCTTCAGGCATATTCCACAGGCTTCGGCTCGCTGTCCTACTTCTCCCGCTCCTTCAAAGAATACTTCGGCAAGGCGCCCACGGACTACGTGAAATAATAATTCAAAAGTTTGGGATAATAGTTAACGGGGGTGCGTCATCGCGCTTCTATCTTTGTGATTGACTAAGCATGATTGAAATGAAAAGGATAATCATCTCCCTGATCGCCGGCCTTCTGGGCCTGCCTCTTTTCGCCGACGGATACTATGACCACATAAAACTGAATCTCAACAGTGAAAACGGGGTCTATGCCTCCGGAGATTCAGTGATCGTGACGGCTACGGTGGAAAAACTCCCCGAAAAAGAATTGCTGCTGCAGTGCTTCTCCTACGGAAGGAAGGTCTCGCAGCGGGGCATATCGCTCCATATGGGGACGCAGCGCATCTTTGCCGGAGTTTTCAGCGATAGAGAATCTCTGGTCCTTAACATAACGGCAGTGTCCGACGGCCGCTCAGGAGTGAGCATAGGCTTTCTGGTCGATCCGGAGAAATTCCTTCCCGGTTTTGCCACGCCGAAGGATCTTCGCGGCTATTGGGACGGTGAACTCGCCAGGATGCGCAAAGTCAGGCCTGTCGTAAAGACATATCCGGCCGTAGGAGTGAGCGAGGCCGATTCGGCGGCGTTTAAATGTTACCGTATCGAGATCAACATGCCGGACGGCAATCCTTGCCGTGGGTATGTCGCTTACCCGAGATGCGCAGCCCCTGGCACCCTTCCCATCTATATGCTTTTCCACGGGGCGGGCGTGAACCGGCCGCATAACTATGCTACGGCTTCCAACGTTATAGAAAATGCAAAACTGGGATGCATAGCGCTGGATATCAACGCCCATGGTTTCATGGACGACCAGCCGCAGGCGTACTATGACAAGCTGAACTCCGGGGAGCTAAGACACTATCCGCTGAAGGATTTCTCTTCGAAAGACGATTATTATTTCCACAACATGTACCTTCGCGACGTGCGGGCGCTGGATTATGCCGTCACCCTTCCGCAGTGGGACGGGAAACGGGTGCTGGTGAAAGGTAACAGCCAGGGTGGCGGACAGGCGCTTGCAGTTGCCGGAATCGACAGCCGGGTGACCCACTGCTGTGCGCTGGTACCGGCGTTGACGGACATGGGAGGCCGGCTCGACGGCCGCAAGAGCGGATGGCCCGCGAGCGCCAATAACGAGAAGTGCAAGACTCCTCTGGGACCGGAGGTCCTTGCCTATCATGACGGCGCCGTACTGGTGTCCCTCTTCAAGGGCAATCTGTATATTGAAGCAGGCAATATCGACACTACCTGTGATCCGGCCGCCGTAAGCGCCGCGTACAACAACGCCGCATCCGCTTCTTCGAGGCAGATCGTCTATTATCCCCACCGTCCGCACGGTTCGAGAAATATCGCCCCGGCCTGGCATAAAGACTGGGAGGAGAAAGTTGAACCCCTCCAGAACAAGTTCATAAAAGATGTGATGGCGGTCTCCGTGCCGGAACGTCTGTCTCTTACGGCCGCCCATCCGAGGCTGATCCTGGACGACAAGGCCTTGTTCGCGATAAAAAAGGCCGTTGCCGCAGGGGAGAATGAGGCTTTGGTGAAGATGCACTCCACGTACATGGATTTTGCTTCTTCCTGCGTGGAGGGCGCCCACAAGTTTGAGTTCATAAGGAGCGGATCCGTCCCTTCGCGTCTTCTTCCGGTGAGCCGCAAGGCGCTCGGGGAAATGGCGGCCTGCGCGTATGCATACAGGTTTTCCGGAGAAAAGAAATACCTGGAGAGGGCGCTTGCTGTCGTTGAGGATGTCTGCTCTTTCCCAAGTTGGAACCCTTCGCATTATCTGGACGTGGCGGAAATGGCGCTTGGCGTGTCCATCGTCTATGACTGGCTCTACAAGAAAATGCCCGCGGCGACAAGGGCCATGTGCGAAAAGGCACTGACTGAATACTTCTTCGACACTGCCGAGGCAATGCCCTACCGGGAGCGTTTTCTCGCCAAGGGCAACTGGGGGCAGGTGCTCAACGCCTCCCTTCTCAGCGCTTCAGTCGCATTGTGGGACAAAGACCCCGCCCGGTGCGAAGCGCTTCTTCGCAGGGCCGTGGCCGACATCCAGCCAGCGATGGAAAGGATGTATGCTCCGGACGGCATCTTCCCCGAGGGCCCCATGTACTGGGGCTACGGAACCTCCTATCAGCTTGTGGCCGTCGAAGCCCTGGGTTCGGCGTTCGGTTCGGACTTCGGGCTTTCCCTCGCCCAGGGGTTCCGGCAGTCGGCCATGTTCATGCTTTTCGCTACGGGAAACATCGGCCTTGCCTTCAATTACGGCGATGCCGGACCGAAGAGGGAAAGCGTGCCTGCGCTATGGTATTTCGCCGGCCGCTTCGGCGAGGGCGGGCTGGTCGCGAGGGAATACGGCACGGTGGCATCCGGCCAGAAGTACAAACTTTCCGACCGCCTTGGCTTCATGTATGTCATGCAGGCCTCCCGCTGCAATGTGAAAGACCTCAAGGCCCCGCAGCAAAAGCTTTTCTCCGGAAGCGGGGACTGCCCGCTGGTCATGGCCCGCACCGGCTGGGAGAGGGATGATATCTATCTTGGCGCCAAGGGCGGCAAGGCCGTCAACGGGCACGGCCACATGGATGCCGGCTCGTTCGTCTATGAGGACCGTGGCGTACGCTGGGTGCGCGAGGCTTCGGCTCCGGGATATGAGAAGACGGAAAGGTTGATGAAGTCCCTCGGAGGCAATCTCTGGAAGATGGGACAGGAGTCCCTCCGGTGGAAAATGTACGGCTACAACAATGCGCAGCACAGCACGCTGACGCTCAACGGCCACGACCATGACTGCCGGGCTCTCGCAACGCTACTTGAAACCTATGACACGCCTGAAAAACGCGGCGGCCTTTTCGACCTCAGCCCCGTGTATGCGGCCGATGCGAAAAGCGTGACGCGCGGCATATACATAGCGGACTGCGACCACCTGGAGGTAACAGACTGCATAGCTGCGCCGGACACGGCAGACGTGCATGTGCGCTGGAACCTTGTGACGGACGCTTCGGTTCAGCTTACGCCTCAGGGTGTGGTCCTGTCCGTCAAGGACAAGAAAATGCTGCTCCATGCAGAAGGTTGCCCCCTGGAATATACCACCGATATCTCCGTGCCTGAGAACACGCCTTCGGAATTCGCTCCGTTCTACGAAAATCACCAGCGTTTCGCCGCGTTCACCTTCGTAGTACCCGCAGGACAGTCGGTAAGCGTGAAGACAAGGCTTGAAAGGCTGTAGAAGGCGCCCGCGGATCAGGTGGGATAAAATGTCAAAACTTTGGAATAAAAGTTAACAAGGGTGCATCGGCGCGGTTTTATCTTTGTGATTGACAATAACCGCAACGATGAACAAACTGATAACCACCTGCCTTGTACTGGCCTTGACCGTATCTGCCGGAGCCGCTGAGCGCCGGAACTGGTTTTATGACGATTTCTGCAAATCCGGAGCGATAGAATCTTTTGCCGCCGGAGCGAAATGGCTGCCTTATCCCGACTATTCCGACCGTGCCGGATGGGATTCAATGCTTAGCCCGGCTCAGAAGAAGAATCTGGTAAAAAGCGCCGAAAAGTATCTGGACTACAAATGGGAGTGGCCCACGGCTATGCAATATGTCGAGTTCGAACGCTCGGGCAACCGTTCCGAGATGGAACGCCCGCTCAGGACCAACATCCGGGTGCTGAATTCGCTGATTGCCGGCGAACTCGCCGAGGGGAAAGGCCGCTTCATCCCGCAGATAGCTGACTGCATGTGGCTGTATTCCGGCCAGATTTCCTGGGTGTTCTCCGCCCATAACAAAGAGCAGCCGCGCAAGCGTGCTCTCGCCGACCCCGAATTCCGCCTGATAGATCTCTTTTCGGCCGAAGCCGGAATGTCCCTCAGTTTTGCGTGGTATTTCTTCCGGGAACCGCTGGACGCCATCGACCCATCTATCCGCAGGGCGCTCCGCATCTCGCTGGAGGAAAAGATATTCCGCCCCTTCTTCGAAACCGACCATTGGTGGACCGGCTTTCGTGGCAATACAGTAAACAACTGGTGCCCCTGGTGCGCATCCAACGCCCTGCTCGCCTTCCTGCTGGTCCACGAAGACACGGCGACCGTCAAAAAGGCCGTGCTCCAGTCCCTGAAAATGGTGGACAACTATATGAACTGCGTGCCGGACGACGGTTCCTGCGATGAAGGCCCGCTCTACTTCGCCCACGGCCCCTGCAAACTCTACGACTATCTGCAGATAATGCACGACGCTTCCGGCGGCGCGTTCAACGGCTTTTCCGACCCCAAGGTCAGGCGTCTGGCCGACTACGAATCCAATTGCTTCATAGGCAGGTACGGCGGAAAGAAATACGTGGTGAACTATGCCGACGCCACCGCCACCCTCACCGTGTCTGCGGATCTGATATGGCGTTTCGCCCACGCTGTAGGAAGCCGCGAAAGCGAGGATTTCGCCCTTTACCTCATGGGCAGTGACGATGCCTCGGCCTTCGCTGAGCCGGTGCTCGGAGGCAGGGATATGTACAGGATCCTTGACTATCTGCCGCACAGCCGGGATATAGCTGCCCGGCTCGATTCCCTTAATGCGCTTTCAAAGAAGGAAGGTTTCGATAAAGTGCAGCAGTCCCTTCGCGCGGAAGTAAACCCGCATCGCTGGTACTCAGTGACCCAGCAGATTTTCCGGCGCGCGGACGACGGAACTTTCTTCGCGGCTAAAGGAGGGCACAACGGGGAAAGCCACAACCATAACGATGTAGGCAACTTTATCCTGTTTAGCGATTCCCACCCTCTCATAATCGACCCGGGCGCGCCCACATATATGCGGCAGACATTCTCCGCGGAGCGTTACACCCTGTGGCCGATGCAATCCCTATGGCACAACGTACCCGTGATCAACGGTGGGCAGCAGAAGAACGGAACTGAATACGGGGCCAGGGAAGCCGTATGCAAAAAGGGATCATCCGCAACCACTTTCAGCTTGGACATCGCGGGCGCCTACCCCGAATCCGCCTGCAAAAGCTGGAAGCGCGTCTTCACTTTCAGGGAATCCCGGAAAGGGTCCACCCTGGTAATCAGCGACGAATTCAGCCTCGCATCCAGGCAGGCGGCGGACATAGAACACTTTATCACCACCGGTAAAGTTACCCTGCAGAAGAAAGGCCGGCTCAGGATTGAAAAAGACGGCAGATCGCTGCTGATGGAATATCCCGAAGCACTGGAAGCAAGCGTGGAGACAAAGGCGCTCGACGACCCGAGAATCTCCGATGAATGGGGTCCCGAGCTGTACAGGATATCCCTCAGGAGCGCGGACAATGCCCCCATTAAAGGAAAATATATAATAAAGATATCGATAGAATAGATAAAGAGAAGGTTTCTGACAGTTTGTGCGGCGATAGCGATGCCACTTCTGGCTGCCGCACAGCAGAAAGTGTCAATCAAGACTTATATGTAGTTTCAGCCCCTGGGTGGGAACTGATTTGTAGCGGGAGTGGGTCACGATCCCACGACCTCCGGATTATGAATCCGACGCTCTAACCAGCTGAGCTACCCCGCCGTTTTTGTACCAAGGATTCCGCTCGCTTTGCTCGCGCTATCCTTCCCGCCTGCGGCGGGCCCGGTACAATTTTGCAGCCCCGTCGGTTTCACCGACTTTGGTCTTTTAACGCCAGAACTCTTATGAGAGCAAGCTCTCAACGAGCCCTGTCATTAAAAGACCGGGCGCCAGCGCCCGGCTGCAGATTTGTTGAGATAGAAGGATTCGAACCCTCACTGACAGAGCCAGAATCTGTAGTGCTACCATTACACCATATCTCAGAAATGGGACTGCAAAGGTACTATACTTTTACTAAAAAGCAAAAAAATTTTTCGTTAACAAAAACTAAACGGCGTCCTCTTTAGATAGGAGTGCGACAGCCCAGACCTGACAGCCTTCTCCGCGGCCGGTGAAGCCCAGTTTTTCCGTGGTGGTGGCCTTGACGCTCACGCGGTCCGGCGTAACGCCCAGGATGCCTGCGATGACGCCGCGCATCTTGTCCGTGTACATCCCGATTTTAGGGGCCTGCAGGGCGATGGTGATGTCTGCGTTCACCACCTTCCAGCCGCGTTCGCTCACCATACCCATTACCGCGGAGAGCAAGTTCTTGCTGTCGGCGCCTTTCCATTCGTCGGAAGTGTCGGGGAAATGCCGGCCGATATCGCCGAGTGCCAGGGCGCCAAGCAGTGCATCGCAGAGTGCGTGGAGGGCGACATCCCCGTCCGAGTGGGCCACGAATCCGACCGGTGCGTCCGGGATGCGAATCCCTCCCAGCCACATCGGGAGACCAAATTTGAGGGCGTGAACATCATAGCCCTGTCCAATCCTGAAATCCATAAGTGCAAAGCTAACAAAAATCATTATCTTTGCAAACTATGAAACCTTTTGGCGCCTGGCTGCTCAAACTTTTTTTCTTCCCGCTCTCGAAGCTCCCGCTCCGGGTGCATTACTTTCTGGCGGGAGGCCTGGCCTGGATTGCGGGTTCGCTGGTCCGTTACCGGAAGTCGGATATCATCATCAACCTGTCCCGCGCCTTCCCGGAGAAGAATTATCGGGAAATCAAGGAACTCACCAAAGATTTTTACCGTCACTTCGCCGATATTTTTGCCGAGGCCGTCTGGTTCGGCGGCTGCCGCAATCCGGAGCGCCTGCGCAAGGCGCGGATTATGGAGGTGGTCAACCCTGAGGTGCTGGAACCCTTCAAAACGGGGGACAGGAGCATTATGGTGATGTATTCGCACTGCGGGAACTGGGAACTCTTCGGCGGGATTGAAAATTATTTCCCGGCGGGCGAAAGCCCCTTTAACGAGCAGAATTTCTGCGTTGTGTACCGCAAGATGAGCAGCGCCGCCTGGGATGCGTTTTTCCGCGACAACCGCTTCGCGCCCCTGCACGACCGGAAACATTTCGAAGGCTATCTGGAATCCAAAAGCGTCGTGCGCTATGTGCTGGAACACCGCGCCGAGAAAAAATGCTACAACGTCAACACGGACCAGCGGCCCTACTACAACGGCTCGGACAACATTGAAGTCACTTTTCTGGGACAGCGTTGCCGCACGATGTCCGCTTCGGCTGCCCTGGCGCGGAAATTCGCGATGCCGGTCTTTTTCCTGCGGATGGACATCGCCCCCGGCCGCGGTCATTATCAACTGAAATACGTTCCTTTGTGCGAGGATGCTTCCAAGCTCTCCGTGCAGGAAATCATGGACAAATATTACGCCCTTCTGGAGGAGGAGATCCGCGAGCAGCCCGCAAACTATCTCTGGTCCCACCGGCGCTGGAATCATTAGGCTATGGCACTATTCAACTTTTTCGGCGAAAACGAGCACAATGTCTTCGACTACAAGCCGATTTATTACGATAAAGACGAGGAAGAGCGCAGGCGGATGTTCGGTGCCGTGGACGGAAGCGCCGATAAAAAGGCCGCCGAAGGCACCTATGCGCCCGGTTCCTACATCAAGGGAGCGCTGCGCGGCGGCAATTACCAGAAATCCCGCAGCCATCTGCGGCGGACGCAAAGCATCATCGGCATTATCTCGCTGGTGCTGATTTTCGTCGTCCTCTATTTCATCGCTAAATTTTACACATTGCTCTAATGGGCGAATTGAGGGTACTGAGCGCCGCGATGGCGAATATGATTGCCGCAGGAGAAGTGGTCCAGCGGCCCGCATCGGTGGTCAAGGAACTGATGGAAAACGCCGTGGACGCCGGAGCCAGGCAGGTCTCGGTCATCATCAGCGACGCCGGCAGGACCCTGATCCAGGTTATCGACGATGGCGTGGGGATGAGCGCGGCGGACGCACTGCTCTGCTTCGAGCGGCACGCCACCTCCAAAATCCACGATCCGGAAGACCTCAGCGCGATTGCCACCTACGGATTTCGCGGAGAGGCCCTCGCGAGTATCGCCGCCGTTGCGGAGGTGACGCTGAAAACGCGCCGCGAGGGAGACGAGACTGGTACCCAGGTTTCCATTTCCGCCGGCGATGCGAAGAGTTCCGCCGTCGCTGCCCCCAAAGGCTCGAATTTCGCGGTACGCAACCTTTTCTTCAACACGCCCGCGCGCAGGAAATTCCTCAAGAGCGACGCCGCGGAATTCCGGCACATTACCGAAGAATTCGTCCGCATCGCCCTGACGCGTCCGAACCTGGGCTTTTCCCTGAGCCGGGACGGCAAGGACGTGTATGTGCTCAAACCGGCCAAGTCGCTGAAATTCCGCATTCTGGACCTGCTCGGCGCAAGTGTCGCCGACGAGGTGGCGGACTTCGACGTGAAGACTTCCTTCCTGGAAGTGAGCGGCTTCGTGGGGCGTCCGGATGCCGCCCGCAAGACGCAGGGGAACCAGTTTTTCTTCGTGAACGGCCGCTATTTCCGCAGCCCGTACCTGCACAAGGCGGTGATGAACGCCTATGAGGGGCTGTTGGCGGAGGGCGCATCGCCGGCCTATTTCATTTACCTGACGATGCCCCCGGAGCAGGTGGATGTCAATGTGCATCCCGCGAAGGTGGATGTGAAGTTTGCGGAGGAAGGCGTGGTGTTCCAGACCGTTTATGCCGCCGTCAAGGAGGCGGTCGGGCGTTACGCCTTCGGCGCGAGCATCGATTTTTCGATGGAGAATGTGCCGCCGCTTCCGCAGTTGGGAGAGGCTTTCTCGGCGTACAAGGGCCCTGCGGTGGCCCCTTCGCCGGCATTCGATCCTTCGTACAATCCCTTTGAGAGCCGTCCCGCGCAGGCTGTCCGGGAGATGCCGCAGGATTACGGGGCCCTCTTTGAAGAGAAAAAGATACCGGCACCGCAAGCGATGGTCCTGCAGGGAAAATATATCCTGTCGCTGACGGCCTCGGGGCTGATGATTGTCAGCGTCCGCCGGGCCTGGGAACGCATTCTCTATGAACGGACGATGCGGGCGCTGGAAGGCCGCGAGAGCGTGACGCAGACGGCGCTGTTCCCCGTGCAGTTGCGGCTGCCCGCCGGACAGGCCCTGCTGTTTGAACAGTATGCGCAGACGCTCGGCGCCCTGGGCTTCGACATTACCCCTTTCGGTACGGATACCGTCGTCGTGAACGGTGTTCCCGAAGGTTACAGTTGCGAAGAAGGCCACGTGCAGCGGATGGTCGAAGATCTGGTGCTCATCCTTTCCGACAACCGGGAGGGACAGCTCCCCGATCTGATGCGCAGCGCAATGGCGGAAAAAATCGCCACGCTGGAGTCCCTGGGCAAAGGCGAAATCCATAGCCCCGAAGAAGCGGGCCGCCTGCTGGACGCGCTCTTCGCCACCTCCAATCCGGAGATGACGCCCGGCGGGAAGCGTACCCTTACCCTGTTGAAGACGGAAGAAATCGATAAGAAATTCTGATATGCAGAGGAATATTCCGGTTACCAGGAACCTGATCCTGATCAATGTAATCGTCTTTGTCGCGACGATGCTCAACGAACCCTTCATGATGAGCACCTTTGCGCTCTTCTACCCGACCCTGCCTTATTTCCGCTGGTGGCAAATCGTCACGCATATGTTTATGCACGGGGGATTCTGGCATATTTTCTTCAATATGTACACCCTGTATATGTTCGGCAGTGTCGTGGAGGAGATTATCGGGTCCCGCAAATTCTTGATTTACTACTTCGTCTGCGGACTCGGGGCGGCGGGCCTGCATCTGGGCGTAGAGGCCATTCAGGTGCATTTCTTCGCGGCGTCGCTGCCTCCGGTGGTGGGTGCTTCCGGTGCCATTTACGGCCTGCTCATCGCGTTTGCGATGCTGTTCCCGGAGAGCCGCCTGACGCTGATTTTCCCGCCCGTTACGATGAAAGCCCGGACCATGGTCATCGTCTTCGCGGCGATAGAACTCTTTACCGGCATTACCGGCATTGCGGACGGTATCGCGCATTTCGCGCATCTGGGCGGTATGCTCTTCGGCTGGCTGCTCATCCGTTACTGGCGGGCGAAGGGAACCCTTTTTGACAGACAATGAACGAGATGCTTATGGAAGCCCTGGCGGTCCTGAAGGCCGGGGGCGTGATTTTGTATCCGACCGATACGGTCTGGGGTCTGGGCTGCGACGCAACGAACGAGGCGGCCGTCCAGAAGGTTTTCGCGATCAAAAAACGGGATTTGTCCAAATCCCTCGTACTGCTGGCCTCCGACCTGGATATGGTGGCCCGTTATATCAAACAGATTCCCTCTATCGCCATCGATTTGGTGGAGGTGAACGATGCGCCGATGACCATCGTCTATCCCGGGGCGCAGGGGCTGGCCCCCTCGACTGTGGCCGAAGACGGCTCCGTCGGCATCCGGATTCCGATGCACGAGTTCTGCAGGGAACTGATCCGGCGTTTCCGCCGCCCGCTGGTCTCCACTTCGGCGAACATCGCCGGAGAACCCACACCGGCGCGCTTTGCGGACATTGCGCCGGAAATCCGCTCGGCGGTGGATTATGTCGTTCCGCGGCGTTTTGAAGCCGGCGCTACCGGGAAGCCTTCCCAGATCATCAAGTTGGAGGTGGACGGGCAGGTTCAAATCCTTCGCGCCTGATGGAGATTTTCTACACCGAGAAGGTCAGCGGCGGCATCTGCTTGCTGGACCGCGAAGAATCCGGGCATATCGTCAAGGTCCTGCGGTACCGGGTGGGGGACGAGTTGTCTCTTTTCGACGGGAAGGGAAACCTCTACCGCTGCCGCCTCTCGGACGCTTCGCCCACCGCGGCGCAGGCGCAGGTGCTCGAACAGATTCCCGACTGGGGGACGGTTCCCTATCATCTCACGATGGCCGTCTGTCCCACCAAAAGGAACGAGCGCTACGAGTGGTTCGCGGAAAAGGCCACTGAGATGGGTGTGGACGCGATTGTTCCGGTCATCGGCGACCACAGCGAACGGCGCGTCTTTAAGACCGACCGCCTGAAAAAAATCCTGCTCTCCGCGTCGAAGCAGTCGCTCAAAGGGCGCATTCCGGAGGTAGCGGAGCCGCTCGGCGTGCGGGAGTTCATTCGCAGCTGCGACCCTTCCGCGCTTAAATTGATTGCGTATTGCTTTGATGAAGAGAGGGTGCCGCGCAAGGCGATCGGCGATGTGCTGGACGTGCAGCCCGGGCGGCCGGTCTACGTCCTTATCGGCCCCGAAGGCGATTTTTCACGCGAGGAAGCGCGGCTGGCGCTCGATGCGGGCTTCATTCCGGTGCACCTGGGGCCTTCCCGGCTGCGGACTGAGACGGCGGCGCTTGCGGCAGTATCGGCGCTATATATCAAATACTTATGTACGTCGGCCTGATTTCGGATACGCACGGGGTATTCGACGAGCGCTTGAAGCCGTTCCTGGAACCCGTCGACGTGCTCTGGCACGCCGGAGACTGGGGCGGGGACGAGGCTTTTTCTGCCCGAATCGAAGCGTTCAAGCCGGTTACCGGCGTGTACGGCAACTGCGACGGCAGTTCCATCCGCTATGCCTATCCGGCTTCGCAGTTTTTCGAATGCGGGGGAATGCGCGTGCTGATGACGCATATCGGCGGCTCTCCCGGGCATTATTATCCGGAGGCGAAGCAGCTGATTGAGCGCTATCGCCCCCAGTTGTTTGTCTGCGGCCATTCCCACATACTGAAGGTGATGCGGGATACGCACTATGACCTGTTGTATGTCAATCCGGGCGCCTGTGGCTTGCAGGGCTGGCAACTGGTGCGGACCGCCCTGCGTTTCCGCATCGACGGGGGGAAGGTCTCCGATATGGAAGTATTTGAATTACAACGATGAAGATTTTCGCATTTTTTTTTGCTTTCTCATAAAAAGTGAATAAATTTGCGCCCGTTTTAGACGTATTACCGTTTAACCTATAAAAAAGTAGTAAAATGAAGAAGGTTTTCATGACGCTCGCATTCGCCGCGATGCTCTTCGCTTCTGTTTCCTGCGCTTGCGGAAACTGCAAGAAGGCTGAGGCTGCTGCCGAGGAAGCTACGACTGAGGCTTGCGCTGCTTGCGCTGAGGCGGATTCCGCCGCTTGCGACAAGTGCTGCGCTGACTCCACCAAGGCTTGCGAGGAAGCTTGCGAAAAGGCTTGCGAAAAGGCTTGCGAAAAGGCTTGCGAGAAGTGCCCCAAGGCCGAGTAATTTCCGGCGTTTTGGCGAATGCAAAAGGGAAGGCTACGAAGTTCGCAGCCTTTTTTTGTCTTATCACCACGCTCTGCAGCTGCCTGGGCGGGGGGAGTGGCCGTGTTCCGGAGGGGCTGGATATTTCCCATCACAATGTCGTGACGGACTGGAAGGCGGTCAAGGCCGATTTCATCTTCATCAAGGCCACGGAAGGCAGCAACTGGGTGGATCCGGACTGGAAGCGCAACCAAAGGGGGGCGCGGGCGGCGAAGATTCCCGTGGGCGCCTATCATTTTATGACCACGTCGTCGGATGCGGCTTCGCAGTTTGAAAATTTCCGGCGGACGGTCCACCGCGACGCCATCGATTTAATTCCCGTCCTGGATATCGAAAAACAGACGCCCGGCCATATCCTTTCCCGCCGGGACCTGCAGGCGCAGGTCCGCATCTGGGTGGACCTTTGCGAACAATACTACGGCAAGAAGCCGATTCTTTACAGTAAACAGGCTTTCTACCTGAAGAACTTTGCCGGATCCTTCGGGGATTGTCTCTACTGGTGCGGGGAGGTGGACTCCTCCGAAGCGTACGTCAGTTTTACCGACTGGAGCATCTGGCAGTACAAAATCTCCCATACCTCCGGCATCAAAGGAAAGGTGGACCACAACCGGATGAGCCCCTACCACACTTTTGCCGAACTCTGGCTGTGAAAGCTCAGTAAAATTTTATATATTTGCACGATTAAACTATTACTGCTATGAATCTCAGAGACATCAAGAAAGACATCGAGTACGTGCTTGGCGCATTTATCGAGGATTGTTCCGTCGTGGCGGCGGTGAACGGGAATGTTCCCGAGGAGAAGGTCGCCGGCCTGATGGAAGAGGCGATTGAGCTTTACAACACCCTCAGGGACAAGGTGAACGAGAAGTACGAGGGTTCTGCCAAGGCGCATTTCACCGGTCTGCGCAAAGAGATTCTCGAAAAGACCGACGCGCTGTACACCCGTCTGAGCGAAGCCGTCAGCGCCACCGCAAAGAAATAATGCGGCGCATTCTCTTCACGATGGTCCTGCTGCTGTCCCTGCCGCTGGCGGCGGGGGCGCAGAAGTATTCCGGCGGTGTCATCGACCGGGTAGCCGCCGTCGTGGGGAATGAGCTGATTACCCTTTCCGATGTAGAATCGGAAATCCGCGTGGCGCACGCGCAGGGGCTTTCGTCGGACCGCGGTATGCGCTGTGAACTGCTGGAGAAGATGATGGAGACGAAGCTGCTGCTGATGCAGGCGCGTCTGGATTCCCTCTCTATCAATGCGGACAATGTGGAGGCGATGCTCTCGCAGCGCATCGATCAGGCGCGGACCGCCCTGGGCGGGGATGAGGCGCTGGAAGAGTACTTCGGGATGCCGCTCTACAAACTCCGCCAGGAATGGCGCCGGCAACTCGAAGAAAGTTCCCTCACCCAGCAGGAACAGCAGCAGGTGGCATCGACGATGCCCGAACTGACGCCCTATGACGTCCGGCAGTTCTTGGATACGGCGAACGTGGCGTCCCTGCCCGTCGTGCCTATCAAGTACCGGCTCAGCCAGATTTGCATCTATCCGGACCGGGAAGCGGCGGCGCTGGCGGTCAAGGAAAAACTCCTGGCCCTGCGGGAACGCATCCTGAACGGAGAAAAGTTCTCCACGCTGGCCCGTCTGTATTCCGAAGATCCTGGCAGCGCCCGCAAGGGCGGGGAACTGGGTATGGCCTCGAAGTCCATCTTCTGGCCGGCCTTCTCCGATGCGGCGATGTCCCTCAAGCCCGGCGTGATTTCCCAGATTGTGGAGACCCCGGACGGCTTCCACATCATCGAGGTGCTGGAGAAGAAGGGCGATATGTTCAATGCCCGGCACATCCTGTTGCATCCGCAGTACACCTCCGGCGACAGGGAAAAGGCCTTCAAAACCCTGGACAGCCTGAAAACCCAGATCGACAGCGGGAAAATCACTTTCCAGCTGGCCGCGGCCTTCTATTCCGAGGACCCTGCCACGCGCACCAACGGCGGGCAGATGGCGGATCCCGGCACCGGTTCGGCCTATTTTGAAATCGACCAGCTCAAGCCCCAGGACTACAAGGCGGTCAAAGACCTTAAGGAAGGGGAAATCTCCGAGCCCATCGAGTCGCTGGACAACGAGGGCCGGGACGGCAACCTGGTCTATAAAATCGTGCGGCTGGACAAGATTGTCCCCGCGCACACGGCCACTTTCGAGAAGGATTACACGGAACTGCTGGAACTCGTGCAACAGAAGCGGCAGGCACAGGAAATCGACCGTTTCATCGACAAAAAAATCACGACGACCTATATCGTCATCGATCCGCTTTTCAAGGATTGTGAATTCTCAAGGGCAGGATGGGCTTCAAAATTCAAAGGAAAGTAATTTCCCGCCTGGCGGTGCTCTTGCTCTCCGCCGTGACCCTCGCCCTGCTTGCCCAGAATCCGCCCAAAAAATCGGCCAAAGGGAAAGACGACGAGGAGAATCTCGTCTATCTGCTCAAGGCGCAGTCTCTCCAGCAGTACCAGCTTTTCGGCGAACAGCACCGTAAGGCGCTCAGCGCCACTTTTCTGCACAACGGGATGTATCTGATCAGCGATACCGCCGATTGGAACGTCGATACCAAAATCATCCTGGCCACGGGTCACGTCAAACTGATTCAGGGGGATACGCGCCTGACCAGCGAGCGCCTGACCTATGTCATCGACGAAGACCTGGCTATCTTTTCCGGCGTGCTGGTGCAGTTGGAGAACAAGCGGAAAAACCTGCTGCGCACGCAGCACCTGGATTACAACACCCGCGACAGTGTGGCCGTCTTCAGCAAGGGCGCCTCGATGCGTGACGAGGATGGGCAGGTCATCGAGAGTGCGGACGGCACCTACGACTCCAAGACGGAATTTTTCACCTTTTCGGGCAATGTCAATATGTTCACGGATTCCGTCTTCGTCAAGACGGAGGCGCTGGAGTACGATTCGCGCATCGCGCGGGCGGATTTCGTGGAGCCCATCGATTTCTGGAACGGCGACAATATGCTCTCCTCGCGCAGCGGCTGGTACGCGCGCGAGGCCCAGGTTTTCTTCTTTACCGACGAGGTGCACGGCCTGACGCCCGAACGCGAGGGCTGGGCGGATACGATGTATGTGTACCGGGAAACCGGCGAACTCCTCCTGCGCGGCAATGCGCAGCTGCGGGACACGGTGCGCGGCGTAACCTCCTTCGCCGACCGCATCCACTATCTGGACAGTACGGAAACGGTTACGATGGAACGCAATGTCGCCGCCGCCATCGTCGAGGAAGAAAATGGGAAGACCGATACGGCGTATGTCGGCGCGGACCGCTTGGTCTATCGCACCGTCCGCCACGACAGCATCCCGGCGTACATTCTTAAAAAAGCGGAGTCCCGCATCGCCGATTTAAGCGTCGATGCCGTACAGGAATACCGCGCCCAGGCGGCGAAGGCAGCGGCGGAAGCGGCGGCCAAGGCCCGGGAGGAAAAGGAACAGCGCGAGCACGGTTACAGCCCGAAGGCCGGCAAGGGGCCCGGTGCCAGGGCAGGGGAGGAACTGCCACCGTCCGCAGAGACCCCCGATACCACTGCGGCCCCCGCTCCGGCGGATTCGCTGAGCGCTCCCGTGGATTCCCTGCCGCCGGTCATCGATACGACCAAAATCGGCTTCCTTTATGCGACCGGCGACGTGCGCATTTTCCGGGAGGATATCCAGGTGCGCTGCGATTCGCTCGATTATACGGACCTCGATTCCATCGCCCGCTTCTACGGAACGCCGTTTATCTGGAACGCCGGCAACCGGCAGTACACCGCCGACAGCGTCTATGTCCTGATTCACAACGGAAAACTGGAAAAGGCCAACCTGCTTTCCGAAGCCTTTATCATTACCCAGGAAGACACCCTGCTTTTCAACCAGATCAAGGGCGCCGAGGTGATGGCCTACTTTGACACGACGGCGGCCCTGCGCCGCTTTGATGCCCTGGGGGGTGCGGTGGCGCTCTTCTATCTGGAAGAAAACGGACAGATTGCCACGGCGAACAAGGTGCAGAGCAAGATGCTTTCAGCCACCCTGAAAGACGGGGATGTGGACCGGGTGTATTATTTCGAGACGCCCAAGAACGATGCGTTCCCTCTGGCCCAGATGCCCTCCGAGGACAAACGGATGAAGGGCTTCAACTGGGAGCCGGAACGGCGTCCCAAAGGCCGCAGGGACATTACCACCAAGGAATACAGGGCTACGGAGCGCGCGGAATATTCGGCGCGGCCCAGGCCGGCCTTCCCGCAGACGATTTTCTATTTCCCGGGCTATATGGAAGGCATATGGGAGGATATCGCCCTCCGCAAGCAGGGCATCGTCCCGCCGCCGCGTGAAAAGCCGGTCAAGACTGATAAGAAGGAAAAAGGAAAGAAGGGGAAGCCGTCCAAGGACGTTCCGCCCCCGCCTCCTCCGGTTCCTCCGGCAGACAGTCCGGAACTGCCGCCGCCCCCTCCGGCGGACAGCCTGGAACTTCCACCTCTTCCGCCCCCTGCTGACAGCTTGGGCGTGCCGCCGGCCGATTCCGTCGCGTCGCTGCCGCCACCGCCTCCTCCGCCAGTCGATTCGCTGGGGCAGCGCGTAGATACGCTGCTTCCGCCCCCTCCTCCGCCTCCGCCCCCTTCGGCAGCGCAGTTGGAACGCCTCCGCAGGGATTCCCTGCGCCGTGAGCGGCAGGCGCGCGCTGACGAGCGCCGCGAAGCCGCCCGCCTGGCCGATTCGCTGCGTACCGCCGAGCGTGACGCCAAGTGGGCCCGGCTGGATTCCCTGGATGCCGCGAAGAAGGCGGCCAAAGACCTGAAGAAACTCGAAAAGAAACGCAAACGCACCCTCAGACAGGTGCGTCGCCGCGACCGTGAAGAAGCCAGAGACCGGCGCCGGCTGGAAAAATACATTGCTCAGTATGAACAAAGAAAACGCAAAGAGGAAAGTAAACGACGCGAGCCTTGAGGTTACGCCGTATTCCGTGACGATGGGCTTGCTGATGGCCGTGCTGTTCTCGGCGGCGGCCGCCTATCTGGGACTGAAAGTCGGACAAGTATTCGAGGCGGCCATTCCCATCGCCATTATCGCCGTGGGGGTGACGGGCGCGCTCGGGAAGAAGGACGGCATCGGACAGAACGTGATTATCCAGTCGATCGGCGCCTGTTCCGGCGTGATTGTGGCGGGGGCGATTTTTACCCTTCCCGCCATTTATATCCTGGGGCTGGACGTGAGTTTCACGCAGATGTTCCTGTCGTCGCTGCTGGGCGGTTTCCTCGGCATTCTTTTCCTGATTCCGTTCCGCAAATACTTCGTGCAGGAAATGGACGGGAAATATCCCTTCCCGGAAGCCACGGCGACGACCCAGGTGCTGTTGAGCGGTGAACAGGGCGGGAAGAGTACCCGCATCCTGCTGCTGAGCGGCCTGGTGGGCGGGCTCTATGACTTTGTCGTGGCCACCTTCGGGGCCTGGAGCGAGACGCTTTCGTCCACGGTGCTGCATGTAGGACAGGTGATTTCCGACAAGGCGAAGGTCGTCGTGAAACTCAATACCGGCGCCGCCGTCCTGGGACTGGGCTACATCGTCGGGCTCAAATATGCATTTATCATCTGCTGCGGCAGTTTCCTCGTCTGGTTCCTGATCATTCCGCTGATGAACGTCTTCTTCGGCGCGCAGGTGCTGGATCCGATGGGAACGGGCATCGCGCAGACCGTGTCGGAGATGTCTCCGGACGTGATTTTCCGCACCTATGCGCGGCATATCGGTATCGGCGGTATCGCAGTGGCGGGCATTATCGGCATCATCAAGTCCTCCGGCGTTATCAAAAATGCAGTGGGGCTGGCGCTCGGCGAGTTCTCCCGGAAGAAGGGGGCCGCACCCGTCGAGACGGAGCGTTCGCAGCGCGACTTGCCGATGCGTATCGTCGTTTTCGGCATTGCGCTGACGCTGCTGGCGGTCTTTGCCTTCTTTGCCTTCGGCGGGGTAGTGGAAACGCTCTGGCAGGCGCTGATCGGCGTGGCGGTGGTGGCGGTCATCGCCTTCCTGTTTACGACCGTGGCGGCGAATGCCATTGCCATTGTGGGCTCGAATCCGGTCAGTGGAATGACGATTATGACGCTGATTATTACGGCGTTGGTACTGGTTGCCGCGGGCCTGAAAGGAAATGCCGGCATGGTGGCGGCGATGGTGATCGGCGGCGTGGTCTGTACGGCGCTTTCGATGGCGGGCGGCCTGGTGACGGACTTCAAAATCGGCTATTGGATCGGGACAACCCCTGCGAAGCAGGAAACCTGGAAGTTCGTGGGGACGCTCGTGTCGGCGGCGACCGTCGGCGCGGTGATGCTGGTGCTCAACCAGACCTACGGTTTTACCGGCGAGGGCGCCCTGGTGGCCCCGCAGGCCAATGCGATGGCGGCGGTCATCCAGCCCATGATGAACGGGGGCGGCGCTCCCTGGCTGCTTTATGGGATCGGCGCGCTGATTGCGGTGTTGCTGACGCTCTGTAAGGTGCCTGCGCTGGCGTTTTGCCTGGGGATGTTCATTCCCCTGGACCTGAATCTCCCGCTGCTGGTCGGCGGAGCGATTTCCTGGTATGTGGGCAGCCGCAGCAAGGATGCGGAGGTCAATCGGGCGCGCAGCGAGAAGGGCACGCTCATCGCCAGCGGCTTTATCGCCGGAGGTGCGCTGATGGGCGTCGTGTCCGCGGTGCTGCGTTTTGCCGGCGTCGACGTGATGATGACCGCGTGGAATACGCCGCTTGCCGGCGGGGCGGCGCCTGCCGAAATGATCGCGATTGTGCCGTTCCTGCTGCTTTGCGGCTATATGATTTTCGCCTCGATGAAACAAACAGATTAACTCTATGGAAAAATTATTGGATAGATTTCTGCGCTATGTAGCGGTGGATACGCAGAGCGATGAGAACTCGGAGAGCCAGCCGTCTACCGCGAAGCAGTTGGATTTGCTGCGGTTGCTGCGTGATGAGTTGGTGGCGATGGGGGTGGATGCGACGCTTGACGAGTTTGGCTATGTAATGGCGGTGCTGCCGTCGAATCTGGCGGAGAAGGTGCCTGCCGTGGGCTTTATCGCGCACGTGGATACGTCGCCGGATGCGTCCGGGAAGGGCGTGAAGCCGCAGATTGTCCCGAATTATGACGGCGGCCCCATTGCGTTGAAAGGGGTGGAAGGGCTGTTTCTGTCGCCGTCGGACTTTCCGGAATTGCTTGCGCACAAGGGCGAGACGCTGATTACGACCGATGGGACGACGCTGCTCGGCGCGGATGACAAGGCCGGTGTGGCGGAAATTATGGATGCGGTGCAGTATCTGGTGGCGCACCCGGAGGTGAAGCACGGGAAAATCTGCATCGGCTTTACGCCGGACGAGGAAATCGGCCGCGGTGTGGTGAAGTTTGACGTGAAGCGCTTCGGCGCCGATTATGCCTATACGATGGATGGCGGCGAGGTGGGCGAACTGGAGTTCGAGAATTTCAATGCGGCGGCGGCGACCCTCCGTTTCAACGGCCTGAACGTGCATCCCGGCTATGCGAAGGGCAAGATGAAGAACGCGATGCGTCTGGCGATGGAGTTCAATGCGATGCTGCCCGACGCTGAGAAACCGGAATATACTGAGGGCTATGAGGGCTTCTATCACCTGATCGGCATGAAGGGCACGGTGGAGGAAGCGGAGCTTACCTATATTATAAGAGACCATTCGCTCGCGCGCTATGAGGAGCGCAAGGCCTTCGTGCAGCGCTGCGCGGATTTTATGAACGCCAAATACGGCGAGGGTACGGTCTGCGCGGAAATCAAGCACCAATATTATAATATGCGCGAGCAGGTGGAACCGCACTATCATATCATCGAAACGGCGATGGAGGCGATGCGCCTCGCCGGGGTCGAGCCACGCGTGCAGCCTATCCGCGGCGGTACGGACGGTGCGAACCTTTCCTTCAAGGGACTGCCTTGTCCCAACATTTTTGCGGGCGGACTGAATTTCCACGGAAAAATGGAGTGGGTGCCGCTGGAGAGTATGCAAAAGGCTTCGGCGGTCATACTCAATATCATAGCCCTTTTCAGCAGGAAGGCGGCCTGAGCGGGCCCGGAAAATTGCTGAAAATATTTCAAAAAAAATTTGCCACTTTAAAAAAAGTGTGTATCTTTGCATCCCCTTTCGAAAAGGGGACAGTTCTTTGAAAATATTGAGAGAGATTAAGAGGTTAAAAAACGAGAAGATAGAAATTAAATTAGTCTGTAATGAATACGAGTTTTTTCGTAGAGATAAGCGGACTACAATTTCGAAATAGGCAAAACGAGTGAAGAAATAAGATTCACAAAGAGCGAGAAAGATTAGAAGAGCGAACGGAGGATGCCTTGGCTTCCGGAGGCGAAGAAAGACGTGGTAAGCTGCGAAAAGCTCCGGGG
>CACYHC010000006.1 GCA_902774145.1 uncultured Bacteroidia bacterium
TAAAAAGTGCGACCTTTTTGCGCTTTATCTTGAAAAATTTCACAGATAAAGTACATTTAGTTCACACTTTTATAACTAACCATTAGCTCAAAAAATCATACTTTACAAGAAATTAAATTTCTTGCAAAAATAAGCCGCCATTTTCCGCCCCAAGGGACAATTTCGACCCAAAACCAATTTCCGCCTCAGGCCAAAAAAGCACCCAAAAAAGGCAACTTTTTGAGAATCCAACATAAAATCAAGGAAAACATTTTGAGAATCCAGCAAAAGGCGGAAGGGGCTGTTTTGAACTATTTACGGGTAATTTCAGCCTATCTGGGCGCCGTTGGAGAGGACTTCCTGCGGCGTGAGGAAACGCATCTTCCCGTCGTTCTGGCGGGCCATCAGAATCATTCCCTTGGATTCGATGCCGCGGATGACGCGCGGGGCAAGGTTCGCCAGGATGCAGATCTGCTTGCCGAGCATCTGCTCCGGCGTATAGAACTCCGCGATGCCGGAGACGATGGTCCGGCGGTCCATCCCCGTGTCGATGGTCAGTTTGAGCAGTTTGTCGGTCTTGGGCACCCGCTCCGCTTCCAGCACGGTGGCGGTACGGATATCCATTTTTTCAAAATCCTCGAAACTGCATTCCGCCTTCTGCGGCGTCACGCGGGCCGCCTCTTCGGCTTTCTTGGCGGCCTCCAGCTGCTTGCGGATGGCCTCCAGCCGGTCCAGCTGCTTCTGGATAGCCTCATCCTCCACTTTCTCGAAAAGCAGTTTCGCCTCGCCGATGGCGTGGCCGGCGGGAAGGATATCGGCCCGCCCGAGCAGATCCCAACGCAGCACCAGCCCTTCGGACGGGGCGGCACCGGTATGCAGGGCCGCCGCTTCGCCTTCGCGGAAGGTATTGACCGTCTCGGCTTCGCCGCTGCGGTGGTCGGTTCCCGCATCGACGCCCACTTTCAACATTTCCCGCAGGCGCTCCGCGGCGAAGGGGGTAAAGGGCTCGAAGGCCAGCGCAAGGCTCGCGCAAATCTGCAGGGAAATATTCAGGATGGTTCCGGCGCGCTCCAGGTCGGTCTTGGCCACCTTCCAGGGCTCGGTATCGGAGATGTACTTGTTGCCCACGCGGGCAATCCCCATCGCATCCTTGAGCGCTTCGCGGAAACGGAAGGCGGAAAGGTTGGCTTCCATCGACGCACGCAGTTCCGGCAGGGCGGCGAGCGCCTCGCGGTCGATTTCCTGCAGCGGTCCGCACGCGGGGACGACGCCGCCGAAGTATTTGTGCGTCAGCACGACCGCCCGGTTCACGAAGTTGCCGAAAATCGCCACCAGTTCGCTGTTGTTGCGCTGCTGGAAATCTTTCCAGGAGAAGTCGTTGTCCTTGGTCTCCGGGGCGTTGGCCGTGAGCACATAGCGCATCACGTCCTCCTTGCCCGGGAAATCGGCCAGGTACTCGTGCGCCCAGACCGCCCAGCCGCGGGAGGTGGAAATCTTGTCTCCCTCGAGGTTCAGGAACTCGTTGGCCGGCACGTTCTGCGGCAGGATATAGCCGCCGTGCGCCTTGAGCATCGACGGGAAGACGATGCAGTGGAAGACGATGTTGTCCTTGCCGATAAAGTGAATCAGCGAGGTATCGGCGTCCTTCCACCACTTTTCCCAGCTCTGCGGCAGGAGTTCCTGCGTATTGGAAATGTAGCCGATGGGCGCGTCGAACCAGACATAGAGCACCTTGCCTTCCGCCCCTTCCACGGGCACGGGCACGCCCCAGTCCAGGTCGCGGCTCACGGCACGCGGCTGCAATCCGCCGTCGATCCAGCTCTTACACTGGCCGTACACATTCGTCTTCCATTCCTTGTGCCCGTCCAGAATCCACTCGGAAAGCCATTTCTCGTACTTGTCCAGCGGAAGATACCAGTGCGTGGTCTTTTTCTTCACGGGCGTGGCGCCGCTCAGGCGGGAATGCGGGTCGATGAGTTCTTCCGGACTGAGGGTGGAGCCGCACTTCTCGCACTGGTCGCCGTAGGCACCGGGATTTCCGCAACGCGGGCAGGTTCCGGCGATATAGCGGTCCGCCAGGAAGGTCTTCGCCTCCGGGTCATAGTACTGCTCGCTCTCGCGGGTGATGAAGGCCCCGTCGTCATAGAGCTTGCGAAAGAAATCCGAAGCGTTCTTCTCGTGCACCTTGGACGTGGTGCGGGAATAGATGTCAAAATTGATTCCGAGCCGGCCGAATGAGTCCTTGATGATGCCGTGGTACTTGTCCACGATATCCTGGGGCGTGCAGCCCTGCTCGCGGGCCTTGATGGTGATGGGCACGCCGTGCTCGTCCGATCCGCAGATAAAGAGCACGTCCTCCCCGCGCAGGCGCAGGTAGCGGACGTAAATGTCAGCAGGCACATAGACGCCGGCCAGGTGCCCGATATGGACGGGACCGTTGGCGTAGGGCAAGGCACAGGTGACAAGGGTTCTTTTCTTTTCCATAACTTATTCTCTTCCTAATTTCATTTTGATTCTCCGCTGGGCGGCCTGCAATTTGATGATTTTCTGCATCATTTCCAGCTGCTCTTCCTCCCCTGCCCCTTCCAGCGACCGGTTCAGGCGGTTGATGCTGTCAAACACCCGGCGTTCCATATAATAAAGGATGGCCCGCGGCACGAAAATGACGAGCCAGGAGGCGGGCGTCGTCAGCGCTTCTTCAAAGACCTTGACGCTCAGGCGGTATTTTTCCGTCGAGAACTGCGCGGCCAGCAGGGCGGAGGTGCGGTCTTCCCCGTCGAGCAGGGTCCGCAGGATGACATCCTGCGCGAGCCCCTGGTCATAGAGCGCCATATAGGCGTCATATAGACGCCGGTACGCGGAGTTGGCGAACTGCGTACCGTCGGCTTCCAGCGCGTTCCGGATAAAGTCCGCCACACTGGGGTTGTCCGCCTCGTTGCCGGTACTGAATTCGGAGTCCGTCGGGAAGGCGAGGATATCGCAGCCGTGCGTCAGCAGGAAGCACAACAGGTCCGATTCGGCACCCGCGAGCGTCACGTTCTCCAGGGGCAGTTCCAGCGGCTCCGACGCGCTCTGCGCCGGTTGCGGGGCTTCCGCGGGCAGCGCATTGCGGGGCCGTTCCGCTTCGGCGCGCAGGGTTTTCGTAATGCGCTCGAAGAGGATGTCGCGGCCGATATCGAAGCGCATTGCGACCGACTCCACATAGACCGAGCGTTTGATGGCATCGGGGATGCGCGCAATCGTATCGGCGATATCGTTGATCAGGTTGGCCTTCCGCAGAGGGTCCCCGCCGGCTTCGGCGAGCAGCAGGTCGGTCTTGAAAGAGATGAAATCCACGGAATGCTCCCGGATGTACGCTTCCACCTCCTCGCGCTCGCGGACGCGGCTGAAGGAATCGGGGTCTTCGCCCTCGGGCAGAAGGACGATGTGCACGTTCATCCCCTCGGCGAGCACCAGGTCCAGTCCGCGGATGGCCGCCTTGATGCCGGCGGAGTCCCCGTCGTACATGATGGTCATGTTCTGGGTGAACTTGCGCACCAGGCGGATCTGCTCCACGGTCAGCGCCGTCCCGCAGGTCGCGACGACATTGGTAATCCCCTTCTGGTGCATCATCACCATATCGAGGTTCCCCTCGACGAGAATACATTCGTCCCGGCGGGCGATTTCCGTCTTGGCCTGATAGAGACCATACAGGACGCGGCTCTTTTTATAGATTTCCGTCTCGGGGGAATTGACGTATTTGGCGGGATTGTCCGCGCGCAGCGTGCGGCAGCTGAAGGCAATGACGCGGCCGCTCAGGGAGTGAATCGGGAAGGTGACCCGTTCCACGAACTTGTCCACCAGCGGACCGCCTTCCTCCTTGTGACGCACTAGGCCGGCTTCCAGCAGGTATTCTTCCTTGTATCCCGCCTGCCGGGCCGCATCCAGCAGCGCCGTGCGCGACGAGGGCGCCCAGCCCAGGCCGAATTTGGCAATGCTCTCGTCGGTCAGCGCGCGGGAGCGGAAATAGGCGTAACCCACCGCCCGGCCCTCGCCGGAGCGCAACTGGTCCGCAAAGAACTTCTGCGCCCATTCGCTCGCAAGCAGCAGGCTTTCGCTGTGCTGGCGGCGGGCGATTTCCTCGGCGCTTTCCTCCTCTTCCCGGATTTCGATGTGGTATTTGCGGGCCAGATAGCGAAGCGCCTCCACATAGGAGGCGTGTTCGTGTTCCATCACAAAGCCCACCGCCGTTCCGGATTTCCCGCAGCCGAAGCACTTGAAAATCCCCTTGGAGGGCGTAACGTAAAAGGACGGCGTCTTCTCGTTATGGAAGGGACAGCAGGCCACGAAACTGGCGCCGCGACGCTTGAGCGCCACGAAATCGGACACGACATCCTCGATGCGGGCCGTGTCGAGAATCTGCTGCACCGTTTCCCTGGGAATCATGAAGCAATCTCACAAAGGAATTTGATGCGCACCAGGCGGATTTCCATCTCATCATAGTCCGCCCCCAGCGCCCGGATGGCATCCTCGACGGAATCCGATACCGCTTCGTTCTTGAAATAATCGTAGATTTCCTCCACGACCTCCTCGTCCAGGGCTTCCCGGATTTCGTAGTCGATATTGAGTTTGGTGCCGGTGGAGACAATGGACTCCATCTCGCTCACCAGGTCCTCGATTTCCATATCCCGCGCGGAGGCGATGTCCTCGAAGGACATCTGACGGTCCACACTCTTGATAATGAAAATTTTATTCTCCGATTTGGTCGGCGCGGACTTCACCACGAAGTCATCCGGACGGCTGATCTCGTTCTCCTCCACATAGCGCTTGATGAGCTCGATGAAGGGGCCGCCGAACTTGCGGGCCTTCCCCTCGCCTACGCCCTGACACTTCTGCAGGTCTTCATAACTGACGGGGTAAAGGAGGGTCATATCCTCCAGCGCAGGGTCGCTGAAGATAATCCAGGGCTGGAGTTTGAGTTTGTGTGCCTGGGATTTGCGCAAATCCTTGAGCATCGAGAGCAGCGTCGCATCTCCGCCTCCGCCGGAAGCGGCAGCCGCCGTGGCGGCCACGCTCTCCTCGTCCTCCTCTTCTTCCACCGCCTTGGAGAACTGGCGGTCCTCCACCAGCTGCAGTTCGTAGGGATGTTTGAGGAATTCCCGGCCGGCGTCGGTCAGTGAAATCAGGCCGTAGGTTTCGATTTCCTTCTCCAGCAGGTGCAGGGTCAGTCCCTGGTGGATGACCGTACACCAGAAACGGTCGCTGTGCGGGGCGCCTTTCCCGAAAAAGTCCAGTTTGTTGTGCTTGAAGGAGGCAATCATCGAATTGCTCACCCCCGCAAGGATGCAGGCCAGGTGGTCCGTCTTGAAATGCTCGGGAAGCGAGTCCACCAGCTGCAGCACCAGCTTCATCTCCGCCCTTCCGTCGAAGGTGGGACGCGGATGCAGGCAGTTGTCGCAGGCCCCGCAGGAAGGGTGCCCGTAATCCTCGCCGAAGTAATTGAGCAGCAACTTCCGGCGGCACTGGCTCGATTCGGCGTAGGCCACCACCTCCGAGAGCAGTTGCCGGCTGATTTCCTGCTCGGCGATGGGCTTTCCCTGCATAAATTTCTCGAACTTGCGGATGTCCGAGTAGCTGTAGTAGGCGATACACTCGCCTTCCTGCCCGTCGCGACCGGCCCGTCCGGTCTCCTGGTAGTAGCTTTCTATGCTCTTGGGGATGTCATAATGGATGACGAAGCGCACGTCGGGCTTGTCGATGCCCATTCCGAAGGCGATCGTCGCCACGATGACGTTCACCTCCTCCATCAGGAACTTGTCCTGGTTCTCGGCGCGCGTCTTGGCATCCAGCCCCGCGTGGTAAGGCAGCGCCTTGATGCCGTTGATGCAGAGCAGCGACGAGAGTTCCTCCACTTTCTTGCGGCTCAGGCAATAGACGATGCCCGATTTTCCCCGGTGCTGGTGGATATACTTGATGATGTCCTTCTCCGGCTCCAGCTTGTCCCGGATTTCATACACCAGGTTCGGGCGGTTGAAGGAGGACTTGAAAATCGCCGCACCCGGAATACCCAGGGTCTTGAGAATGTCGCTCTGGACTTTCGGGGTGGCCGTCGCCGTGAGGGCGATGATCGGCGCGCGGCCGATGGTGTCCACCAGGTTGCGGATGCGCCGGTACTCGGGGCGGAAATCGTGTCCCCACTCCGAGATACAGTGCGCTTCATCCACGGCGTAGAAGGAAATCTTCACGCCGCGCAACAGGTTGATGTTCTCTTCCTTGGTCAGGGACTCGGGCGCCACATAGAGGATTTTTGTGCGGCCGGCGAGCAGGTCCGCGCAGACCTCGTCGATCTGCATGCGGCTCAGCGAAGAGTTCAGAAAATGGGCCACGGAGTCCGTTCCGGCCTCGAAACTGCGGAGCAGGTCCACCTGATTTTTCATCAGGGCGATAAGGGGGGAAATCACGATGGCCGTTCCCTCCATCACCAGCGCGGGTAGCTGGTAGCAGAGGGATTTACCGCCGCCGGTAGGCATCAGCACAAAGGCGTCGCCTCCGCCGACCAGGTGCTCGATAATGCGCTCCTGGTCACCCTTGAAGGCGTCATAGCCAAAGAAGGCCTTCAGTGTTTCCCTAATCTGTTCCTGCATCTAAAAGGTATGAATAAACAGTCCTGAACGGAGTTTCGGTTCGAACCAGGTGGTCTTCGGCGGCATAATGAGACCGGCGTCGGCGATGGCGATAAGCTGCGCCATCGATACCGGATACAGCGCGAACGCCACTTTCATCTCCCCGCTGTCCACGCGGCGCTTCAGTTCGCCCAGACCGCGCAGGCCGCCGACAAAGTCGATGCGTTTGTCAGTGCGCAGGTCGCCGATGCCCAGGATTGCGTCCAGCACGCGCTCGGAAAGGACCGTCACGTCCAGCACGCCGATGGGGTCCGCATCATTGCAGCGGCCCTCGCGGGCTGTCAGCGAATACCACTGCCCTTCCAGATACATCGAGAAGTTGTGCAGCGCCGCCGGACGATAGACCTCCGACCCCTTGCATTCCACCGTAAAATCTGCTTCCAGGGCCTTCAGGAAGGCCTCTGGTGAAAGACCGTTCAGGTCCTTCACCACGCGGTTGTAGTCGAGGATTTTCAACTGGCTCTCCGGGAAGCAGACCGCCATGAAGAAATTGTATTCCTTGTCGGTGCTGGCGGTGGGATCCGCCGCGCGGCGCTCCGCTCCCACGCGGGCGGCCGCCGCCGTACGGTGATGTCCGTCCGCCACGTAGAAGGCCTCCACCTCGCCGGTGAAGAGGGCGGTGATGCGTTCGACCGTCGCCGCGTCGTCGATCACCCAAAGGCGGTGACGGAAATCATTGTCGTCGATAAAGTCGTATTCCGGCGTACCGGCGGAAGCCTTTGCGACGATTCCCGCCAGCGCAGCATTGTCCTTGTAGGCAAAGAAGACCGGTTCGATGTTGGCGCTCTGGATGTTCACGTGCACCATCCGGTCGTCTTCCTTGTCCTTGCGGGTCAGTTCGTGCTTCTTGATGCGGCCGGAAGCATAGTCATCCGTATGGGCGCAAAGCACCAGGCCGTACTGCGTGCGTTCCCCCATCGTCTGGGCATAGACATAGTAGCAGGGCGCGGCATCCCGCACCAGCCAGCCCCGGCGCTGCCAGGCCTTGAAATTCTCCACGGCCTTGTCATAGACGCGCGGGTCGTCCTCGGCGAGCATCGGCGCAAAGTCGATTTCCGGCTTGGTGATGTGCAGCAGGGACTTCTCTCCCGCCTGGGAAAGCGCCTCCTGCGAGTTCAGCACGTCATAGGGCGGGGCCGCCACCTCGGTGACGATGTTTTTCGGGGGCCGCAGCGCGGCAAAGGGCTTTACGCGTACCATAGGATTACTTATTGACTTGGAAACGTTTGTCTCCGCTCTCGAAGAAAGCGACAATCTGGCGCGCGGCGGCAAGGCCGGCGTTGATGTTGGCCTCGGCGGTCTGCGCCCCCATCTTCTTGGGCGTAGCGAAGACGCGCAGGCCGAATTTCTCCTGCAGGGCGGCGAGATTGTCGGGCGCTACGTCCGCGGCATACTTGAGGTCCGGACGGTCCTCGAGCGCCTTTTCCAGGCCGGCCTCGTCGATGACCTCCTTGCGGGCGGTATTGATGAGGGTCGCACCCTTGGGCATCTTGGTAATGAGGTCGTAACCGATGCTGCGGATTGTCTCGGGCGTAGCCGGGATATGGATGCTCACATAATCGCCCGTGGCATAGAGGTCTTCGAGGCTCGCGGCCGGCTGAGCGCCGCCTTCCTCGATTTTGGCGGGAGAAAGGAAGGGATCGATGGCCTTCACCTTCATGCCGAGGGCCTTCGCCTTGGCGCCCACCAGACGGCCCACATTGCCGAAGGCCTGGATACCGAGGGTCTTGCCCTGGATTTCAGAGCCCGTGGCCGGGGTGAACTGGGTGCGTGCCATATAAATCATCATCGCAACGGCGAGTTCCGCCACGGCATTGGCATTCTGACCGGGGGTATTCATCACGACCACGCCCTTTTCCGTTGCAGCGGCAAGGTCCACATTGTCATATCCCGCACCGGCGCGCACCACTGTCTTGAGACGGGGGGCGGCGGCGATGACCTCGCGCGTCACTTTGTCCGAACGGATGATCATCGCGTCGGCATCGGCGGCGGCCTTCTCGAGGTCCGCCTGCTCCGCATATTTTTCCAGCAGCACCACTTCGTGGCCTGCGGCTTCAAGAATCTCACGGATGCCTTTCACGGCGACGGCCGCAAAGGGCTTCTGGGTGGCAATCAGTACTTTCATCGCGCTTCCTCCTTACTTTTTCAGGTTCTCGAATTCCTGCATCGCGGCCACGAGCGCCTCCACATCCTCCTGCGTACAGGCGTTGTAGAGCGAGGCGCGGAAACCGCCCACCGAGCGGTGTCCCTTGATGCCGACCATCCCGCGCTCCTTGGCAAAGGCGAGGAACTCGTCCTGGAGATCCTCCTTGCCGGGCGCCATCACGAAGCAGACGTTCATGATCGAACGGTCTTCCTTGTCCGCAGTCCCCACGAAGAAGGGGTTGCGGTCAATCTCGGCGTACAGCGTCTCCGCCTTCTTCACGTCGATGGCGTGCATCGCGTCCACGCCGCCCATCGCCTTGAGCCACTTCAGCGTCTCGTTCATCACGAAGATGGAGAACACGGGCGGGGTATTGAACATCGAACCCTTGTCGATGTGGGTGCGATAATCGAGCATCGTGGGGATATAGCGGCTGACCTTTCCGAGCGCATCCTTACGCACGATCGCGAAGGCGACGCCGGCAGGGCCCGCATTCTTCTGCGCACCCCCGTAGATGAGCGCATACTTGCTGATGTCGATACGGCGGCTCAGGATGTCCGAGGACATATCGGCGATCAAGGGCACGGGGCTGTCGATATCGCCGTGCAGTTCGGTGCCGTAAATGGTGTTGTTGGTGGTGATGTGGAAATAGTCCGCATCGGCGGGAATTTCGTAATCCTTGGGAATGTAGCAGTAATTGCGGTCCGCCGACGAAGCGACGACCACCGCATTGCCGATGCCCTTGGCTTCCTTGTAGGCCTTCTTGGCCCAGACGCCGGTCTCCAGGTAGGCGCCCTTCTTCTCGAGGAAGTTCATCGCCGCGCAGAGGAACTGCAGGCTCGCTCCGCCGCCGAGGAAAAGGGTTTCATAGTCATCGGGAATATTGAGCAGCTCTTTCCAATTCGCGCGGCACTCGTCCATCACGCTTTCCCACTCCTTGGTGCGGTGGGAGATGGAAATCAGGGAAACTCCCGTACCCTTGAAATCCTTGAGCGCTTCGACCGCAGCGTCGATCGCCACCTGCGGGAGCAGGCAGGGACCGGCATTGAAAACATGTACTTTTTTCATTTTGTTAAATAAGTTAATATACTACCCTTGATTGGGACGATAAAATTACTGAATTATTCGGACATTTCAAACAAGTTTCTCCCAAACGAGCCCGTCGATGTGGGCAGCCGCCTCCGCAAAGGCCGCCTCCCGCGAAAGCCGCACGTCCGTCTCCAGGCGGCAGTCCTCGGCAAAAACAGGATTTATCTGTTTGAGTTCCATATCTTTAAGCAGTTTCATCACGGCGGGCATCGCCGCATAACCGAAGGAAAGGCGATAACGGATACAGGCGATTTTTTCGCACTTTTCGGCGGCGGCGAGCGCATCGGCGGTCGCACTGCGGTAAGCCTCGATGAGGCCCGGCACGCCCAGTTTCACCCCGCCGAAATAGCGCACGACGGCCACCATGACGTCGCTCAGCCCCTCCGCGTCGATACGGCCCAGGATCTGCCGCCCGGCCGTACCGGAGGGTTCCCCGTCATCGGAAGCGCGCCAGCGCGACCCGTCATGGCCAAGCCGCCAGGCCACGCAGACGTGGCGCGCATCGTGGTACTCCCGCCGCAGGGCCTGCACCTCCTGCCGGATCCGCTCCTCCGTCTCCACCGGGACGGCAAAGGCGATAAAGCGGCTTCCGAGCGATTTGTACAAGCCCCGGGAAGGCGCGGCAATGCTGACATATGTATCTTTTATCTCCAAAACCAGTCCAAATTTAGTGAAATATTCCTATCTTCGCAATATGAACTACAGATATCGGGTCACCCTTTCGGGCATCAAAGGTTTCTTCCGCCTCTACACCGTAAACGGCGAGAATACACTCTACACCTTCCACAAGCAACTGCAGGCCGACCTGGAATTTCCCGCCGACCAGCAGATTCTCTTCAAGGCGCTCGACGCCGAAGGGAATGTCGTCGCCCGCTACGCCCTGATGGACATCGGCAGCGGCGCCGTAGACGCCGTCAGCATCGCCCGCACCATTAAAGAAGGCGTCACGAGTTTCATCTACTTCTACGACGTCGCCTCCCGCAAGAGCGTGATTATCACCCTGGAAGGCGAAGCCCCCGCCGAACATACGGCCAAACCGGAACTCCTGGAAAGCAAAGGACCCGTCCCCGAAGAATTCGAGAACGGGTACGTAGCCTTTGAAGACCTTCCCGCCGAACAGCGTCACCTCCCCGGCGAAAATCCGGATGACGATGACTTCGAAGATGACGACGACGAGGAGGAGGACGACGATTCCGAAGAGGAGGAAGTCATTTACGACGCAAACGAATAAACATAGCGCAAAAAACAAAAAAGAACCTGAGGCAACGGGCACTTGTTGCTTCGCAACCCTATCCGGGTAAATGTGCCCTAACGCCTCAGGTTCTTTTATACTCTGTTTTTCGCGCTACTTCTTGGCAGGCTCTTCTTCTTCGACCTCAACCTTGGGAACCACCTTCACCACGTTAACCTCGAAGATGAGCATCTTGTTGCCCTCGATGGTGTACTGTCCGGTGTAAGGATTGCGCTGGCCGCGCTCGCCATAACCCAGTTCAGCGGGGATGTAGAGGATGGCGCTGCCGCCCTCGCCCACCAGCTGGAGGCCCTCACGGAAACCGGGGACGACATTCGCCAGCGGGAAGGAAGTGGTATCGGCGGACTCGTCGAACACCTTACCGTCGATAAGGGAACCCTTGTAGGTCAGGAACACGGTGTCAGCCGCCGCAGCGCGCACATCGTTACCGGGCTCGACAATCTTGTACTGCAGGCCGGACTCGGTGGTCTGGACCCCTTCCTTGGACGCATTGGCGGCGAGGAACGCTTCCTCCTCCACCTTGTTGCAGACGAGCGTCTTCTTGCTCTTCTTGTCCATGTAGCGGCCGATGATGGCACCCATCTCCATAGGATCGATCTTGAACTGCTCGGTGAAGCCCTCGTCGTTCATATCGCCCTCAGCGGCCAGGAAATCCTTGATACCGGCAATCAGCTGGGACATATTGACATCCTCCTTGAAGCCCTGCTGCACGAGGAATGCACCATAGTTGATACCAAGCAGGAAGCTCACGGAGTCGATCTCGGCCTTGGTCGGAGTGACGGAGTCGATCTGGGCCTTCTGGTCGGCGGTAGCGCCGGCAGGATACTTGTTCGAATTTCCGCAGGCGAAAACTACGAGCGCCGCGGAAGCGATGAGAATGAATTTTAATGCTTTCATTGTTTTGATTGTTTATTGATTAATGAATTGTTGTTACCAGGCAAGTGCAGAAGCACCGAGAATCGCGGCATCGTTCTCCTTGAGGGAAGAGAAGATGATCTTCACCTTGTTCTTCCAGATATTGAGCACATTGTCGTTCATCGCTTTCTGCATCGGTTCATAGAGGAATTCCTTCGCCCGGGCCAGTCCGCCGAAGAGCACGATGGCCTCGGGGGCGCTGAAGGCGATGAAATCCGCAAAGCTGCGGCCCAGCAGGGTCGCCGTATAATCGAAGATGCGCAGGGCCAGGGCATCCCCCTGTTTGGCGGCATCGTAGATGTCCTTGGAGGAGATGTTGTCCAGTTCGCGCAGCAGGGAAGGTTCGTCCGTGGCGTCCAGCCACTCGCGGGCCGTGCGCGCGATACCCATCGCCGAGCAATAGGCCTCCAGACAGCCGGTGCGCCCGCAGCCGCACATACGGCCGTTGTTGCGCACGACGGTGACGTGGCCCAGCTCGCCGGCAAAGCCGTCGTGGCCGTAGAGCACCTTCCCGTCGATGACGATACCGCTGCCCACGCCCGTGCCGAGGGTAATCATGATGAAATCCTTCATTCCCTTGGCCGCGCCGTAGGTCATTTCGCCCAGGGCGGCGGCGTTGGCGTCATTGGTCACGGTGACCGCAAGGCCGTCGAGGGCCTCCGAAAGCCACTGCTTCATGGGAACGGCGTCCTTGGCCGCCCACGCGAGATTCGGTGCGAAGGCCACTTCGCCGGTATAGTAGTTGCCGTTGGGCGCGCCTACACCCACGCCGCGGATATCAGCGGCCGTTTTACCCGCCTGCACGATACAGGCCTTGACGGCCTGCGCGAGGGCGGCGATATAGGCTTTGGCGTCCGCTCCGTAAGTATCCGAACGGATCACGCTCTGCGCGAGAATCTCGCCGTGCTTGTCCACGACGCCGATTTTGGAGGTCTGGCCGCCGATGTCGACGCCGACTACGAATTCCTTTGCCATACTGTTCAAAAATTATTCTTGTGCAACTTTTGCCGGTTTAGAACCCACAAGGGCGTAGAAGAGGATGTACACGGCGCAGGCGAGCGGGACAAAGTAGCTGTAGAGACCGACCTTGTCGTAGAGCGCAGCCTGGATGGCAACCATAATGGCGCAGCCGAAAACCATCGTCATAAAGATGCCGGAAGCGGCGGCGGTGTACTTGCCGAGCCCCTCGACAGCCATATTGTAGATACCGCCCCACATCACGGAGGTGCAGAGACCGACGAGCAGGAAGGCGGCCATTCCGGCCGGAACGGGCACCCAGATGACCTGGAGATTGGCCCAGTCGATGCCGGGGACCTCGACGCGGAGGGAAGAAGGCAGGAAAATACCCAGGACGACGAGGACGCAGGCCACGGCGGCGACGGTACCCACCATCGTGCGGCTGCTGACCTTTCCGCCGATGGCTCCGCCGACCATACGGCCGATGAACATCATCAGCCAGTAAACGGCGGCAATCAGGGTAGCGACATTCATCGAGATACCGACTTCAGGGCTCTGGAGGTAGGAGACCATATAGGTAGGCGTACCCACTTCGACGCTCATATACAGGAAGATGGCCAGGGCGCCGAGGGCGAAATGCCTGTGCTTCAAAGCACCGCTGATCAGGTTGAGCTGCACGGGGGCCTGCTCGGGTTCGTCAATCTTCGTGAACAGGAGCACGACGAAGGCCAGGGCAAAGATGACCAGGGCCAGGTACAGCGCCGGCGTCACGTCCGCAATGGAGGTGTTTTCGGTCACCGTTCCCACGAGGGCGCCCATCAGGATGTAGACGATGACGGCACCCGCCGAATTGAAGGACCCGCCGATCTGGATCAGCTGATTGCCTCTCTTTCCGCCGCCGCCCAGGATATTCAGCATCGGATTGACGACGGTGTTCAGCATACACATGCACAGGCCGCTGATGAAGGCGCCCAGAACATAGACGCCGTAGCTGCCCACCTGTCCGCTGAGGAATTCCAGGCCGATGCCGAGAATACCCACGAGGACAGCGGCGAGCGCCACCTTCTTGTAGCCGAATTTGGAAATGAGCATACCGGCGGGAATACCCATCAGCAGATAGGCGATAAAGTTGGCGTAATTGCCCACCTGCCCCATAAATTCAGAGGCCTGGAACTGCTGTTTGACGACCGTAGCCATCGGCGAGCAGAGATTCGTGACAAACGCAATCATGAAGAAAAGGAAGAACATGATTGCGATTGCAAGGAAGTTGCTTTGTTTCTTTGCCATAGTTATTGGTTTTAAAAGTTATTATTTGCTGTAAATGGCGGCAAGGTTGCGTTCGTTGAACAGCTGCTTGCCTTCAGGGGTATAAGCGTAGGCGATGCCCTCGGCGTAGTGTTCCTCCACCTTGCGGCGCACCATCTTCATCGTGGAATTGAGCATCCCGTTGGCAATGGAGAACGGCTCGTCGCAGATGACGATCGAACCGGGCAGCCAGCGGTCGGGGAAGAGGTCGGCGTGCGGACCGCCGGTCTTGTACCCGTCGATTTCCTTCTGGATTTTCTTCAGCATCGCCTCCTTGCCTTCGCGGCTTGCCGGATCGAGCCCCAGGCCCTTCGCATACTCGGCGAGCGCCTCTTTTTCGGGCACGATGAGCGCGACGGTGTACGGGTTCTGGTTGTTGTGCAGCACCGCCGCGGCCACGTATTTCGAAACCTCGGGCAGGCTGTCCTCAAAGGCCTCGGGCGAATATTTCTCGCCGTCCATTCCAATGAGCAGGGACTTGAAGCGCCCGACGACATAGAGGAAATCGTGGTTGAAGGGACAGATGTACCCCATATCCCCGGTATGCAGCCAGCCGTCCACGACGGTCTTGGCCGTGGCCTCCGGATTCTTCCAGTAGCCCGCCATCACGTTCTCGCCGCGGATGACGATTTCGCCCTTCTGTCCAATCGGGACCTCGTTGCCGTTGTCGTCGCAGATGCGGCAGTCCATCGGACGCACGAGACGGCCCGAAGAGCCGAAAATCGCGCTCTCGCGGGAGTTCGCGCAGATGATCGGCGTCGCTTCCGTGAGGCCGTAGCCCTGGAACATCGGCATGCCCACCGCGCAGAAGAAGCGCTGGAGTTCGATATCGAGCAGGGCGCCGCCGCCCACGAAGAACTGCATCCGTCCGCCGAAGCTCTCGCGCACCTTCTTGAAGACCAGTTTGTCGAAAAGCCGCATCAGGGGTTTCCGCCAGGCGTTGCAGAAGCCGCCCCGGTTGTAATACTCCTTGTTATAGGCAATGGCGTTGCGCAGCGCAAGGTTGAAAAGTTTCTCCGCGGCGGGGCCCTTCGCCTTGATGCCGGCCTCGATGTTTTTCTTGAAATTCCGCGCCAGAGCGGGAACGGAGAGCATCGTGTGCGGACGCGTCTCACGGATGGCCATCGGAATGTTCTTGAGCGTCGCAAGCGCATTCTTCCCGATCGGCACGAAGGCGATGCTGCCGCCGTAGTACATCATCGTGTACATCCCCGCCACGTGCGCAAAGCAATGGTCCAGCGGCAGGATGATCAGCATTACGCTGTATTCGCCGATGCTGATGACGGAATTGCCCTGCTCCACGTTCGCCGTGTAATTGCGGTGCGTGAGCAGGATGCCCTTCGGATCGGCGGTCGTACCGGAAGTATAGCTGATGTTCGCGTAATCGTCGGGGCCGACGCTCTTCCAGCGCGCCTCGAACGCGTCCCGGTGCTCCGCGAGGAAGGTTTCGCCCGCGGCAATCACTTCGCTGATGCGGATTTCCTTTTCCTTCAGTTCCCCGATGGTGAAGGCATTGTCGTCAAAGACGATGACTTTCTCCACCTGCGGGCACTGGGGCAGGATGTTGCGGATTTTCGGGAGGTGGTTGCAGGAGACCAGGATCCAGCGGGATTCCGAATGGTTGATGCGGAACGTGAGGTCCGCCTCCGAGCCCAGGTTCACCGAAAGGGGAACATCCGTGGCGCCGGCGTACATGGCGCCGATTTCCGAGAGAATCCACATCGCACGGCTCTCGGAAAGCAGGGCGATCCGGTCGCCTTTCTCCAGTCCGAGGGCCATCAGGCCCGCGCCGATGCGGTAAGCCTTCTCGCGGGTCTGCTCCTGGGTCGTTTCCACCCAGACGCCGTTCACCTTCTCGCGCAGATAGACATGGTCTGCGAACTGCCGGGAATATTTCTCGACGAAATCGAGCAGGGTCGGCCGTGCTTTATTCTCCATGATTGATATCTTTAGGGGTGAATAAACCAAAGAGCTGGGCGTCCACCATATCGGTCACCTTGGCGAAATCGTCGGGATTGTCGCCGAACTTGATGTGGTCCGCGTCCACGATCAGCAGGTTGCCCTTGTAGTCCGCAATCCAGTTCTCGTACTTCTCGTTGAGACCGGTCAGGTAGTCGATGCGGATGCCTTTTTCGTAGTCGCGCCCGCGCTTCTGGATCTGGGCGATGAGGTTGGGAATCGAGGACCGCAGGTAGATGAGCAGGTCCGGCATGCCCACGAGCGACATCATCAGGTCGAAGAGGTCCGCGTAGTTCTCGAAATCCCGGGTACTCATCAGCCCCATATCGTGCAGGTTGGGGGCGAAGATGCGGGCGTCCTCGTAGATGGTGCGGTCCTGGATGACGACATCGTCGCAGCGGGAGATGTCCACCACGTCCTTGAAGCGCTTGTTCAGGAAATAAATCTGCAGATTGAAGGACCAGCGCTCCATATCCTCATAGAAATCGGAGAGATAGGGGTTGAAGTCCACGGACTCATACTTGGGGGTCCAGCCGTAATGGGCGGCGAGCATCCGGGTGAGCGTCGTTTTTCCGCTTCCAATGTTTCCTGCGATGGCGATATGCATAGTGTTCAGTTAAAAAAGTCCGTAAAGCAAAGCGTCGATGCGGTCGGTGATGCGGGCGAAGTCTTCGGGATTTTCCTTGAAATCGAGGCCGGCGGCATCGACGGTAAGCACTTTCCCCTTGTAGGCCTCGATCCAGCGCTCGTAGCGTTCGTTCAGTCCCGTCAGGTAGTCGAGACTCATCGTCTGCTCGTAGTCGCGTCCGCGCTTGCGGATGTTCTGCACGAGGTGCGGCACGTCGCAGCGCAGGTAAATCAGCAGGTCGGGCAGCTTGACCGTGGACATCAGCAGTTCGAAAAGCTGCATATAGGTGTCGTAATCACGGTCGGAAAGGTTGCCCATGTCATGGTTGTTCGCCACGAAGATGTTCACGCCCTCGAGAATGGTGCGGTCCTGGATAATCACGCCTTCGCACTTGGCGATGTCCAGCACGTCGCGGAAACGCTGCGCGAGGAAATAGGTCTCCAGATTGTAGGACCAGCGGGGAATGTCGTGATAATAGTCCTCCAGGTACGGGTTGTAGGTCACCGCCTCATAGCGCGGCTCCCAACCGTAATGGGCGGCCAGCATTTCGGTCAGCGTCGTCTTTCCGCTGCCAATATTCCCCGCGACACCGATGTGCATCTCTATATAGTTTCTACAATCTACAAAGATACATAAAATTTTGTATTTTTGCAGCAATGAACCTACAAACCTTTTTATTCAACTTTTTTCGCGTCCATACGATGGTCGCCTGGCTGGACGGAAGGAGCGACTGCATCGTGGTCGACCCGGGCGACTGCGTAGAAGCCGAGCACGCAAAACTCTATCAATTCCTTGATTCCCATAAGCTTAAGCCTACCGCTATCCTGCTGACCCACGGCCATCCGGACCATATCTTCGGGGTACAGGGGTTGCTGGACCGCTACGGCTGCACCGTCTATATGAGCGCCGATGACGACGCCACCCTGGCCTTCAGCGCCGACACCGCCGACAAACTCGGCATGGGCCTGCTGCGCACGGACTTTCCCTACACCGATGCGCGGGACGGCGCCCGCATCCGCGAAGCGGGCATGGAATTCACGGTCATCGCCACCCCCGGACACAGCCCCGGCGGCCTGAGCTGGTACGAAGAAAAAGAAGGCGTCCTCTTCAGCGGGGACACCCTCTTCTGCGGTACCATCGGCCGGACCGATTATCCCGGCGGCAGCCTGGAGGACGAGATTCGTTCCATCCGGGACAAACTGCTTCCGCTCCCCTCGGACACGCTGGTGTATCCGGGACACGGGCTCTCCACCACCATCGGTCACGAAATCGCGACCAATCCGATGCTGGGAGGCGACTATTTGATGTAGATGATATTCGGCACCACGCGCTGCCCGTAAGGGTCGAAGCGCTTGTTGTCATAGGGGTTGGAAATCACCCCGTAGCGCCGCGTCCAGAGCACGCTGGAGCCGCCGCCGTCCAGGTTCAGCGCCTCTTTCAGGCCGAACATCCGGGCAATCTCCGCCGTCTCGTGAATGGTGGTGCCGACACCCTGTCCCTTGAACCTTCCGTCGATGACAATCAGGTACGCCCAGCCGTCCGCGGTCGTTCCCACCAGGGTACGCGGATGACGCTTGTCATAGAACTTGTCCTTCACCGGCCAGCTTTCCCGGGCCTCACGGCCGTCCTGCAACAGGACGGGGCCCGCCGCAATCGCCTCCCGGCAGCCCTTTACCGCCGCCGCGTAGGAAAGTGTATCGCAGGGGAAAATCTCCAGCCGGCGCTTCCCGCGGACGATCATCAGACCGTCCACCCGGAAGAGTTCCCGAGGCGTCGTCCAGCCCTCCTGTTTCCCGTCGTCGCGGACATAGGTCGTGGGATAGAGCGTCTTCATATTGAAATACGAAGCGTTGATGGCCGCAATGGCGCCATAGCGCAGCGCGAGCGCCTCCGTGCTGTCCGAGGCGGCCGCACTGTCGTTGGCGATAAAGGTGCGGACCCGGCGCATCGGATAGCGGATGACCGAGATGCTCTGCACCGTACCGAAGAGCGGCAGCTGCGCATACCCCACCTGGGCGCCTTTTCCCAGGTCCCTCCAATTCCATTCCGCTCCGGCGAAGACCTTTTCGTCTTCGGTCTGCTGCGCCCGCATGCCCAGCGGGAGGAGCAGCAAAAGAATCATCAGTTTTTTCATACCAGTATTTGTCCTCCGATAAATTCACGCATGATGGAATTGGGCGGAATCGCCGCAATCTCCGCGGGCTTGAGCACCGTAATATGTTCCACGAAACGCAGCAGGCCCTGCGCCTTTTCATAAGCCGGCGACGACTCGCTCACCCCGTGCAGGAGCGGCTCCGCATAGTACCGCAGCAGCGGCATGTCGTAAAGCATCGAGGAATTGAACACCACGTCGGCGTTCTCCTCATAGGGGAAAATGTTGCGCTGCTCCCCCCGGCGCACCGACGGCCAGCGCAGGATATTGTCCTCCGGCGAAATGCCGCGCGTGCGGCTGTCGCGCACGATACGCCGCAGCAGGCGCTTGTCCGTGGTGCTGTTGTGCACCACCTCGGCGATACCGGAATTCAGCGCCGAGAGCGCGGAAATGTAAATATGGAACACGCCGGCCTGGTCGATGTCCGGGATCAGTGCCGGATTCAGCGCGTGGATGCCCTCCATGAACAGCAGTTCGTTGGGCGCCAGCTTCATCGTACGGGAGGCGTCGAACTCCGTCCTGCCTTCCTTGAAATTGTAGCGCGGGATCCTCACCTCCTTCCCCGCCAGCAAATCCCGGATATTTTCCTGCAGGAGCTGCGTATTCATCGCGCCGATGGCCTCGAAATCATACTCGCCGTTCTCGTCGACGGGCGTCTTATCGCGCTCCACGAAATAGTTGTCCAGCTCCAGCACGCGCGGGAAAACGCCCAGCACGCGGCACTGCTGCGCGATGCGCAGGGACGACGAAGTCTTTCCGCTCGACGAGGGTCCGGACATCATCACGACGCGTTTTCCGCTCCCGACGATGGCGTCCGCCGCCTCCACATACTTCCGTTCCTGCCGCGCCTCACAGAGATTGATGAGCCAGATGCCCTGGCCCTGCGCGAGGAGATCGTTCAATTTCGAGAGGGTGTCCACCCCCATCAGGGCGCTCCAGCCCTTGTATTCCTGCCTTGCGGCTTCAATTTTGGTCATTGTGTTATTACGTCTTTCAAATAAGGTCCGGTAACGGAATTGGGATCGGAGGCCAGTTGCTCCGGCGTGCCCTGCGCGACGATGCGCCCACCGGCCGCGCCGCCCCCGGGTCCCAGGTCAAACAGATAATCCACACTCTTGAGCACGTCCAGGTTGTGCTCGATAATCACCACGGTATTCCCCTGGTCCACCAACTTCCCGAGGATGTCCAGCAACTGCTTGATATCCTCGAAATGCAGGCCCGTCGTGGGCTCGTCCAGCAGGTAGAGGGTGCTTCCCGTGGCCTTCTTGAAGAGTTCCGACGCGAGTTTCATCCGCTGGCTCTCCCCGCCGGAAAGCGTCACCGCGGACTGCCCCAGCTTCACATAGCCCAGGCCCACGTCCACCATCGCCCCCAGTTTGCGGGAAATCTTGGGATGCGCCTGGAAAAATTCGTACGCCTCGGCCACGGACATCTCCAGCACATCGTTGATATTCTTTCCTTTATAGCGTACGGCGAGGGTATCGTCCTTGTAGCGTTTTCCGCCGCAGACATCGCAGACCACGTGCACCGGCGAGAGGAAATTCATCTCGATGAGCTTGATGCCCGCACCCTTGCACTCGGGACAGCGCCCGCCCTCCACGTTGAAGGAAAAACGGCCCGCCTTGAACCCCCGCACCTTCGCATCCGGCGTCTGCTCGAACAGGGTGCGGATGTCGCTCATCACGCCGGTAAAAGTCGCCGGATTGGAACGCGGGGAACGCCCGATGGGGCTCTGGTCGATTTCAATGACTTTGTCGATCTGCTCCAGCCCCTCGATGCTCCCATACGGCAGGGGCCGCGTACGCACGCGGTCGAAATGCGCCTTGAGCACCGGTACGAGCGTCTCGTTGACCAGCGAGGATTTTCCGCTGCCGCTCACCCCGGCGATACCGACGAAGCAGCCCAACGGAAGCGCCAGGTCCACGCCTTTGAGGTTGTTGCCGGTGGCGCCCCGCAGCGTCAGGAACTTCCCGCTCCCCTTGCGCCGCTGCACAGGCACGGGAATGGATTTGCGGCCGGAAAGGTAATCGAGGGTGGCTGTCCCCCCGGAAGCCACCGACGGCGCTCCGCTGTAACAGATCCGCCCCCCCTGCTCCCCGGCGCCGGGTCCCACGTCCACCAGGTAATCGGCGGCACGCATCGTATCGGCGTCGTGCTCCACGACGATGACGGTGTTCCCCTCGTCGCGCAGGCGCCCCAGGGAAGCCAGCAGTTTGCGGTTGTCCCCGGGATGCAGGCCGATGCTCGGCTCGTCGAGGATATAGATGACATTCACCAGCTTGGAGCCGATCTGTGTCGCGAGCCGGATGCGCTGGCTCTCGCCGCCGGAGAGCGTGGCCGTCTGCCGCTCGAGCGACAGGTACTCCAGCCCCACGTCCACCAGGAAGCCCACCCGGTCGATAAGTTCCTTGAGGATATCGCGCGCGACGGCGGCGCTGCGGCCGCTCAGTTTCGCGCCCAGGCCGCGCAGCCACTGCTGCAGCGCGGAAATCTCCATCGCATTCACCTGCGCGATGTCTTTCCCGTCGATACGGAAGCACAGCGCGTCGGCATTGAGGCGGGTGCCGTGACAGACGGGGCAGACAATCTTCTCGTCGATGTCCTCCACCACGCCGGGCCAGGACACCATTTCGGAAAGGGCGCCTTCGCCCACGCGGACCAGGTCATCGCTGCCGAAAAGCAACATCGACAGGATGCCCTCCGGCAGCGTATCCACCGGCTCGTACAGGGAAAAATCAAATTTGCGCGCAAGGGCCCGCACCACCTCCGACTTGCGGTTGCCGCGCAACTTGCCCAGCGGCACGATTGCACCGTCCGCGAGACTCAGGCTGCGGTCCGGGACCAGTTTGTCCAGATCCACGTCCACAATCGTGCCCAGTCCCTTGCAATGGGGGCAGCAGCCCTCCGGGGAATTGAAGGAAAAACTGTGCGGCGCAGGCTCGCGCAGCGAGAGTCCCGTCTCCGGGTCCACGAAATGCTTGGAATAGTGCCGCAGTTCCCCGCTCTGCGCGTCCAGTATCGCGACGGAGCCTTTCCCCAGCCCCAGCGCGGTCCCCACCGAAGCGCGGATGCGGGCGGCGTCGCCATCGCCGGGCTTGAGGCGGTCCACCACCAGTTCGATAAAGTGGTTCTTGTAGCGGTCCAGCGCCTCAACGCCGTCCAGGGCTTCGATTTCCCCGTCGATGCGCACCTGCGTATAGCCCTTCCGGCGCAGCGAGTCGAACAGCTCGCGGTAATGACCCTTCCGGCCCCGTACCAGCGGCGCGAGCAACATACATTTGCGCCCCGCGTATTCCTCCATGATGAGGTCCACGATGCGGGAATCCGTGTAGCGCACCATTTCCCTGCCGGTCGCGGGCGAATACGCCGTCGCCGCCCGGGCATAGAGCAGGCGCAGGAAATCGGAGATTTCGGTCACCGTCCCCACCGTGGAGCGGGGATTGGTGTTCACGGTCTTCTGCTCGATGGCGATGATGGGACTCAGGCCGCTGATGCTCTCCACCGCCGGCCGTTCCAGCACCCCCACGAAATGGCGGGCATAGGGCGAAAGGGTGTTCAGGTAGCGGCGCTGCCCCTCGGCGTACAAGGTATCGAAGGCCAGGGAGGACTTGCCGCTGCCGCTGATGCCCGTGATGACCGTGAACGCGTGACGCGGGATATCCACGTCCACGTTCCGGAGATTGTGCGAGCCCGCGCCCCGCACGGATATGAATTCTTTTCCGGGCATAGATTGCAAATTTAACAAAAAGCGTTGTATTTTTGTAAGCAATGAAAAAGAGAAACAGAAAACAGGGCGGGAAGAAGGTTTTCCCGCAGGTGACCGGGAAGGTCAAAATGACCCGGGACGGGTTTATCTTCGTGATTGTCGAAGGAGAGGAGGACGATATTTATGTCAAGGCGTCCAAGACGCGGCACGCGCTGGACGGGGACATCGTCAAGGTGGCCGTCACCCGGGAGAACGGCAAGGTGCACCGGCGCGAGGGCGAGGTCATCGAGATCCTGGAGCGCGGGCGCAAGTGGTTCGTGGGCTATATGCACTTCGTGGGCGCCCAGGCCTGGGTGCTGATGCAGAGCAAGTATATGCCCTATGACATTATGGTCGACGCCGAGCAGGCGCGCGACATGGGCGCACAGGCGGGCATGAAGGTCGCCGCGACAGTGGACAAGTGGGACCGCGGCAGCATCAACCCCTACGGACATATCGTCGACGTACTGGGCTTTCCGGGCGAAAACGAAACGGAAATGCACGCGATTCTCGCGGAATTCAACCTGCCTTACCGCTTCCCCGCCGCCGTCGAAAAGGAGGCCGAAGCCATCCGCGACGAAATCACCGAAGCCGACCTCAAGGGCCGCCGGGACTTCCGCGACACCTTCACCTTTACCATCGACCCCGCCGACGCCAAGGACTTCGACGACGCGCTTTCGTTCCGGAGGCTCAAGAACGGCGATTTCGAAGTCGGGGTCCATATCGCCGACGTTTCCTGGTACGTCAAGCCCGGAACGGCGATGGACAAGGAAGCGCGCGAACGCGGGACCTCCGTCTATCTGGTGGACCGCACGGTGCCGATGCTGCCGGAAAAACTCAGCAACAAGGTCTGTTCCCTGCGCCCCGGCGAGGACAAACTCTGCTTCTCCGCCATTTTCCAAATCAGTCCCAAGGCGGAAATCCGCGAGCGCGGCTTTTTCCGCACGGTCATCCGTTCCGACTTCCGTCTGGATTACGACCAGGCGCAGGGCATCATCGAAGGCAAGGAGGAAGGCAGCTGGCCCGACACGCTCCGGGACGCCATCCTGACCCTGCACGGTCTGGCGCAGCGCCTCAAGGAAAAGCGTTTCCGTAACGGCGCCGTCAATTTCAACCGTCCGGAAATGAAAGTCGAGGTGGACGCGAACGGAAAACCCATCCGCGTGTACCAGAAGATGTCGAAGGAAGCGAATTCCCTCATCGAAGAATTTATGCTGCTGGCGAACCGCAGCGTAGCGGAATATGTGGCCACGGACGGCAAGATGAACGGGGTGGCTTCCAAAAAGGCCAAGACTTTCGTGTACCGTGTGCACGGGGAGCCCAATGCCGAAAAATTACAGTCCCTGAAACTGTTCGCCAGGCATTTCGGCTACAAGGTCGAGGGGTCTATGGAGGGCCGCGAAGCCGTCAAGACGCTCAATGCCCTGCTCGAAGGCGCCGAAGGGAAACCCGAGAGCGCCGCTTTCGAGGACATTGCCCTGCGCGCGATGGCCAAGGCCTTCTACAGCAGCGACAATATCGGCCACTACGGCCTGGCCTTCCCCTTCTACACGCATTTCACCTCGCCCATCCGGCGTTATCCGGATACGATGGTGCACCGGCTGCTGACCACCTACCTGACGGGCGGGAAGAGCGCTTCGGAGGAACAGGTGGAAAAGGAATGTCAGCACGCCTCCGCCCGGGAACTCGTCGCCGCGGATGCCGAGCGAACCAGCGTCAAATACAAGGTGGTGGAGTTTATGCAGGACAAGGTGGGGCAGGAGTATGACGGTTATATTTCCGGCATTACCGAATGGGGGATGTTCGTGGCCATCGAACCCACGAAAATCGAGGGGATGGTCCCGCTGCGCGAGATCCGTTCGGACTTCTTCGATTTCGACGAGAAAGGCTGGTGCCTGCGCGGCCGCCGTACGCGCAAATGCTACCGGCTGGGCGACGCGGTGCGCATCAAGGTCAAGAACGCCAACCTGGAACAGCGCCTGCTGGACTTTGAACTGGTGGAAGGGCCGGCCGGTCAGCGGAATTTCCCGTCCTCTTCGAGCATGCCCAGGTAGGAGTTGTACCGCTCCGGACTGACCTCTCCCCTTTCCAGGGCCTCCTTGACGGCGCAGCCCGGCTCGTGGGTGTGCGTGCAGGGAACGAAGCGGCAGCGGTCGGCGAGACGCAGCATTTCCGGGAAATAGGACGCCGCCTCCCCCGCCTCCACGCCGGAAAGCCCGAAGCCGCGCAGGCCCGGGGTATCGATCATAAAGCCGCCGCAGGACAGCGGGTACATCTCGTAGAGCGAGGTGGTATGGCAGCCCTGCAGATGCACGAGGGACAGTTCCCCGGTCTTGGGCGAAAGCGACGGATCCAGCGCCCGCACGAGCGAGGACTTCCCCACCCCGGATTCGCCGGTCAGCAGACTCAGTCCCTGCGCACATTCCGCCCGCAAGTCGTCAATCCCTTCGCCGGTCTTCACGGAGGTCCTGATGACCTTGTACCCGGCTCCTTCATAGATATGCAGGAAATGCGCCACCTCGTCCGCGGCTTCCGCACCGTACAAATCCAGTTTGTTCAGCACGATCAGGGGCTTGACGCCGTAGGCCTCGCAACTCACCAGGATGCGGTCCAGGAAAGGCAGTTTGATTTCCGGGAAATACAGCGTGACGACAATCACCGCCCGGTCCAGGTTCGCCGCAATCACGTGGCTGCGGCGGGAGAGGTTGGTGGATTTGCGCACCAGGTGGTTGCGGCGTTCCAAGATTTCGGTAATCAGGGCCGGAGACTTCTCGGAAGGACTGTCCTCGAAGGTACAGGTCACCCGGTCCCCCACCGCCACAGGGTTGGTGGAGCCGCTGCCCGAGAGCCGGACCTTCCCCCGCAGGACGGCGGGAAAGGGCTTCCACTCGGGAAGCGGGCTCAGCAGGAAATGGCTCCCCGCGTTCTTTACCACCGTGGCCTGGAGGGTCTGTTTCACAGTTTCTTGTATTTTTCGTAGCGGGCCGCCGCCTCCGCATCCGCCTTCCCGAACAGTTTCTCGGCATTTTCCGGGAAACTACGGCGCAGGGAGGCATAGCGCACCTCGCCGTCCAGGAATTCCTGGTAAGGCATCGTGGGTGCCGGGGAATCCAGCTGGAAGGGTTTCTCCAGGCGCGGGTCATAACGGTAAAGCGTCCAGTAGCCGCTCTGCACGGCGCGCTTCATCTCTTCTTGCACCCGTTCCATGCCGATGCGGATGCCGTGCTCTGCACAGGGGGCATAGGCGATAATCACGGACGGCCCGTCGTAGGACTGGGCCTCCTTGACCGCCTTCATCAGCTGGGCGGGGTCGGCCCCCATCGCCACCTGCGCCACATAGACATTGCCATAGGTCATCAGGATGGCGCCCAGGTCTTTCTTTCCGCTCTTTTTGCCCGACGAGGCAAACTTGGCCACGGCGCCCAGCGGGGTCGCCTTGCTGCTCTGCCCGCCGGTATTGGAATAGACCTCCGTATCCACGATGAGGACATTGAGGTTTTCGCCGCCTGCCACCACGTGGTCCAGGCCGCCGAAGCCGATATCGTATGCCCAGCCGTCGCCGCCGTACATCCAGAAGGTCTTGACGGCGAAAAGGTCCTTCATCGCCAGCAGTTCCTGCGCCGCCGCGCTCTTTTCGGAAGCGAGCAGCGCCAGCAGCGCATCCCCCGCCTTGCGGGAACCGTCGAAGTCGTCAAAAGCCGCAAGGAAATCCTCGCAGGCTGCTTTCAGTGCCCCTTCCGCCGTCTTCGCAAAGGCCTCCAGCTGCATTTTCAGGTAGGCCCGGCGCTGTTTGACGGAAAGGCACATGCCCAGGCACAGCTCCGCGTTGTTCTCGAAGAGGCTGTTGGTCCAGGCGGGGCCGAAACCGCGCGCATCGGTGGTATAGGGAATGCCCGGCATCGCCGCACCCCAGGCCTGCGAACAGCCGGTGGCGTTGGCCCAGAAGACGCGGTCGCCGAAAAGTTGGGTCAGCAGTTTGGCATAAGGGGTTTCGCCGCAGCCCGCACAGGCCGCCGAATATTCGAGCAGCGGACGGCGGAACTGGCTGCCCTTGACGCTGTAAGCATCGAACAAATCCTCCTTCTGCGGAAGCGAAAGCGCATATTCGTAGCGGGAACGCGAGGCCTCGTCAGGCAGGGCCTGCTCCATATCCAGCGCCTGCACGGGGCAGGAAGCGGAACAGCTGCCGCAGCCGGTACAATCGAAATCGGAAAGCGCAAGCGCAAAATGCAATCCCTTCGCCGAAGGGCCTTTGGCCGGCACCGTGACAAAGCCCCGGGGGGCGGCCGCCTTTTCCGCCTCGTCGAGCAGGAAAGGCCGGAGCGCCGCGTGCGGGCAGACCAGCGAACAACGGTTGCACTGGATACATTTTTCCGCTTTCCAGCGGGGCAGGCGCACGGCGATGCCGCGTTTTTCGTATGCCGTCAGGCCCAGCGCCATACAGCCGTCCACATAGGGCAGGAAGGCGCTCACGGGCAGATCGTCGCCCTTCTGGGCATTGATCGGCTCCAGGATGCCGCTCACCACCGCAGGCACATCCGCAGTTGCCGCTGCCGCTTTCTCCTGCGCGGACGCCCATTCCGCAGGAACGGGAACCTCTTGCACCAGCGCGGCCCCTTCGTCGATGGCGGCGATATTCTTGGCAATGACCGCATCACCCTTGGCGAAATAGGTCTTGCGCGTGTAGGTCTTCATCGCCTCCAGCGCCTTTTCGCGGTCGATGAGGCCGGAAACGGCAAAGAATGCCGCCTGCAGCACGGTATTGGTATGGCTGCCCAGGCCCAGCCGGAGGGCGATTTCCGTGGCATTCACCACGAACAGCCGCTGCTTTTTCAGGGCGAGGGTGCGTTTGACCGCCGCCGGCAGGAAGGCCGCGAGCGCATCGCCGGTAAAGGTGCAGTTCAGCAGGAAGGAACCGCCTTCGCGCAGTTCGGAAAGCATATCGTAGCGCTGGATGTAGCTGGCGTTGTGACAAGCCACGAAATCGGCGTTCTTGACATAATAGGAGCGCTCGATGGGCTGTTTGCCGAAGCGCAGGTGGGATTTGGTGACGCCGAAGGATTTTTTCGCGTCGTACTCGAAGTACGCCTGGCCCCAGAGGCCCGCGGTTTCGCTGACGATGTGGACGGTGTTCTTGTTCGCACCCACGGTGCCGTCGCCGCCCAGACCCCAGAACTTGCAGCTGTAAATGCCGGCGCCCTGCTCCGTAAACGGCACGGCGGGGAGCGAGCGGAAGGTCACGTCGTCGTGGATGCCGATGGTAAAACCGTTTTTCGGGGCATCACTGGCCAGGTTTTCAAAGACGGAGAGGATTTGCCCCGGGTCGGTATCCTTGGAAGAAAGTCCGTAGCGGCCGCCGACGATGACATAGTCCTTCCCCGCCGCGTGGGCCACCGTAGAGAAGTCCTCATAGAGGGGTTCCCCGGCGCTTCCCGGCTCCTTGCAGCGGTCCAGCACCGCCACTTTCCGGACGCTGGCAGGCAGGACGCGGAACAGGTGCTCCGCACTGAAGGGACGATAAAGATGCACCTGCACAAACCCCACCTTGCCGCCCCGGGCATTGACGAGGTCCACCGCCTCCTTGACCGCCCCGGACACACTGCCCATCGCCAGGATGACGTCCGTGGCGTCGGGGGCGCCGTAGTAGTTGAACAGATGATAATCGCGCCCGGTCAGCGCGCTGATTTGCTGCATATACGCCTCCACGATGTCCGGGAGGGCGTCATACCAGGGATTGCAGGCCTCGCGGGCCTGAAAAAAGACGTCGGGGTTCTGGACGGTACTGCGCACCAGCGGATGCTCGGGATTGAGCGCCCGTGCGTGGAAGGCCCGCAGGGCGTCGCGGTCCAGCAGGGCCCCCAGCGCTTCCGTATCCGGAAGGTCTATCGTACTGATTTCGTGCGAGGTACGGAATCCGTCAAAGAAATGCATGAACGGGGTGGAGCCCTTCAGCGCGGCGAGGTGCGCCACGCCCGCGAGGTCCGCCACCTCCTGCACGCTGCCGGATGCGAGCAGGGCGAAACCGGTATTGCGGCAGCACATCACGTCGGAGTGGTCGCCGAAAATACTCATCGCGTGCGTACCCACGGTACGCGCCGCGACGTGCAATACCACCGGCAGCCGCTCCCCCGCAATGCGGTGCAGCACCGGAATCATCAGCATCAGTCCCTGGCTGGAGGTAAAACTGGTGGCCAGGGCGCCGGTCTGCGCCGCGCCGTGCACGGCGGCAATCGCTCCCGCTTCGGACTGCATCTCGGTCAGCGTCACCGCCTGCCCGAAAAGGTTCTTCCGGCCGCGGGCCGCCCACTCGTCCGTATGCTCCGCCATCGGCGAAGAGGGGGTTATCGGATAAATCGCCGCAATCTCGGTAAATTCGTATGCGATGTGTGCGGCGGCTTCATTGCCGTCCAAGGTCACTCTCATAGTCCCAGTTTTTTGATGGCTTCCTCCCGCATCTTGTACTTCAGGATTTTTCCGGCGGCGTTCATCGGGAAGCCCTCGACGAACTCGATATAGCGCGGCACCTTGTGCCGGGCCAGCCGCCCCACGATATAGTCCCGCATCTCCGCTTCGGAGACGCTTTTTCCTTCGTGCAGCACGATGCAGGCCATCGCTTCCTCGCCGTACTTCTTGTCCGGCACGCCGATTACCTGCACATCCTTCACCGCAGGATGCGTATAGATAAACTCTTCAATCTCTTTCGGATAGATATTCTCGCCGCCCCGGATGATCATATCCTTGAGCCGGCCGGTAATCTTGTAATTTCCGGTAGCGTCGCAGCAGGCCAGGTCGCCGGAATGCAGCCAGCCCTCCTCGTCGATTGTCTGGCGCGTCGCCTCCGGCATCTTGTAATAGCCCTTCATCCGGTTGTAGCCGCGGGCGCAGAACTCCCCGTTCACGCCGGGCGGGACCGTCTTTCCGGTCTCCGGGTCGATTACCTTGCACTGCACATAGGGAAAGGCGTAACCGACGGTCTCGGTACGCACCTCCAGCGAATCGGTCCAGGCGGACATCGTATTGCCGGGCGCCGTCTCGGTCTGCCCGTACACGCTCACGATGCCCGTCATATTCATCTCGTCCGGACGGGCGGCCCGCTTCATCAGTTCCGGCGGACAGCCGGAACCCGCCATAATGCCCGTACGCATATACGAGAAGTCGGTCTTCCGGTAGTCGGGATGGTTGAACATCGCGATAAACATCGTCGGGACGCCGTTGAAACAGGTGATTTTCTCCTGGTTGATGCAGGCCAGCGACGAACCCGCCGAGAAATACGGCATCGGACACATCGTCGTGCCGTGCGTCATCGACGCGGTCATCGACAGCACCATCCCGAAGCAATGGAACATCGGCACCTGGATCATCATCCGGTCCGCGGTGGAGAGCCCCATGCGGTCGCCGATGCACTTGCCGTTGTTGACGACATTGTAGTGCGTCAGCATCACCCCTTTCGGGAATCCGGTGGTTCCGGAGGTGTATTGCATATTGCAGACATCGTCGGGACGGACGGCCGCCGCCATCGCCTGCACCGTTTCGCGCGGGACCATCGGCGCACGCGCCATCGCCTCTTCGAGGGTCAGGCAGCCCTTCATCCGGAACCCCGCCGTAATGACGTTGCGCAGGAACGGCAGCCGCGAGCAGTGCAGCGGTTCGCCGGGCTTCGAGCGCGCAATTTCCGGGCACAACTCATTGATAATCTGATTGTACTTCGAATCCAGCGCCCCCTCGATCATCACCAGCGTATGCGTATCCGACTGCCGCAGCAGGTACTCCGCCTCGTGAATCTTGTACGCGGTATTCATCGTCACCAGCACCGCGCCGATTTTGGCGGCAGCCCAGAAGGTAAGGTACCACGCGGGAACGTTCGTCGCCCAAATCGTCACCTTCGACCCCGGCTTTACGCCCAGCGACACCAGCGCACGGGCGAGGTCGTCCACGTCGTCGCGGAACTGCGCATAGGTACGCGTATAATCGAGGGTCGTATATTTGAAGCAGTACTGGTCGGGGAATTCCTCCACCATCCGGTCCAGCACCTGGGGGAAGGTCAGGTCGATGAGTTCATCCTTCTTCCACACATACCAGCCCGTGCCGTCATGGTTGGGATAGAGCAGTTCCTTGTGGATGCGGTCCCGCTCGAAGCGTTCCATATAATTGACGAAGAACGGCAGGATCACGTCCCGCTGCGTAAAGTCGGGCATCCATTCGGGCTTCCACTCCAGGGACACGAAGCCGTCGTAATCGATGGACCAAAGCGCGTCGATGACCTGCTGCACGGGGAAAGTCCCCTCGCCGATGAGGGTATAGGCGCCGTCGTCGCCGCTGTCGCGCAGGTGCACGTGCTTCACATAGGCGCCGAGATTGGTAATCGACTGCGCCGGACTTTCGCTCTTGTCGCGGTAGGGATGATGCACGTCCCAGAGCACCGCCAGGGCATCGCTCGCAAAGCCGTTCATCAAGTCGCGCAGGCGCGCGGTATCTGCAAAGGCGCCGCTCGTCTTGATAAGCAGGGTAACGCCCGCCGTTTCCGCCGCAGGCAGCAGCGCGGCGATATGCGCCCGGATGATTTCATCCTTTTCCGCCGATGCGAAGGCGCACACGTACGGCGCGCGCAGGTCCGCCGCCAGCGAGAACATCGCCTTGATTTCATCGACGGCTTCGCTGCCTTCGGAGGAAAGATCGCAGGAAGAATCGATGCAGGGAACGGCGAGCCCCTTTTCGCGCAGGGCGCGCCAGGTGGGCATCACCGAATATTTGTCGAAAGGACCGCCCTTCTCCGTGAGGGCGGGGGTACGCATGGGGTTGTAGGGCTCGATGCCCGAAAAATGCATTTCAGCGGCCTCGGAGACCATTTCTTCCCAGCTCAGGGAAGCCCAGCCGCGGGTAGAGAACGAAAGTTTCATGCTTCGGTCTGCTCGTAGGCGATTTTGTTGACGGCACTCAGGTAGGCCCGCACGCTGGAGCCGACGATATCGGTGGAAATGCCCCTTCCCGAGTAGAGTTTTCCTTCGTGGCGCAGGCGGACCACCGCCTCGCCCATCGCCTCACGGCCTTCGGTCACGGAGCGGATCTGAAAATCGTCCAGTTCGTAGTGCTGCCCTACCACCTTGTCGATGGCCTGGAAAGCGGCATCCACGGGGCCGTCGCCCACGCAGACACTTTCCAGCAGGGTCCCCTCGCGGGTCAGGCGCAGGTGGCAGGTGGCGGCGATGGTGTTGCCGGAATTGATGACGAAACTCTCCAGGCGATAGGTGGGCGGCACCTGGAAGGCGACGGACGCCACGATGGCATCCAGTTCCTTGGGCTCCACCACCTCGTTTTTGGCGGAAATGCGCAGGAAGGTCTCGTAAACCTTGTCCGCATCTTCAGCGGACAGATCGTAACCGAGTTTTTCCACCACTTTCAGCACGGCATCCTTGTCGTCCAGGGCCGTGAGATTGAGTTCGCTGCGGTCTTCGCCGCGGACGGACGCGCCACTGCCTCCGGTTTCAAAGAGCCGCTTGATCTGCGCTGTGATGCGCTGCATCTGCTCGACGCGCACACCGCAGGAAGCCTGGCAAACATCCTGCTTGAGGGCGAGAATGCCGGTAAAACGCTTCAGGGAAACGGTCGCGGCGCCGTAGGGTACGGTCTTGATCTCGTCGGCCCCGTTGCGCACCGCCGCAATCGCGCAGGAATCCGCCATGAACATATCGTTGGAACAGAACACGCCCAGGCGCACTTTTTCGGGCAGGTATGCGCGAACGGCCTGCACCGCGGCGGCGAATTCGTCGGCGAGCATATTGCCGGCCGTATCGCAGACGGTGACGATGGAGGCCCCGGCCTGCACGGCTGCGTCGAAGGCCTTGTGCAGGAATTCCTCCTGCGCACGGCCCGAATCTTCGGCGACGAATTCCACTTCCGGGCAAAGGGCGGCGCAACGGGACACCAGGTCGCCAATCAGCGCCAGGACGGCGTCCGGCTTGCGGTGGCAGAGGTACTCCATCTGCACGGTGCTTACCGGCACGCTCACCTGCAGGCGGGGATGGGCCGCCCTGCGGAGCGCCTCCCAGGTCTGCTCCACGGTGTCGGGATTGTCCAGGTCCAGGGGAACCGCAAGCGTGCTGTCCTTCACCGCCGAGGCGAGGGACTTGATAAACAGTTCGTCGGGTTTGCCCGCCACGACGGGCGTTTCGATGACGCTCAGTCCCAGGCGGTCCAGCAGTTTGGCCAGTTCAATCTTTTCACGGAATGAGAGCGTCTGTCCGGCATTGGCGCCGGCCTTCTTCATCGTAATGTCGCTTACGGAAATCCTTCGTACCATAGGAAAATATACTATCTCACTGCTTCGCAAGTCTTAAGTTTTTCGCAATTCGAATGGTCAGTGGACTTGCGAGACTTTTCCCACCGCACACTCTTTTTACTTCGTTACCCCAACCCTAAATCCCTTCCCTCGGGGAAGGGACTTACTATCGCCCTGTCGGGCTCCAATAAGGAATATCTAACACAACATGCAAATATATAAAAAAAGCGGTGAATCTGTATGAGAGTCACCGCTTTTCAACTACTTTGAAGTCCTTACTTGATCTTCTCGTAGCCGTAGCGGCAGGTGTCGCCCAGCTCAAGCTCGATCTTCATAAGTCGGTTGTACTTGCAGATACGATCGGTACGGCTCAGCGAGCCGGTCTTGATCTGACCGCTGTTGGTAGCCACCGCGATGTCGGCGATGGTGGTGTCCTCAGTCTCGCCGGAACGGTGCGAGGTCACGGTGGTGTAGCCGTTGCGGTGCGCCATCTCGATGGCGTCCAGCGTCTCGGTCAGGGAACCGATCTGGTTGACCTTGATGAGGATGGAGTTGCCGGCGCCGAGCTCGATACCCTTGCGCAGGTACTTCACATTGGTCACGAAGAGGTCGTCACCCACGAGCTGGCACTTGCTGCCGATCGCCTTGGTGAGCTTCACCCAGCCGTCCCAGTCTTCCTCGCTCATACCGTCCTCGATGGAATCGATGGGGTATTTCTCGATGAGGCGCTGCAGGTACTTGATCTGCTGGTCGGAGGAAAGTTTCTTGCCCTTCGGGTCCTTCTTCTTGCCGTCCTTGAGCTGCTTGTAGTCATACCAGAACTTGCCCTGCTCGTCCTTGAAGCAGAATTCGGAAGCGGCGCAGTCCATGGCGATGGTCACGTCCTTGCCCGGCTCCAGACCGGCGTTCTTGATGGCTTCGATGATGCAGTCCAGCGCATCGTCGATACCCTTCAGCGCGGGAGCGAAACCGCCCTCGTCACCCACAGCCGTGGAGCATCCGCGGCCCTTGAGCACCTTCTGCAGGGCATGGAAGACCTCGGCGCCCATACGGACGGCCTCCGCTTCGGAGGAAGCGCCCACGGGACGGATCATGAACTCCTGGAACGCGATGGGGGCGTCGGAGTGGGCACCGCCGTTGATGATGTTCATCATCGGGACGGGCAGCACATAGGTATTCGTACCGCCGATGTAGCGGTAAAGGGGCATGTCGAGATAGGCAGCCGCGGCGTGCGCAACGGCCAGGGAGACGCCGAGGATGGCGTTCGCGCCAAGTTTGCTCTTGGTGGGGGTGCCGTCCAGCTCGATCATCGTCTTGTCGATGGCGCGCTGCTCAAGGGCGGACATACCGATAATCGCCGGGGCGATGACATCGTTCACGTTGGCAACGGCCTTCAGTACGCCCTTGCCGCCGTAGCGTTTCTTGTCGCCGTCACGAAGCTCGAGGGCTTCGTTCTCGCCGGTGGAGGCTCCGGAGGGAACCGCCGCAACACCCTTGACACCAGACTCGAGGATCACTTCCACCTCGACCGTAGGGTTACCTCTCGAATCGAGGATCTCCCTTCCTGTTACTTGAATAATATGCATTTCTGTCTTGAATTAAGAATTTTCACTTTTGCAGTCTGCAAATTTACAAAAAATTCCGTTGATTCCGCTTCCTTTTTACAAGAAAGCGCAAAGACCGCCAGAGCAAGGGCGGCGGTGCCATTTGCCTCGTCGGGTGCCGGAAGGCTAGTCCCGGGGATGGGGCGTGACGGCGTCGGGCTTTTTGCGGACGACGCGGACGTAGTTGTAGGTCGCGCGGGACTTGTGGACACCTTCCGTGGAACCGATCTGTACGGTTGAAGCTGCGGCCAGGCCGGCTTTCACCTCGGCCCACTTGCTCCAAGTGTGGGTGAATCGCTTACCGTCCCGAATGAGGCCATCCTTGTCCAGGATCAGGTTCATATGGTCAAGCACGCCTTCGTCCGGCGTGTAAGCACTCCACGCCCCGGCGTGTACGCGGGAACGAATCCAGCCCCAGTCGGCGGGATCATCACTGTTTACAAGGTTTTGCACGGAAGGATAATACCAAATTACAGACTTTTCGATTTTACCGACATTTCCTCCGTAACTAAAGCCTATGAGATTGTCCTGTCCAAGGTCCGTGGCGGCAACCCCCGTCAGGTATTTATACCGGCAAGCCGTCAGATCCATATCGGCCTCGATACGGTCGCCGGCAGAAAAATCAAGATTGGTAATATTGTTAGACCAAATCCTGTTGCACTGCGAAATACTTGTCCAGCCGCCGGCGGGGACCGGGTTGGGCGTATAGTTGAACCGCACTATCTCGTTGGAGTAAGTAGGCGAAACATAACTCGTACCATCGGAGCAGGTGGCGGTGGCGTAGAACTGGTATTCCTTGGTGCGGTTGGCCGCAGTGGCCCAGGCACCGTCGCCGATAATATCCCGCAGATACACATCTTCCGAAAAGTGGAAAATATTATTCTTATCATCATCGTCGTGGTCATCAAAAAGATCAATGGGGGTAAAGACAGCGGCATCAGGGGCCTTCCAGTAGAGCTTGACGTTGGTCAAATGGGCAAGCGCGTTGGCGGTGCCGATATGTACCTGTACAGGCATGCCCTTGTCGGGATCGCTGACCGACGGGAAGATCATCTTGCAGCCTGACAGGTGGGAGGCGGACAGCATAAAGGCATGTTCGAAGTTATACGAAGTGGCGGTATTTCGCATCGTAATCTTGAACTTGCATTCCGTTTCGTCCACCAAATCCGGATCCAGACCGAGCTCGGCGAAGGAAGGGAGCGTAACCTTCTGGCTGGCCATATACTGCAATCCCGCCGGCGGAGTCTTGAGGGGAATGTCCTGTTCGTGATAGATGCCGCTGCCATCGGTATAACAAAGTTTGAGCGAGGCCGAAACAAATGCGGCGGCAGAGGAATAGAAGCTGAAGGTCAGCGGAGCGGGATCACCCGCGCACAGCGTCTCGGAAGACAAAATGATATCGCCGTCGATATGGCCGGTCATATTCACGTCGCGAACGCAGCGGGTCTGGTTGATTGTTATTCCCCTGTCCAGGCAAGACTGTTTACTGGCACCGGATGTATAGCCCCACCCGATTTTGCGCCGTTCACGGGTGATTTCAGCAGGAGACATTCCCGTCCTGTTCTCTCCATAATAACCCCGGTCGAAGTAAGTCCGGGTTGGAATATTAAGCTTAACATCCGACGGATACGCGTTACCGTCTTTGTCTCTTTCAAAATAATTTTTAGGCAGGTAAAGCGACATCAGCAGCATCTCCACGTGGTTGGGGAAACGGTATCCTGGCGGGCAGTACGGGTTGTATCCCAGTTTGGAAACCTCCGGATTGATGGAATCGATGGTAGGTAAATTGCCGGGATTTTCCGTGTTGATTGTGTCGAAACTGGTGACATCGCCCACATTGTCCGCCCGGCTCTGGGTCTCGAATTTGAGATAGACGCTGTTGAACTGATTGAACTGGTCGGCATAGGGCAGTTCGCTCTCCGACAGCTGGCGGATGGATTTGGGGTTCAGCCGGTCGAAATGGAAGACGAAGGGGCCCTCCGGTTCCGGACCTTCCTTCGTGAAATAATGCTCAATCTCGTAGTCGTAGGGCGCATAACTGATATCCTTGATTTCGCCCTCGTCCGAGAATGTTCCGATATTACGCAGGCAGCGCACGCTCTCACCGGCCGCCGCTGCGCCGATCGTGGGCCACGTACTCCGGCTGTCCCAAAAGTCCCAGTGGTATTCCGTAGCACCGCCACCTTCTTCCGCCCAGGAAACACGCCTGCCGGTGCTGGAGACGATATGGGCTCGCCACTGCCCGGGAGAGGGGCGGTAAATCCGGGTGTCGATGGACAGGGACTCGTTGCCCACCCACATACCCGCGAGCTGGTTACAAGCCGCCAGATACCAGCGCACTTCGTTGCGATCTACGATCCCGTCGCCATTGTTGTCGCGGTTGCGGGTCAGGCAGGAATAGGCCATTCCCTGGTACCCCCTGCCATCATTGCCGTCAGGAGCGGCTTTAAGTTCCGGAATTTCATTGTGGACACTGTATTCCAGGAAGTCGTTCCATTGGCCCGTCAGCTCCCTTCCGCCGGCTGCTCTGGAACTGTAGAACTCCCAGATATAGGCGGAATTGAGCCGTCCGTTCCATTTTCCCAGGTCCGTATTAAAATCACCCGAGCGGCCCGGCGTCGAATCATCTGTCTTTACTGTCTTTCCATCTATCTTTTCCTCGTCATATTTCCCGTCCATCGGATCTCCCGGCCAGTAAGGCCATCCGTCGGAGAGCTTGCGCATCTCGTCTTCGTGCTCAGCGCCCCAAAGCGTATGCAAATCGGCCGCATAGATGTTGTAAATGGTCTGGATGGACTGCTGGATGATGGAATGGCTGGAGAGGATGACGTCGCTCTTGCGGTCGCGGCTCTGCTGGGCATCCGAGAGGATGTGCATCTCGCGCGGCTGGGCGTTGACAAAGTCGCGCCAGAGGTCCTGGTCCACGGTATGCTCCAGCGGATGCTCCTCATAGTAGAACTCGTCGATATAGGCGGTAAAGCGGAGGACCGGAACGGTGGAAGGCCTGGCATCATCGGCGATAAAAGCGCTGGCCGGCGCCGATGCCGGGTTCTTCCGGTGGGCCGTCTCACGGGCCGTTTCCCAGAAAATGTAACGGATCAGCTGCGTAATGTCCATCAGGTCGGGAATCATCCGGTACATCGGGTCGTCCGGATCGGAAGGCCCGTATTTGACCGGTACCCCTTCGGTCACCCGCTGCCCGGGCTCCCAGTCCGGGTCATAGTGGCTGTCGCCGGGATATTCGTGCCTGCGCTTGGTGTACGGGTAAACATTCTCCCCCAGGGCTTCGGAGAACCAGGGGCTCGGATCTTCATCATCATCCCAGTGCGCCGACGCATCGGGGCCATCCACCGTTTCGTTGATACCGAATTTTACCCACAGGTAGTCCAGACCGTCGGCCGTGTAGGTAAACTTGTTCTGCACCTCGTCGAAGATAATCTTGGGGCCGCCCTCGCTGAAAGGCGTCTTGACATACCAGGAGAACTTCTCCTGCTTCAATTCTGGACGGTACGGGAACGAGACCTGGTGGTATTCGTAGTGGGCGTCGGCATTGATGATTTCAGTATCGGTCAGGAGGAGAAAACCTTCCTGGCCGGCCTGAGCTTCATTGTCGGAGACCACCTCCGTATAGATGCTCCGGGTATTGTTAACCGTAATATTATAGGTATAGGAATGACCGCGGAGGGTCTCATAGTTATTTAGGTTCGCGGACACGTCGGTATCGCTGCTGGCGAATTGCCCAAGGTGGACGGTAAAAATGGCGTCCGAGGTCAGGGCGTGGCCGATAGTAAGGCCTTCCGGGTCATCTCCGCCAATGTTTTCTATGCCTTCCGGGGTCAGGGTGAGCACGAGGTCGAAGCGGACATAGGTACCGTATGTCGGGGCGAAGACCCAGTCGCCGTTCTCGACGAAATGGTCGCTGAACGAGCCACTCTCAGGGCCGTTGGGGCCCTTGTATCCAGGTTCACCGGTATCGAATTTTTCCTGCAGTTCCCGCTGGTAATACTCGGTGGCCGTGCCGTTTTTCTCTTCCCGGTTCTCCAGGATGTAGAAACAGAAGCTGTACCAAGTGTCATCTCCGTCTATTTCCGTCCCCTCGAAATAATACTGCTGGGACGCAAAATACTGGACATTCTCCGGTGCTTTGCCGTCGGCGTATTCGCTGTCCAGGTAACAGCGGTCCGGGGTATTGCAAACCTGCCAGTAAACGGGCGTCACGGCGCTGATGTATTCCGGCTTGACCTTGACGCGGAACTTGACCTTGGCATCCACCGGAACCAGGGACACCGTGTAGTCGGAATCATAGTCGTGCGGCAGTGTTCCCCAGCGCATCGCGCCCGTAGTGAGCGGTGCCCCACCCACTTCGTCCAGCTTGCCGGTCATCAGGAAAAGGTCCTTGCGGTTGACGATATTCTGCTCCAGGCGCACCTCCAGCCCCTGCAGTTCCTTGAGATGCAGGACAGCGTTCAGGCGGGCCAGGGCATCTCCGCCGTCGAGGTCCATAACGGCGTTGGTAACATTGGCAATCGCCACCAGCGTAGCATTCGAACAGGCGATGGTGGAAATCTTGACGGCGCCGGTCGTCTCCGTGACCGTCTTCTGGATGTTCTTGTTTTCCGCATACCAGCACTCGTTCTCGTCGCGGACCAAGTCCTGAAGAGACGATTTCAGGTGTTCATACGAGAAATAGTGCCCGTAGATTTTCCGGGGACTGTCGTAATTATCGCCAATGAGGTCTCCGTTGTCAAAGATCATTACGTAGATATCGTGGATGTGCGCCTCGTCGATGGCCGACGCCTCGCCCCTGGTGGCCACCTCCACCTCGTGCGGGCTCGTCCCGGCAAACGGTATATAGAGCGTGACCGGAGTCCCGTCCGGAACACAGGTATCCAGCATATCCGCTTCGCCCAATTCCTGGCTGCAGGCAAAGACAAGGGGCAGCAGGAGCAGCAAAAGCCAAAAACCGTATATGATATTTTTCTTCATTTACAAACTTAATCAAAGGTCACCGAAGCCGTATGTTCCGTCCAGTCGGCCACTTCAAAGTTAAAGGACACCTGCACGCCCTTGCTCAGACGGGTCGTGATGGTCAGGTGCTGGTTGCGCCGCAGGTGCACGATGTTTTCCGCACGCCAGTTGGTTACGGGGAGATTCGTATAGGTATAGGCCCGCTCCGTATACGGATCGTCCGGATCTTCTGGGTCCGGATGCCCCTTGTACAGGGTGAAACTGAGGTCGAGCCGGAAAGGACCGTCACAGGGAAAGACATACCAATTGTATTCCTGTGAACCGGACGCGGTGAGATGGATGGCCAGGTTTTCATCGTGCAGCCTGGCGCAGGGATTCGCAACCAGCATTCCGGCTTCCCCGAGGAAATTGTCTTCCGGGTTCGGACGCTGGAACACATACCCCGTGGTCGGGTTCAGACGGTAAATCGTATGGATGTAATCGTACAGGTCGACGCCCTCACCAAGGTTGTTGATGAAATACGCCGTCACCTTGGCCACGCAGCGGATCAGCTCCAGACGGGCCTCGCCGTTGTAGCGGGACGACACCGCAAGGGATGCCTTGGCCGCCACGGGAAGACGGCTGTTCTGCACCAGCGCGCCGTGGTCCCAGGCCTCGATATTACGGGGCTGGGCCTTAAAGCGCAAGGCCTCAATCTGCGCAGCGGTCGTGAGGGTCGTAAGTTGTGCGCCCGACAATTCGACGGCAATGTTGGCATCCGTGGGATCCTCGGGATCGTAGGGGTCGGTGGTCATCGTCCACAACCCGGCTGTATTGCCAAAGGCATAGACCGTATAATTGCCCGCGGGGAGATGGGCCCCGGCATCGCTGAAATCGAAGGAAATAACCGCCTCCGTAGCCGTTGCCGACGTTTTTGCCGCATTGGCCCCGGGATAGGTAATGACGACATCCCCGTTGCTGTCGGTAATCAGGACCACAAGGTCCGGATCGCCGCTGCCGTCGAGGAAAAGGCCGCCGCCGTCTTCCACCACCCCGTCACCCGGGGTAACCGACCGCGCCGACTGGAGTTCTCCGGTAGCAAAACGGATGGAAACGACACCGCCCGGCCCGGGCGTCGCCAGCTCGCGCGAACACGCGAGGCCAAACAGCAGAAGCGCCGGCAGCAGCAAGCCGTATGTCAGGCGTCTTTTCAACATTCTTTCCTATTCAATCAAAATACCGGGCGTCTCGGCGGTCACATCCTCCCACTCGGTCGTAATCACCGTTACAATCACGCCGCCGTCGAGGCGGACGCCAATCGTATACTCATATTTATATCCCTGTTCCCACTCGGAGATGGGGTCGTCGCTGGCAAAACGCTGCTTCTGGATATCCTTCAAAAGAATATCGTGCGTCTCGGAGGCCAAAGCGCCCGCAACGGTAAAGGTTACCGACATATAGGGAAGGACCGCTTTTGCCGCAGCCGTATACGCATCTACGTCGTTATAGTCTTCATACACCGGCGCTGGCGTCCCATTGACGGTTTCGTTCAAGTCGGCAGGAATCAAGAGGGTGTAGGCGTCCGGCTCGTAGGTGCGGTCGGACGTAGAGAGCAACTGAGCACCGGAGAAAACGGTTGCATCACTCTCCGAACCGGAAGAACGCTTCGTGTTTATCCAAAGATAGTCCGGTTCCCCGAGCGCGTCTAAGGTCGCCTTGGCCCTGGCTTCAAAAATAAGGTGGTGGAAGGTAATATCGTTCAGGGTAAAGTTCGTTCCTTCCGATTCATTGACCACCTTCACCTTCACGGCGCAAAGCATATGGTGGAAAAGAAGAGGGACCTTTGCAGAACGGGTCGATGCATCTCCGCGGCGGCGCCGGCCGGCAAGGAGAAGATCGTAATCGTCGGCAAGTTCATACTTTTTTTCGATGGCAAGATTGCCCGGGATGTTCATCCGCATGGTATTCTTGCTGGCATCGGCCACGGCCGGCTCTCCGTATGAAGCCAGGAAATCGTAGTAGTCATTGTGGCTGACCCAGTACCAGTACTGCTTGGGGGAATAGGTCCACACCCCTCCGCTCAAGCTGACATCCGTGCCGTTCGCCCCGAACAGTACGGTCTCCCTTCCTTCTCCCGTCCGGCGGCCGAACACCTTGAAGGACTGTCCGTTGCTGAAGGTTTCACTCGCAAAGAGCGTACTGCGGCTCAATACGCTTACTCCTGCATCGAAGCCTATCCCGTCGCCTGCAGCCTCCGGCCCTTCAGGGTCGGTTCGACGGCACCCCGCAAAGAGCAGAGCCATTCCCGTGAGGAGCAGGTTGAATATGAATCTTCTTTGCAGCATCTTTTACGCAATAATCGGGTAATAGCCCGTGACATCCTCGGACCAGGGGGTAATCTTGACTTCTACTTCGTCAAACTGGATGGGCTTTGCGCCGATAAGGATCGTATAGGTTACAAAACGGTTGGGGGCCCAGTCCATATCGGCAAAATCCGGGTCTCCCACGCTGGGGTGGCATTCGTCCAGCAGCAGCGTCACGGCGTGGGTCGTCGTTCCGCTGCCGTTCGTGACAGACCATTTGAGATAGAGGTCCTGGTGATAGGCGGCAGCAGAGGTCAGCATCGTTTGCGGGACCATCAGCAGGATGTCGGAACTCTCCGGCGCCTCCGGAGAGGTAACCAGCGTGACATAGGTCCCGGGCGTTCCGTCGACGGGATCGACACCGCCGACGGTGATGTCAAAGTCTGAGGGCGTACCCTGGCCGCTCCAGGCAAAGGTCGTGATTCCCGGACGGCCGAGGGCGGGAATATCGCGCTGCGCATACTTGACGGTAAGCGTTCCGGTCGTATAAACGTTCTTCAACTGGGCTTCCAGAAGTTGTATGGTCGTCCCCTCGTCGACATCGGCGGAACGGACAAACTTGAACTGTACCCGCGTAAGCGCATGGTGGAAGGACAGCGCTACGGTGCCGGGCCACTCGGAGTTGGTGTCGCCATAGACATTGTCACTGGCTACATCGGCGACGCAGAAATCGACCATGTCGGCCACGTCGGGCTGGGCAGTAAAGTCGAAGATGCCCACGGTGCCGTCCGAAGGGTTGGCAGCAAAACTGCGGAGCGCAATACCGTTGGAACCGCCCGCGTCGTAAGGGTAATAGGCCCAGAAGGAGTAGCAGTAGGCCGGGGTGTCCGTGCGCGGCCAGTACTGGTCTACCTGGTCCGGAAGAACGGCGGGGTCGTAGGTGTTGTTCTTTCCCCTGTCGTTGTTGTTGTGGAAGGTGACATCGACGGGGGTGGCACCGTTCCAGAAGTCGGGCGTCCCGGGATTGGGGCTGTCCGGAAGGAAGTCATCGCCCGTATCCCAGCCGAAGACGGCGAAATGCTGTCCGTCGACGAGGGTGGTGCCGCCGGTGAAGCTCGCATCGGCCTTTGCCTCTTCCACCCCGTGGCTGAAGCAGCTGAAGCGGATGGGAATGCGCTCCCGTTCCGCCGCATACCGGTCTTCCCTGCTGCAGGAGGGCAGCAGAAGAAGCAGAAAAAGCAGGACAGGTATGCGCGCGCGTGCGTTCATCTACTCGAAATAATAAAAAACCTCTTCTTCGGCATCCCACATATCCACCGTAGCGGTGAACAGGATCGGGTTGCCGGGGTTGATGTTGATACGATAGGTATAGTGCTTGTTCATCTCCCACTCTTTATGGATGTCGCCGACAGGGACATCGAACACATACTCTGTGGCCGGGCCGTCTCCCCTGGAGAGCGAATATTCCACGTGGATCGAAGCGTTCGTCCACTTGAGGTACTGCGGCAGGGGCATGATGAGCGGGTCGCCGGAAGAGGGCAGGGAAAGCAGTTCCACCGGCGGCTCGGCCAGCGGATCCGCATGGTCGTTGAGCTCCACGCTGTTGGCAGGATCCCCCTCGTTGTCAAAGAGGGTCATATTGTCCGTGGTGCCCAGGGTGGCAATCCATCCCAACTGCTGATTGTACACGCCGGTAAAGTAGATATTCTTGATTTGGAGCACGTTCAGCTTGATATGATAGAGATCATCCGGATCCACTTTCCTCACGATGAAATCAATCCGGCTCATGGCGTGGACGAAGGTGAAATAAACCGTGGCGTCCGGGTTGTTGGGGAGATTGGGGTCGCCCTCGTCGTGGTAGTGCTGGTCTCTCTTTACGTCAGAAACCAGGAAGTCGGTATGGCCGTCGGTGGTGTATTCAATATTGGGAATCCCGTGGGCCGTGGGGGAATAGGTCGTGGCCGAATTGACGATACGGAAACGGTCGATACGCGGGTCCGCGGTATCCGCATCCTCATACGGATAGTAGGCCCAGAAAGTGATGGTATTCTCCTCGTTGTTGGGCCAGTATTTCAGCGGGGCATAGCTGCAGTCGGAACCGTCGAATTCCACTTCCTGATTGTACATGAAATTGGGGCTCCACAGGCTGCCGTCGCCCCAGGCGCCGGGCGCTCCGCCAAGGGTACCGGGCTGGTAGAAGGCAAATACGCCGAATGAGGTGCCGGAGGGCAGCGATGACAAACTTTTGGCGACAGGGGCGATACCCGCGGCGGCGAATGTGATGGGACAATCGCCGGTGAGGGCGGCCCAGGGCTCGGCGCCTTCGTCCCGGCCAGGCACATCGACCCCGCCCTTGCCGCAGGACGAGACCAGCAGCAGGAGCATCAGAGACGCAAGGATTGCCCTTGGGATGTGCCTTTCTTCAAACATAAGTTTTGGTACCCAGCCGGGCGGTCAGGCCCGGCTGGATAAAAGGAATCAATTAGTCGGTAAGGTTAAGCGGGAGATCCACTTCCGTTTCACCGGCGAATGCAGGCCAAGCCTCAACCTCGACATCGAATTTGACAGAAGTCAAGCCAAGCACAAGAATCAATTTGTACTTGTTTCCACCGGTAATCGTGAGGTCGCCCGTGCTGGTAAGCACATTGTTGACGGTCACAGAACCACCATCCAACTTGTCGTCAGTCGTCGTTACATCATAGTCCACCGTCACGGTAATCGTGGTCGCTCCACTCGCCTTCGGAATCACCATCATCTGCTCATCTGCGTCGATGATAGAGGCATTAGCATTGGTGACCGTTTTGGCAGGAGAGAACGTCCGGGTGAAATTCGTGGCAGTAGCGGCTCCCTGGCTGCTCCAAGTACCATCATTGAGGTTAAGCACACCGGATGCAGGGAAACTTCCGTCAAGGGAGATGCTGTTGATCTTAACGGTTGTAGCACTGTGAACGGCATCACCCGTAGTGCCCCCGGCATTCACGAGGTCCACAAGGTAACGGGCCTGGACGTCAAGCATGGCAAGCGCATGGTGGAATACAAAGGTAACTTTGTTGGAGATCGTCGCAGCGCCGGCAGTAGGATCGGCCGTTCCGGCGGTATAGGCACTGTTGTTGACCTGGTTCATCACAGGAGTCGCCCACAGGAGGTCAACCTGGTTGGCATCGCTGGGGAGCGTGTAGCTGATGGTAGGATAACCGGCAGCATCATTGGCAGATTCCAACGCAATACCATTGGTGTTCGTACGGTAAGGCGCATACGCCCAGAAACTGAGCTTGTCGGTAGTCTCATTCGGCCAATATTTCACGGGAGTATACGTGAAACCTGCGGCATGAGAACCGGAAACGCTCTGGTCGTACATGAAATTCATCTTGTCGCTCGTAGTCCAGTCTGCAGTCGTGTAGGAAGAATAGACGCCAAAGGTGGAGAGGTTCTCAGTGGTGATGGCCGTAGTCTTGGAGGGAACGTTGCCGGCGTACACACCGAAGGTCACCTGATTCTGGGCGGTCTCCTTCTGGAAGACTTCATTCTTTGCGCAAGAGGCAAGAACAGTTGCTGCCAAAGCAGCGAAAACAATTGTTTTTTTCATAATGAAAAGAATTAAGTTAATAAAAAATGAAAATATGGTTAAAAAAAAACACTTTACATGGAAACTTCAACTTCATCGCCTTCCTCCCAGTCTTCCACTGTAGCGTCGAAGCCGCCGATCTCACCTCCAGGCCCCACGTCCGGCGGATGGATTTCCGGCTTCTCGACACTGCCGAACACCAGGCGGTAAAGGCTGCGGTAGCCTATCGGAGGATCCCCAGGAGTAATCTTGTCCCCCACGTTGAACACATAATACTCCACCGTGGAATTGTCGACCAGCAGGGTGGCAACGTTGAGGGTCGAGTCGCGGGCAGGGTCCGGCAGTTCACCCCTCGGGAAACCGAACGTGGTGATTTTCCCGTCCAGGTGTCCCACCCGCCGGATGGGATCGTCCATCGTCAGGGACCAGTCCGTGATGAGCTGGGTCCCTTCCTCATCGCCGGTTTTGTCCTCAATCAGTTGAAAACTTCGGGCCATTCCCGAAGTACTGGCCCGCACAGCGCGCAGCACGTCGGCATTGTCGGAATAAATCGTTACCCAGAACTGGGAAACGATGTTCCTGGGCCGGATCGGGACACGGATCGTGTATTGGTTCACCATCTCTTCCGCATAGGCCCGCGTCAGGTTCGGACTTGCCGCCTTGCTCTCCATCGACATGAGCGTATGGCTATAATGCTGGTACTCTTCCACCATATACTCGGTCACCTCAAATTCCTCGGATACGCCGGCAACCAGCAGGTCGGGATTGGTGATCAGCACCTCGTCCTGCGCCTTCGTGTACCATTTGCTCCTTACTTCCGGGATGCTCACGCGCGCCCGGCCCCAGGAAGAAACCATATCGGAAAATTCCAAGTGCCCAAACTCTTCCGGACTCTGGGAAATCATATAGAGGCGGTAGCGCCCGGGATCCAGCTGGAAGGCGCAGGAATCGACATTTGCCGTAGTCTCCGAGAACAAGAATTTCCCGTCGCGGAAGAAGTACATGGTAACGCCGCTGGGCTTGCGCCCTTCGGGATAGACATCCACCTTCCAGAGCACCTTGACGACAACCTTTACGCCGGTATCTTCCACGATATAGAGAGGGCGGCGCTGGCAGGAGGCCATCAGCGTCACAAGCGTCGTAATCATCATCATCCCCACAATCCACCTCCTCATTTGCCGTGCCTCCCAGGCTTTTTTGTGGTGAAAATATACTTGATGCTGGCACCCAGTTTGACGGGGCCGAACCAGGTATAGCGGCCGTTATACTGCCAAATCAGTTTGCTGTCATCGGAATTGCCTTCGTAATAGCGGTAGTAGGTAAGGAAGAGTCCGACCGCCGCAAAAGCATCCAGCCTCCAGTTCTCTCCGAGCTTCCACCCGTAGCCATATTCCAGTCCTGCCGTAACGAACTCACCCTGCCAGCCTTTGTGGCGCGGCTCAAGGTCGTAGTAGCCCAGGCCCAGGTCGAGGCCCAGAAAGTGGCCCCTGAGAACGTCCATGGGGTCATCACTGTTCCGGCGGCCAATCCAGTAGCGGGCATCCAGATCAAATTTCAGCATCTGCCAGGCCAGGTTGTTGGCGCGGTTCACCCACCAGGGGAAAGAATAGTCGGCCAGCAGGCTCCAGTGCTTCCCTATCGGTACTTCGACGGCGATGTTGGGGGTAATGGCCAGGTCATAGAGTAGGTTGGTAGATACCGCCAATATCGGCCGCTTGCGGGGATTTTCTTCCGCAGGAACGGTCTGCGCTTCTTCCGGGACGGGTTCCGGTTCTGCGATGGGCGTCAACTCCTGCGGCAGTTGTTCCTGCTGTTGTTCTTCCACAACGGGCGTAACGCTCTCCGAAGCGGGAGAAGCATGTTCTGCCTCCTTGTAACGGACAGTGATTAAGAGGCAGCGCAGGTACGGGTAATGTTCATTCAGGAGATAGCGGTAGAGGTCGCCCGTCGCCGGGTCTTGTCCAAGGCGGTTGGCCAGGCGCCATTTCTTTGTTTCTGGCCCCACGCTGTCGTCGTCCAGAATGCGGAGGATTTTGCTGCGCGACGCCTCGCTGATTAGCGTATCCTGTACGATACGGCGCCTCAGGGGCTCCCAGGCTTCGCCTCCCGCCTCCACGGTAATCAGGGATGAATAGGCCGGAAGATATTCCTTCACCAGCGGGGCCAGGGCCGCCGCACGGGCCCGGCTCAGCGCAAGGTTATGTTCAAGCGGGCCTTCAGGAGAAGCATAGGCGACGACGTCTATGGACGCAATACGTTCTGTTCCTGCTTCCCGAAGAATTTTCTCCAGCGAGGCCACGGCTTCGTAGTTCTCCTGGTAAGCCGCATCGTATTCACTGATATCACAACGGAAATGCAGGGCCGAATAGTCTACTTTGTCCCCATCTTCGGGGATAAACAAAACGCAAAGCGAAACCGCCACTGATATGAGCGGACCAACAACCACTACCAACAAATCCTGCTTTTTTTCAGAGTGCAAATTTACTAAATATTTTTGTCTTTTACCCCCCCCCCATATACAAAAAAGTGCCACTCAAACGCTTGAGAGGCACTTTTTCGGTCAATAACCGACTGATATTCGGTTGTTTACAAGAACTGAATTTTTCTACAAAAATGTTCTGTTTCTCACCTATCTCGTAAATTGCCCGATCAGGCGGACAAGGAGGTCGCCGAGGTATTCCACCTGGTACTCGCCGACGGTGGCGGTGATGTGGTCGCCGCCCACGCCGCTGTCATTGGTCAGGAAGACATAGGTGCCGCCGGTGGCGATGGCAAAGAATCGGAGCATAAATTCGGTGTCTTTGTCCACTCCACTGGAGGCCACGGGAATCAGGCGGATGCCTTTTTCCGCATAGGCCCGAATGGATTGCTGGAGACTTTCCACCACCCCTTTGTCATCGTGATGCGCCGGGGCGTCCAGCAGCATAAAGGCCAGTTTCGTCCGGGCGTCCTGCGCCCAGGCAAGGCTCTCCAGGCTGACTTCGAGCGCCGTATGCACCGCTTCGGGATAATCGCCGCCCCCGTTTGCACTCTGCTGTTTGATGAAATCGACGGTCGTCCCCGCATCAGCGGAAAAATCGGAAACCCGGGTCAGATAAGTATCGCCTTTGTCCCGGTAAAAGAGGGCGGCCGTGCGCAGGGCGATATTCCCCTGTTGCCCGGTTGTGCGGTTCAGGACATCCAGCAGGTCGTCCTTGAGAAAATCGATCTCGTCGGCCATCGAGCCCGTGGCATCCACGATAAAGGCAATGTCCGCCTGCATCGTGACAGAGGGCTGCGCCGCCAGGGCCACCTGGTTCACCGTCACGTCCGCCGCTGCATCCCAGGGGGAAACGACGGGCGCCTCGGCAACCGCCTGCCCTTCCACCAATAGCGAAAGGCCGGCATTGTCTGCCAAATCTTCCTTCTGATAGAGCGACACCCACAGGTCTGCGCGGCCGGCATTGTCCGTCACGGCCTTCCAGAGAGCCTCGCCGCCCCGCAGCAGGGCGACCTTCGCCCCGGCGACCGGCGCACCCGTACCGTCCTTCACGCAGACGGCCACCCGGTTGTTGGTGTAAAATTTCCAGTAATCCGACATTCCGGAAAAATCCACGGCCTCCCCCTCCTGGTCCTTACCGGCCTGGCTCAGCATCAGGTTGCTCCAGAACGGCCAGTGGGCCAAGTCGTTCCACTCCCCTGCCGTCACCAGCCCGGCGAGCGAACCGCCGCCCTGCCCATCACCCGGCGCATCCCCGCCGAGCGCATCCTTTTCGCCCAGGGACACACCTTCCACGAATCTGGAAAAATAACCTTTTGCACAGGAAGCCACGGACAGCACCGCCGTCACGGTGGCAAGCATCAAGAAAAACCGTTTCATAACCCTGTGATATATGCAAAAATAATGCCCGGCGGTGAGGCCGGGCATTACTCATTCCAAAGCGAAAGACTACATCATTCCGCCGGCAGGCATCGCGGGTGCCGCAGGTTCCGGTGCAGGAATCTCGGCGATGCCGCATTCGGTCGTCAGGAACATACCGGCCACGGAAGCCGCATTTTCCAGAGCGACACGCGCCACCTTGGTCGGGTCGATCACGCCGGCCTCGTACATATTCACATACTCGCCGGTACGGGCATTGTACCCGAAGTCCTTCTTGCCTTCACGGATTTTCTGGATGACGACACTGCCGTCCACGCCCGCGTTCAGGGCAATCTGGCGGAGCGGCTCCTCGATGGCCTTGGCCACGATGTGGATGCCGGTCGTCTCGTCGTCATTCTCGCCCTTGAGGCCTTCCAGCGCAGAAATGGCACGGATGTAAGCCACGCCGCCGCCGGGCAGGTAACCCTCCTCCACCGCAGCGCGGGTTGCATTGAGAGCATCCTCCACGCGGTCCTTCTTCTCCTTCATCTCGACCTCGGTCGTCGCGCCCACATAGAGGACGGCAACGCCGCCGGCGAGCTTGCCCAGGCGCTCCTGGAGTTTCTCACGGTCGTAGTCGGAGGTCGTGGTCTCCATCTGCTTGCGGATCTGGTCGGCGCGGTCCTTGATAGCCGCCTTGTCGCCGGCACCGCCCACGATAGTGGTATTTTCCTTGGTAATGGTCACCTTCTCGGCCTTGCCGAGCATATCGGGGGTCGCGTGCTCAAGGGTATAGCCGCGCTCCTCGGAGATAACGGTCGCACCGGTCAGGACGGCGATATCCTGCAGCATTTCCTTGCGGCGGTCGCCGAAACCGGGGGCCTTCACGGCGGCAATCTTCAGGGCGCCGCGGAGTTTGTTCACCACGAGGGTGGTCAGCGCCTCGCCGTCCACATCCTCGGCGATGATGAGCAGTTCCCTGCCTTCCCGGGCGATGGGCTCGAGAATCGGGAGCAGGTCCTTCATCGTGGAGATTTTCTTGTCGGTGATGAGCAGGGCGGGATTCGTCAGCTCGGCCTCCATCTTGTCCCCGTTCGTCATGAAATAGGGAGAGATGTAACCGCGGTCGAACTGCATACCCTCGACCACCTTCACCTCGGTATCGGTGCCCTTGGCTTCCTCGACGGTAATGACGCCGTCCTTCTTGACCTTGGACATCGCATCGGCGATGAGCTTGCCGATATAACCGTCATTGTTGGCGGAAACGGTACCCACCTGCTCGACCTTGGAATAGTCGTTGCCGACTTCCTGGCTCTGTTTCTTGAGGTTCTCCACCACGGCGGCAACGGCCTTGTCGATGCCCCGCTTGAGGTCCATCGGATTGGCGCCGGCGGTCACGTTCTTGATGCCCACATTGATGATGGCCTGGGCCAGCACGGTAGCCGTCGTGGTACCGTCACCCGCCTGGTCGTTGGTCTTGGAAGCCACTTCCTTGACCATCTGGGCGCCCATATTTTCGAACTTGTCCTCGAGCTCGACTTCCTTTGCGACGGTCACGCCGTCCTTGGTCACCTGCGGCGCGCCGAACTTCTTCTCAATGACCACGTTGCGTCCCTTGGGGCCGAGCGTCACCTTGACGGCGTTCGCCAACTGATCGGCGCCGCTCTTCATCTTGGAGCGCACCTCAGATTCGAATTTTATTTCTTTTGCCATAATATTACAGTATTGCCAAAATGTCCGACTGCTTTACAATAAGATATTTTTTGTCATCGACGGTGACTTCCGTGCCGGAATACTTGCCATACAGCACCATATCCCCTACTTTCACTTCCATCGGCTCATCCTTCTTGCCGGGACCCGCGGCCAGGACCTTCCCCTGCTGGGGCTTCTCCTTCGCCGTGTCGGGAATGAAAATACCGGAAGCCGTCTTGGTCTCCGCTTCCTTGGGCTCAATCAGAACCCTGTCTGCCAAAGGTTTCATCATAATAATAAGTTTTAAATTGTGTTGCTGTCTTCTTAAAAAAGCGTCCCCGGAAAACCGGAAACGCCTTTTCGAAAATCAATGTCCGTGCCAGTGACAAATTGTCAACTAATACTTGTTCAGCGGCACGCCGGCCGTCATCTGATGCACCTTCTTGCGCACCTCGGAAAGCACCGCCTCATGCCCGGCAGGCATCTCCTTGCGCGTCAGAGCCTCGATATGCGCCGCACAGGACTCCAGCACCGCGTCGATCAGGTTGACGATATCCCGCATATCCTTCTCCACGAAACCGCGGGAGGTCACGGCCGGCGTACCGACGCGGATGCCCGAGGTCTGGAAAGGAGAACGGCTGTCGAAGGGCACCATATTCTTGTTGACGGTGATGTCGGCCTTGACGAGTTGCGTCTCGGCGATGCGCCCGGTCACGTCCGCGAATTTACCGCGCAAGTCTATGAGCATCAAGTGATTATCCGTACCTCCAGAAACCACTTTGTAGCCCTTCTCGAGGAACGCGTCGCTCATCGCCTTCGCATTGGCGATGACCTGCTTCTGGTATTCCACGTATTCGGGCTGCTGCGCCTCGAAGAACGCCACGGCCTTGGCGGCAATCACGTGTTCGAGCGGTCCGCCCTGAACGCCGGGGAAAACGCTGCTGTCCAGGACCTGGGACATCTTCTTGATCTCCCCCTTGGGCGTAGTGCGCCCGAGCGGATCGTCGAAGTCCTTGCCCAGCAGGATAATGCCGCCACGCGGTCCGCGCAGGGTCTTGTGCGTCGTGCTCGTGACGATGTGCGCGTACTTCACGGGGTTTTCCAACAAGCCCGCGGCGATGAGACCCGCCGTATGCGCCATATCGATCCAAAGCAACGCTCCCACCTCGTCGGCCAGTGCCCGCATCCGCGCATAGTCCCATTCGCGGGAATACGCCGATGCGCCGCCGATGATGAGCTTCGGACGGCATTCGCGCGCCTTCCGCTCCATCTCGTCGTAGTCGATGCGGCCGGTCGCGGGATCCAGCCCGTACGCCACGGCATTGTAGAGGATGCCGGAAGCATTGACGGGAGAGCCGTGCGTCAGGTGGCCGCCCTGGCTGAGGTCCAGGCCCATGAAGGTATCGCCGGGACGAAGGACCGCCATGATGACCGCCATATTGGCCTGCGCGCCGGAATGCGGCTGCACATTGGCCCACTCGGCGCCGTAGATGGCCTTGAGCCGGTCGATGGCGACCTGCTCGATCTGGTCGACAACCTCGCACCCGCCGTAATAGCGCTTGCCGGGATAGCCTTCCGCGTATTTGTTGGTGCAGATGGAGCCCATCGCCTTGAGCACGTCATTGGAGACGTAGTTTTCAGAGGCGATGAGTTCCAGTCCGCTGGACTGCCTTTCGGCTTCTTTCTTGATAAGGTCGGTGATGACCAGATCCTGTTTCATAAATCGAATTTCAATTAAGCCGCTTGTTTGATGGCCGCCTGGGCAGCCGCAAGACGTGCGATGGGCACGCGGAACGGAGAGCAGCTGACGTAATCGAGACCGATCTTGTTGAAGAACGAGATGGAATCGGGATCGCCGCCGTGCTCGCCGCAGATACCGCACTTGAGGCCGGGCCGCTTGGAACGACCGGACTGGATGCCCTGCTCGACGAGTTTGCCGACACCCTTGACATCGATGGTCTGGAACGGGTCGCTGTCGAGGATCTTGTTGCCCAGGTAATCGCCCATGAAGGTACCCACGTCGTCACGGGAGAAGCCGAAGGTCATCTGGGTGAGGTCGTTGGTACCGAAGGAGAAGAACTCGGCGGTACGGGCCATCCGGTCGGCGGTCAGGGCCGCACGCGGGATTTCGATCATCGTACCGAAGTGGTAGTCGATGGTCTGGCCGTAGTAGCGCTGCTCCACCTCCACGCGGACTTTCTCGCAATGCGCCTTCTGGAATTCCAGCTCGCGGGCGGAAACGGTGACGGGGATCATGATTTCAGGCTGCGGGTGGAACCCTTCCTGCTGGAGCTCCGCGGTGGCGGAGAAGATGGCCCGGTACTGGGTCTCGGCAATCAGCGGATAGGTCACGTGCAGACGCACGCCGCGGTGTCCCATCATCGGGTTCACCTCGTGCAGGCTCTCGCCGCGCTTGTCCACTTCGGCGACGGAGATGCCGAGTTCATCGGCGAGCTGGGCCCGCTTGTCCTCGGTCTTGGGAACGAACTCGTGGAGCGGCGGGTCAAGCAGACGGAATACGACGGGCTTGCCGTCCATGATCTTCAGCGTGCTCTTGACGGAGGCCTTGATGAACGGTTCCAGTTCGAGCAGGGCGTTTTCGCGCTCCTTGTCGGTCTGGGACATGATCATCTTGCGAAGTTTCGCGAGCGGGGTCTCGGAGTTCTTGCCGTAGAACATATGTTCGATACGGAAGAGGCCGATGCCCTCGGCGCCGAACTGCAGGGCGCGGGCGGCGTCCTCGGGGGTATCGGCGTTGGTGCGGATGCCCAGGCGGCGGAACTTGTCCACCACACCCATGAACTTGATGAAGAGCGGGTTCTCGCTCGCATCCATCGTCTCGATGGCGCAGGCGTACACGGCACCCTTGGCGCCGTTCAGCGAGAACGCATCCCCTTCCTTATAGACGCGGGGATCATTGCCGAAGGAAACGCACTTCTTCTCGAAGTTGATCTTCATCGCCTCGCAACCGACGATGCAGCACTTGCCCCAGCCGCGGGCGACGAGCGCCGCGTGGGAGGTCATACCGCCGCGGGTGGTCAGGATACCGGCGGAAGCGCGCATACCCTCGATGTCCTCGGGAGAAGTCTCTTCGCGGATGAGAATGGTCTTCTTGCCCTTCGCAGCCGCTTCCATCGCCGCTTCGGAAGTGAAGACGATGGTACCAACAGCTCCGCCCGGCGATGCGGGAAGGCCGCGGGCGATTACCTCGGCGTTCTTCTCGGAAGCGGGGTTGAGGATCGGGTGCAGGATTTCGTCGAGCTGGGAAGGAGAAACGCGCATCACGGCGGTCTTCTCGTCGATCATCCCTTCGGAGAGCATATCCATCGCCATCTGGAGGGCGGCGATACCGGTACGCTTGCCAATACGGCACTGGAGCATCCAGAGCGTGCCTTCCTGGATCGTAAACTCGATGTCCTGCATATCGTGGAAGTGGTCTTCCAGGCGCTTGCGGATGCCGTCGAGCTCCTTGTAAACGGCGGGCATCGCGGTCTCGAGGGACTCGAGATTCTTGTTGTGCTCGTTCTTGGTCGCCTCGTTCAGGGGGTTCGGGGTGCGGATACCCGCCACCACGTCTTCGCCCTGGGCGTTGATGAGCCACTCGCCGTAGAATTTGTTGTCACCGTTGGCCGGGTTGCGGGAGAACGCCACGCCGGTCGCGGAGGTGTTGCCCATGTTGCCGAAGACCATCGACTGCACGTTCACGGCCGTACCCCAGTCATCGGGAATCTTCTCGATGCGGCGGTAGGCGATGGCGCGCTTGCCGTTCCAGGACTTGAACACGCCGCCGATCGAACCCCAGAGCTGGGCTTCGGCGGTGTCGGGGAAGTCGACGCCGAGCACTTCCTTCACCTTGTCCTTGAAGAGGACGCAGAGGTCCTTGAGTTCGTCGGCGGTGATGTCGGTGTCGGACTTGTAACCCTTGGCTTCCTTGAGGTCGGCCATCATCTTGTCCAGTTGCTGGCGGATGCCCTTGCCGTCCTCGGGCTCGATGCCCTCGGCCTTCTCCATCACGACGTCGGAATACATCATGATGAGACGGCGATAGGCGTCATACACGAAACGGGGGTTGCCGGTCTTCTTGATCATACCGGGAATGGTGGCGGAGCAAAGGCCGATGTTCAGGATGGTGTCCATCATACCGGGCATGGAGGAACGTGCGCCGGAACGGCAGCTCACGAGCAGGGGATCTGAGGGATCGCCAAACTTCTTGCCCATCAGCTTCTCCGTGGCAGCGAGGGCCTCGGCCACGTCTTTCTTCAATTCCTCGGAATAGCCGCCGCCCAGCTGATAATACTCGGCGCAGCATTCGGTGGTGATGGTGAAACCGGCCGGAACCGGCATACCCAACCTGCTCATCTCGGCAAGGTTCGCACCCTTGCCACCCAGGAGTTCCCGCATGGAACCGTCGCCCTCGGCCGTCTTGCCGCCGAAGCGATACACTCTTTTCTTGTTCTGGAACATAATTATTTAATTGTTAAAATATTGATATTTCAATCCTTGTCCTCCGCCCCGGCCGCGCATTCCGCCCCCCGGACGATTAACCGACAAATTTAATAAAAAATATTGGAATTCCGTGCACGCCCGCGGGCGGAAAGCAAAACGGCCCGCCGGAATCGGCAGGCCGTCAGTACGTGCGCGGGATGAGACTCGAACTCACACAGGTTTTACCCCACTAGCTCCTGAAACTAGCGCGTCTACCATTTCGCCACCCGCGCGCTAGGGACTGCAAATATACAACTTTTTTTAAAAAATGTATGCAATTGATAAAATAAAGTCGTCCGGAAGGAAAAAATATTTGCCGCCGCTCACCCGAACGGTCCCGCAGGTGGGGCAGGAATAACTGCGGTAGCGGTCATAACCCACCCAGGCGCCGATGCCGACATCCAGGTTCCAGTGCTTCCCTAGCATATAGGCGTAGCCCGCCGACAGTCCCCCGCCCAGGCGGTCTCCCTCGGTGGTCACCGGCGATGAGAAACCGCCCCGGCTGTACTCCTGCCATTGCGCGCGGGCGCCCAGCCACCAGCCCGAATACACGTGCCAGGGCCACCAGCGCGCTCCCGCGCGCACCAGCCGCTGCCGCGACTGGAAGCGCCCGCGCGCGGTCTCGAACGAGAAGGGATTGTACTTGAGGCCGAGCAGCACCGACCAGTGCCGGGCAAAGCCGTACGCCGCCTCGATATTCAGGGTCCCGAGCTGCGCATAATCGGCGGCATTGGTGGAAAGGGAAAATTCCTGCGCGCGGGCGCTGCGCCCCGCCAGCATCAGCAGGGCGCACAACAGCAGACAGACTTTATTCATAGCGCGAGAAGGCCTGGTTGATTATACTCTTGTACTCGGGATAATAGTAGATGATCCGTTCCCGCAGCGTCTGGCGGTCCGCCACCTCCGCATCCAGCGCCTTGAAGACCTTGAAACGGGTAATGCCCCGCTCATCCAGCCAGGAAAGAATCTGCGGGTGGAACCAGTAGGAGTAACCATAGCCGAGTCCGTTCCCGTAGCGCTTGTTCATCAAGGCCGTCTGGACACTGTAGGCCCACATCTCCGCCACGGCCACATAGCCGCTGTTTTCATCCTGCTCACTGCCGTAAGACATCGTGCCCGCCGAAGCGAAGGACTTGAGCATAAATTCCGCGAGGGGATCCCAAAAGTCATTCCCCACCTTGGTGTAATGGCTGGCGTGGGCACATTCGTGCAGCACCAGAGAATAGATGTCCTGGCAGTCGCTGCAGCTCTTCAACCCGATGACCAGGTCCGGCAGGAACATCTTCACGAGCGAAGCGTACGACCCCAGCCACTGCCCCACGAGCGTCTGGTCAATCAGGCAGCCGTGTTGCATCATCACCGCCCCGCTGACGTCCAGGAACTGGAAACACCAGATGCGCAGATTGTCCGGCGGCATATTGATCGACTCGCCGCCGTCGCCGCTGCAGGACGCGAAATAATCCCAGCAGGCATTGTTGATGACGCTCCGGCAGAACAGGCTGCGCTCCGAATGCGCGTCGATCGTCACGCTCACCCCTTCCGGTCCCGCCGTTCCGAGCGTCGATACCGAGGCGGGGATGAGGATGAAATTGAAGCCCGTCGCAAAGCCCTTTTCGTTCTTAAAGACAATGCGATAGCGCATTTCCGTGGAAAAGGCGCGGTTCAGGCGGTAATGCCCCTTCTCGTCCGTAAAGCCCTTGCCGATCTTGACAAAGGAATTGCAGACGACCATTACCCCGTGTACGCCGACGGGATCCGCCCCGGCGGCCGGATCCACCAGCAGAATATCACCTTCGGCGTGCACGGCAGCGGCGGTTCCGTCCCGCGACGCATCGGCGAGCAGGGCTCCGTTGCCGGTCAGGCGGTAGGCTTCCCGCTCCACCGCCGTCCAGTCGATGCCGTCCGCCCGCGAGCCCGGGTCATTTTCGGCGATATAACATTCGTCCAGCACCTCACAGCGAATGCCCTCCGGCAGCGGAAAATCCGCGCTCACCACGGCATACTGCCAGGTAATGGCCCCTTCGGGAACCGCCGGGTCGTGATAATAGTCACCTTCGCGCAGGATGCGGTAATCCACCGGGTGGTCCAGCAGCGTCAGCCCCAGGGACAGAAGGCGGTCCAGTTGCTCCCGGTCCGCCGGAAGGAAGCGGATATAGAGATCCGTCGGTTCGGGAATCACCCGCTCAGAACGGGTCGGATACAGGTTCTGCAGGGCCCGGGAAATGTTGTCCACCGAATAGGGGTCTTCGAGCTGCTCGCCCAATACGATCATCCCGTGTTCCAGTTCCGCAGCGGGAGGAACGGGACCGTCTCCTCCCGGGGAAGCGGCGTTGCAGGCCGCGAGGGCCAGGGCCGCAAAAAGCAATAAAAAAATCCGTTTCATACTACCTCGTATTTTGGTTACGGGGCAAATGTACGAAGCGGAGTGCCGTTGAAAATTTTTTTCAACGGCTAAGTTATGAAAAATTTAAAAATAACTGACCGTTTGCTTCTCGATGGCGCTCATCAGGCTGTTTCCCAGGCGGCTCACGCCCAGCCGGAACAGACTCTTGTCCAGCCACTGCTTCCCCAGCACCGAGGAGACGATCAGGTAGTAGCCCATCGCGTCTTTCGCGTTTGAAATACCGCCGGCCGCCTTGAAACCCACTTTCCGTCCGGTCGCCGCGCAAAAGGCGCGAATCGCCTCGCACATCACATACGCGGCTGCGGGGGTCGCGTTCACGCTCACCTTTCCCGTCGAGGTCTTGATGAAGTCGGCGCCCGCTTCCATTGCGAGCAGCGACGCTTCGGCAATCTTGTCCGCCGATACGAGCAGCCCCGTCTCCAGAATCACCTTCAGGACCACGCTGCGGCCGCAGGCGGCGGCTTCTTCGTCCACCCCCGCGCGGATAGCGGCGATTTCGGCGGAAGCGGCTTCCTCATCCCCGGCCAGGAAATCGCCGAGCGAAAGCACGATATCCACTTCATCGGCACCGCCGCGGACCGCGAGGCGGCTCTCCAACACCTTCACCTCCGGAAAACTCTGGGAAGCGGGAAAGCAGCCGGCCACCGTCGTGACGTGCAGCCTGGCATCGGCGCGCGCCTCCGCCACCACCGGCGCGAAATTGGGATAGACGCAGACGGAAGCGGGCAACGGATAGTCCGGATAGCGCCCGGGCAGGTCATTCACCTTCGCCACCAGTTTCTGCACGGAAGCTTTCGTATCCGAGCTGTTCAGGGTGGTAAGGTCCATCAGCGAAAAGCAGGCGAGCAGGGACTCGCGGGTGGTCAGGGCGTCCACCTGTCCGGCGATGGTCTCCAATGCAGCCGCCACCGCGCTTTCATCCGGCTTATAGCCGTATTTGTCGAGAAGTTTCATATTTAGTCAAATTCAAAACTATACGTATCTTTTTCCGAAGGGTCGGAGGAAACGGACAGTGTGGAATCCGCCGGCTCGAGCGCATAGCGCAGGGAATCCCGGTAAGCGTCCAGCTGCTGCCAGCGCCCCTCCTCGGGAATGGTCACCAGGCGTTTCAGCCGCTCTTCCTCCTCCGCCGCCAGTTGCTTTTCCATGGCCTTGCGGCGGCGGTCCAGCTGGGCGGCCGATTTCTTCAGGATCTTCGCATACGAGGCGGGGTCTTCCAGATAGTAGTACACGCTCGCGTCATAATCCTTGAAGGAATAGCCGTATTTCTTGAAGACCGCACCGTAAAAGAGCGTCGTATCCGCCTGGGTTCGGTACTCCGGGTGGTCGCGCAACCACTGGTCGGCCACCAGCATATCGGCGTACAGGCGCGCAAACTTCCGTGCCGGGATAATCCGCCCGCGGCTGCAGGAGAGCGGCAGCAGGACAAGCCCCAGGAGCAGGATATGGCGCAGCGTCCGCATTATCTCAGGCTGGCGCCGAATTCGCGGGTGTAGGCGTCGAGGATGCGGGTCATCACGCGCTCCACATCGGCGTCGGTAAGGGTCTTCTCATCGTCGCGCAGGACGAAGCTCAAGGCATACTGCTTCTTGCCCGCAGGAATCTTGTCCCCGCGATATACGTCGAAGAGTCCGACGCTCCGCAGCAACTTTTTCGCATTCTTCAGCGCACAGGCGCGAAGGTCCGCGTAGGAAACGCCTTCGTCGAGCAGGAGCGCCAGGTCGCGCCGCACCTCCGGGAAGCGGGGCAGTTCCTTGAAGGCCACCTTGTCGCGCTTCACCAGCAGGAACAGCGTCCGCCAGTCGATTTCCGCCGCAACGACCGGCTGTTTTACGCCGAAGCGTTTCGCAAAGGCGGGGGCCACGACCCCGACCGTCGCCAGGGGGCGTCCCTCGCCGGGGAGTTTATACACGACCCCTTCCGCATAGATATCGGCGGGAGCGGGCTCCGTCCACATCGCATAGAGGTCCGCGCCATAGCGGCGGAGCAGCATCGCGACATAACCCTTCAGGAGGAAGAAATCGCTGCTGCGCGGGGCGCCGTTCCAAGATTTTTCGGGCGTTCCGCTCATCATCAGGCAGAAAACGGGATGCTCCTCGTAGCCGGAGAGTTTCTGCGGGTCTCCGTCGGGCAGCCGGCGGTACACCGACCCGTATTCGAAGGTCCGGAGCGTATAGCACTGGCGGTTCACATTGTACGCCACCGTCTCCAGGCCGCCGGGCACCAGGCTCTGGCGCAGCACGTTCAGGTCCGAACTGAGCGGATTGACAATCTTCACGCAGGCCTCTTCCGGGAAGGTTTTCAGGGAAGCGTAGGCGCTCTGCCGGGTCAGGGAATTGTTCATGATCTCCGTGAAGCCGTTCGCCGCCAGGAAAGCGGACACGGCATTGCGGACCGCTTCCGGCTCCGGAGTGGGCGTCGCATTCACCGACATCTTCATATGCTGCGGCAACGCGATGTTGTTATAGCCGTAGATGCGCAGGATTTCCTCCACGACGTCGCACTCCCGCTGTACATCCACCATATAGCTCGGCGCAAGCACCACGGCACCGTCCGTGCGGCGCTCCACGAATTCATAGGCCAGCGCGTCGAGGATCGTCTCGACGGTCTCCCGGCCGATGCTTTGGCCGACGAACGCGTCGATGCGGGCATAATCCAGCTCGATGCGGGCGCGCTGGAAAGGCTTGGGGCAGACTTCGAGAATCTTGCCCGAAATGCTGCCGCCGGCGCATTCCTGGATCAGCAGGGCCGCACGCTTGAGCGCATAGCGGCACACGAGCGGGTCGGCGCCGCGCTCGTAGCGGAAGGACGCGTCGGTCTGCAGGCCTTCGCGGCGCGCGGTTTTCCGGATCGACGCGGGATCGAAGTACGCGCTTTCGAGGAAGACATTGACCGTAGCGTCGGTGACGCCGGAGTCAAATCCGCCGAATACGCCCGCGATGCACATCGGACGCTTTTCGTCGGCAATGACCATATCGCTCGCCTTCAGGCTGCGGTCCACCTCGTCGAGCGTCTTGATCGGCTCGCCTTCGGCCGCACGGCGCACGACCACCTTCCCCCCGCCGATACGGTCGGCATCGAAGGTATGGAGCGGCTGCCCCAGTTCGAACAGCACGAAATTGGAAATATCGACGATATTGTTGATGGGACGCAGGCCGATGCTCATCAGGCGCTGCTGCAGCCATTCGGGAGAAGGACCGACCTTCACGCCGCGGATGCTGAGTCCGGTGTAGCGGGGTGCGCCCTCGCTGTCCAGTACCTCGAGCGTAATGCCGTCGCCGGGGCCTTCGCAGAAAGCCTCCACGGAAGGACGGACGAGTTCGCAGGGTTTGCCGTTGAGTTTCAGCCAGGCGTACAGGTCGCGGGCCACACCCCAGTGGGAAGAAGCATCCACGCGGTTGGCCGTAATTTCATACTCGATGACGGCTTCCGACTCCAGTTTGAGATATTCCTTTGCGCTGGTGCCGACGGGGGCGTCCTCGGGCAGCACCATAATGCCGTCGTGGCTGGAGCCCAGGCCCAACTCATCCTCGGCGCAAATCATTCCGAAGCTCTCGACGCCGCGAATCTTGGACTTTTTGATCTTGAAATCCCCGGGGAGCACGGCGCCGATGCAGGCGAGCAGCACTTTCTGCCCGGCCGCCACATTCGGCGCGCCGCAGACGACGGTCAGGGGTTCGCCCGTCCCGGCATCCACTTTCGTAATATGGAGATGGTCGCTGTCGGGATGCGGTCCGCATTCCAGCACTTTCGCCACCACGACGCCGGCAAGACCGCCGGGAATCCGTTCCGTCTCTTCCAGGGCATCCACCTCGATACCGATGGACGTCATCGCCTCCGCCACCTCGGCGGGCGTGAGGTCGCACTTCAAATAATCCTTCAGCCAGGAATAACTCAGTTTCATATCTTTACTTTAAATCTTCCGGATTAAACAATTTTGCAATGAATTTCTCTTTTTCGAAAGGCTCGATGTCCGCGATGCCCTCCCCCGTCCCGATGAAGCGGACGGGAACGCCGAAACGGTCCGACACGCCCACCACGACGCCACCCTTGGCGGTACCGTCGAGTTTGGTGAGCACCAGGGAAGTTACGGACGTGGCACGGACGAACTCCGCCGCCTGGGCGAAGGCGTTCTGGCCGGTGCTGGCATCCAGCACCAGCATCACCTCCTGCGGGGCGCCGGGAAGCACCTTGCCGATGGAGTTGCGGATCTTGGAGAGTTCGTTCATCAGGTCCGTACGGTTGTGCAGGCGGCCCGCCGTGTCGATAATGACGACATCCGAACCCCGCGCCACCGCCGATTTCACCGTATCGTACGCCACGGCGGCCGGGTCGGAGCCCATCTGCTGCCGGACAATCTCCACACCGGCCCTTTCCGCCCAGATGACCAGCTGGTCCACGGCGGCTGCCCGGAAGGTGTCACCCGCGCCGAGCAGGACCTTGTATCCCTGTTTGCGATACCAAAGCGCCAGTTTCCCGATGGTCGTGGTCTTCCCCACGCCGTTCACGCCCACCACCAGGATCACCAGCGGGCCCTGTCCGGGAACCGGAAGCAAGGCGTCCGGAGCGCTCTCCGGCACCAGGGCGGCGATTTCTTCGCGCAGCAGCTTAACCAACTCGTCGAAGGACATATACTTGTCCCGCTGCACCCGTTCCTCCAGGCGGTCGATGACCTTCAAGGTCGTATCCACGCCCAGATCGGATTCCACGAGCGCCTCCTCGATGGCGTCCAGGGTATCGTCATCCACCCGGGACCGGCCGGCAATGGCCCGGCCTATCTTCTGAAAAAAACTCAGTGCCATAGCCTGCAAAGTTAACAATCTGCCGGGAAAAATAAAAAAAGATTATATTTGCAAAAAAGGCGAAGATTGCTCCCCGCCTCAGATGTTTTCACAACTTATAGTGCTATCACCGTTTCAATCGGGAGGGCTGTAATGTCGGCAATCTCACCTGCATCCATGCCCCTGGCCTTCAAATTTCTGGCAATAGCTTGCGCGGTTTCACTTGCCCCCTTGGCAAGACCTTCCTGCATTCCTTCCTGCATTCCTTCCTGCCGGGCAAACCACTTTTCCGATTTGATATCGAAGGCGTTTCTCATATTTTTAAAGTATTCAGCTTTTTCATTTTTATCCATTCCTTCAACCCGGACTGCTTTCAACAAACGCTGCAGGATATCGCCCCCCTCGCTTAACCTTATCTCCAACTCCCGGCTCAAACCGCCCAGATTCTTCAGGATGTAAAGCCACCAGTCACGAACGCTTTCCAACTCTTCCTCCTTCTTCGTAAACCGTCCCAGTTCGACATAGCGGAAATGCAGCGCCTCAGTCATCTTCTCATCGTTGTCGTCTTCCCGAATAGCGTAGGAGGAAATCACTTTCCCAGGGTTGTCATGATTCCAGTCCCGATCATGGACAAGTGCGAAGTTAGTAAAAGATAAGATATAAACATCATTTAGGGTGTAATTATTTGACCCGCCGGAATGAATTTGTTCGTCTATGGGCCAGGTGGCGTAGTAGAGCATCCTATCCAAATAGTCTGGGCGGGCATTGTACTGAGCCTCGACGACAACGGCACGGCCGCCCGACGTCATACAACTGACATCAAATACGCTGTTTACCAGCTCCTCGTCCCTCCCGATATGCTCCTGCGGCCCCAGTGAAACTGAAACAATATTCAGTTCCGGCAGGAACTGCTGAAGTAGCGCCAGTAGAAGGTCTTTCCTTTTCTGCGAGCCGAAGAATAGTTTGAAATTGCGGTCAATCATCAGGTCTACATAGGGACCCGGTTTCTTGTTGCGAGGTTCTTCCGTCCTGGTGCCGGGCACCTTGGTTACAAATTCTTTCATATCCTTTCCTTTTTATGGGTTCATCGTTCCGCGAAACTATGAACCACAACCCGAAAAGACAAGCATCCAACGCGTCCAGAATGCAGATTTTAATGTTTTATGTTCATTTTTAACGTTTTTGATATTCGGATCTTGTACCAAACGAAAAACGCCCGCTTTTCGCGGGCGTAAAACAATTCACACTAAGGATTCGATTACTTCTTCTCGAAGAATTCTTTCGCCTTGGCTTCCTCGACGAGCTGCTCCGTGAAGACGTAAGCGCCGGTCTTGGGGGATTTCTCCATACGGATGCACTTGACCATGCTCTTGGCACCGGCCTTTGCTGCGAACGTTGCGACGGCTTTCTTTGCCATATCTTAATCCTCCTGATTACTTGATTTCACGATGGACGGTGACCTTCCCCAGATAGGGATTGAACTTCTTGCGCTCGAGCCGCTCGGGGGTATTCTTCTTGTTCTTGGTCGTGATGTACCTCGACATTCCGGGAACGCCGCTCTCTTTCTGCTCGGTGCACTCAAGGATGACCTGCACCCTGTTACCTTTCGCTTTCTTTGCCATAGTCCGTAAGTTTAAACAAGGTTAACCAATCCTTTGCTGCGGGCATCGCGAAGCGTGGCCTCGAGGCCGTTCTTCTCGATGATACGCATACCTTTGCAGGAGACCTTGAGGGTAATGTACCGCTGCTCCTCCTCACTCCAGAACCGCTTGTTCTTGAGGTTCAGGGAAAAGTCACGCTTGGTGCGCAACTTGGAATGGGACACGTTGTTGCCCTTCATTCTCTTTCTTCCCGTAATTTGACAAACCTTTGCCATTTTTTATACTCTTTTTTGATTATTTCTCACAATGGGGTGCAAATATCGCTTTTAATTTTCTGATTTCCAAATTGTGGACTATAGAAATTTAAAGAATCTTCCCCATCTTATGTTCCGGGGGAACTTCCGGGACGCATCCGTGGAGAGCCAGATCAGCGCCGGGCGCCCCACGATATGGTCTTCCGGAACAAAGCCCCAATACCTGGAATCCAGGGAATTGTGGCGATTGTCCCCCATCATGAAGTAATAGTCCTGCTTGAAGGTATAGCTGCCTTCTGCGAGCGCCGCGTCGATATCGCTGCCCTCATAATCCCGGATAATCCGCGCATAAAGCGGCAGATTTTCCGCGGTGAGGCTGACGGTCGACCCCTTTGCGGGAATCCAAAGCGGCCCGAATTCGTCCCGGGTCCAGCCGCTGTCCTGCGTGAAGGGGAAAATCATCCGCGGGCCGTCCAGGCTCGTGGACGGGTCCCGGTCGACATTGGGGACCACGCTGACGACGTTGCCCAGTTCGCTGACCTGCTCCACGCCCGCCGCCGTAAGGGCCATCATAGGATAGCCGGGAAGGGTGGCGTCGTACCACAGTTCGCCGAGGTTGAGCCCCAGCTTGTCCAGGGTCTTGGGGTTCAGGCGGTGGCCCGTCGTCGTGACGCAGTAACTGAGCTGCACGCCCGGCCACACTTCCTGTTTTTCCCCGTTCCGCCAGACATAGCCGTCTTTCACGCAGAGGGTGTCCCCCGCCACGGCGACGCAACGCTTGACATAGTGGTCCTTCTTGTCCGCCGGACGCACGATCACCGGCCCGTAGCGCTGGATGACGGTTTCCCGGCCCAGCATACGCACCAGCGTGTGATAGTCCTCCACCGGGGCCTTGGTGAGTACCGTGTCCCCGTCCGGAAAGCAGAACACCACGCAGTCTCCCGCCTGTACGCTCCGCAAACCCTTCAGACGCCGGTACGGCCACTGCACGCGGGTGGAGTAGGACTCGCGCCCGAAAATCACATTGTGCGTAAAGGGAATGGTGAGGGGCGTCTGCGGCAGGCGTGGCCCGTAGGTCAGCTTGCTCACGAATAGGCGGTCTCCGGTGTAGAGGGTGCTCTCCATCGACGAGGAGGGAATCTTGAACGACTGGAAGAAGAAGATGTTGATGAAGGTCACTACGATGACGGCGAAAATCACGGCGTCCAGCCAGTCGTTGACGGCGCTGTGCTTCTCTCCTTCCTTGTAGCGCTTCTTCCAGAAGTTCCAGTGCACCTTGCGGGTAATGAAGATGTCAAAGATGACGACGAGTCCCGCAAGCCACCACCAGGAGCCGAGCCATACCACCCAAAGCAGATAAAGCAAAGCCCAAAAAATGAACTTTGCCCACCTGTTTCGGATGATATCCTTCAAAGCCACGAGCTTCTAAGGACCTATTTTACAGAATTGACGATAGCCTCGAACGCCTGCGGATTGTTCATGGCGAGATCGGCGAGCACCTTGCGGTTCAGCCCGATATTCTGCTTGGAGAGTTTGCCCATGAACTGGGAGTAGGTCATGCCATACTGACGGGCAGCGGCGTTGATACGCTGAATCCAGAGAGCACGGAAATTGCGCTTCTTGGCCCTGCGGTCACGGTAAGCGTAGGTAAGACCTTTCTCATAGGTGTTCTTTGCAACGGTCCAGACGTTCTTTCTGGAGAGGAAATTACCGCGGGTTCTCTTGAGAATCTTCTTGCGGCGCGCCCTGGAGGCGACTGAGTTGACTGATCTAGGCATAGTTCTGATGCATTACCAAGTTAAACGAAAACTACAGGACAAGAAGTTCGCTGACCCGTGCGATGTCCGCCTTCTCGATGAGGGCGAAGTGATCGAGGTTCCTCTTCTGCTTCTTGGTCTTCTTGGTGAGGATGTGGCTGTGGTAAGCGTGCTTCCTCTTGATTTTTCCCGATCCGGTAAGCGTGAAGCGCTTTTTGGCACCGGAGTTGGTCTTCAGTTTTGCCATTGTTTTTGGTTTTTAATAAATAAGTTAATATACGGTCCGTATCACACGGATTATTTCTTTTTAACGGGAGCGATAATCATCGTCATCCGCTTGCCTTCCAGTTTGGGCATGTTCTCCGCCCGCCCTGCATCCTCCAGTTCGACGGCGAAGCGCAGCAACTGCTTCTCGCCCTGGTCCGCGAACATAATGGAACGGCCGCGGAAGTTGGACCCCTCCTGCAGGAACTCGCGGGCGTGCTTGAGCTTGAACTGGAAGTCGTGCTCGTCGGTATTGGGGCCGAAGCGAATCTCCTTGATGACAATCTTCGCGGAGTTGGACTTCATCTCCTTTGCCTTCTTCCGCTGCTGGTAGAGATACTTCTGGTAATCGAGTATCTTGCATACGGGCGGTTCCGCCTTCGCACTGATTTCCACCAGGTCGAGATTGAGCGCATCGGCCATCTGAAGGGCCTTGGAGAGCGGGTAAATTCCCTGCTCGGGGACATTCTCCCCTACCAACCGCACTTCCGGGGCGGTTATTTCCCGGTTGGTGCGCAATTCATTCTCATCCTTGCGGGGCAGTTGCGCGTCAGGCCTGCGTCCGGGTTTGGGACGCGCGGGCTTGGGTCTGAAAGGTCCTGCGATAGTTGTATCCTCCTTAATTTTTAGGCCGCAGCCAGTTCCCCGGCTACGGTGCGGTTCATATATTCTTTAAATTCTTCAATGCTCATCGAGCCCTGATCGACCCCTTCCTTCCTCACGGAAACGGTGCCGTCAGCGACCTCCTTCTCGCCCACAATCAGCAATACAGGCACCCTGAGAAGGGAAATCTCCCGGATTCTCTTGCCCAGCGTCTCGTTACGCGAGTCAATGGAAGCGCGAATTTCGCAATTTAATAGCAAATCGCAAACTTTTTTCGCATAATCTTCATATTTTTCGCTGACTGGCAGAATTTTAACCTGCTCCGGAGAGAGCCACACGGGCAGATGCCCGGCGGTGTGTTCGAGCAGCACGGCGGTAAAACGCTCGATGCTGCCGAAGGGGGCGCGGTGAATCATCACGGGGCGGCTCTTGCTGCCGTCCGCATCGGTATATTCCAGCTGGAAGCGCTCGGGCAGGTTGTAGTCCACCTGAATGGTGCCCAACTGCCACTTGCGGCCGATGGCGTCCTTGACCATAAAGTCCAGTTTCGGGCCGTAGAAGGCCGCTTCGCCGAGTTCCACCACCGTCTCGAGCCCCTTGCGCTCCGCCGCGGTGATAATGGCGCGCTCCGCCTTCTCCCAGTTTTCGTCGCTGCCGATGTACTTTTCCTTGTTGGAAGGGTCGCGCAGGGACACCTGGGCGATGAACTTGTCGAAATTCAGCGTCTTGAACACGTAGAGAATCAGGTCGATGACCTTCTCGAATTCTTCCTGGAGCTGGTCCGGACGGCAGAACAGGTGCGCGTCGTCCTGGGTGAAGCTGCGCACGCGGGTCAGGCCGTGCAGCTCGCCGCTCTGCTCATAGCGGTACACCGTACCGAATTCCGCAAAGCGGAGCGGAAGGTCGCGGTAGGAACGCGGCGCACTGCGGTAGATTTCGCAGTGGTGCGGGCAGTTCATCGGCTTGAGCAGGTATTCCTCCCCTTCCTGCGGGGTATGAATGGGCTGGAAGGAGTCCTTTCCGTACTTGGCATAGTGGCCGGAGGTCACATACAGGTCCTTTCCGCCGATATGCGGGGTCACCACCGGCAGGTAGCCGATTTCGCTCTGCTTCTTGCGGAGGAAGTTCTCCAGGATATTGCGCATCACGGCGCCGCGCGGCAGCCACAGCGGCAGGCCGAGGCCCACGCGGGTCGAGAAGGTGAAGAGTTCCATCTCCTTGCCGAGCTTGCGGTGGTCGCGCTTCTTCGCTTCTTCAAGCACCTGCAGGTATTCGTCCAGCATCGACTTCTTGGGGAAGGTGACGCCGTAGATGCGGGTCAGCTGCTCGCGGCTCTGGTCGCCCTTCCAATAGGCGCCGGCGATGGAGAGAAGCTTGATCGCCTTGATGTCATTCACGTGCTTGACGTGCGGACCGCGGCAGAGGTCGGTGAAGTTGCCGTTCTTATAAAAGGTGATGCTGCCGTCTTCCAGCGCGTCGATGAGTTCGCACTTGTAGGGATCCCCCTTCTTCTTGAAGTACGCCGCGGCATCCGCCTTGGACACCTCCGAACGCTCGAAGGTCTCGCCCGCTTTGGCCAGTTCCTTCATCTTCTCCTCGATGCGGGTCAGGTCAGCCTCGCTGATGGCCTGTCCGCCGAAATCCACGTCATAGTAAAATCCCGTCTCCACGGCAGGTCCCACGCCGAACTTGACGCCCGGATAGAGCGCTTCGATGGCCTCGGCCATCAGATGGGCCGACGAGTGCCAGAAAATCCGTTTTGCCTCGTCGTCTTTCCAGGGACGGATACTGCCGTCAGTGAATGCTATCGTCAACATATAAACCAAATATTTAGCCTGCAAAGATATGAATTTTTTCCTATATTTGTACCCGTTATGAGCAACAACCAAAGAACCTGGGACGCTGCGGCACGGGCGGGACTCGTGCTCGGCGGCGTATCGGCGGCCTACTTCGCCCTGAACTCCCTGCTTTCCACTTACGGCGCCTCCTTTGCCGGCGGCACCGTCACCGCGTTACTGAACCTCGTCCTCTGGGGCGTCAAATTCTGGCTCTGCATCGCATTGCTCAAGCGTTTCATGCAGACCTTCGCCGCGGACGGGGAAAATGTCACGAACGGCGGCACCCTGCGCTTCGGCATCTGTACCGCGCTGCTTTCCTCGCTGGTTTACAGCGCGTTCTTCCTGGCCTGGGTCAGTTTTATCCAGCCCGACATTTTCGTGGACGCGTTGCAGAACGCCGCGGCAGCCCTGCCGGCGGATGCACTTTCCCAGGTGCAGGAAATCCTGCCCAAATTGCCGCAACTCACTTTCTGGACGAACCTGGTTTACTGTTTCCTCTTCGGAACGGTGCTTTCCCTGATATTATCCCGGAACATCCCGTCGCAAAATCCTTTTGACGAAGACCTCCAATGACCGACCTTTCCATCATTGTTCCGTTGTACAACGAGGCCGAATCCCTCCCCGAACTTTGCGCCTGGACGGACCGGGTCATGCAGGAGAACGGGTTCAGCTATGAAATGATCCTGGTGGACGACGGCTCCACCGACGCTTCCTGGGAAACCGTCCGGAAGCTCGCCGCCGACAATCCCTGCCTGCACGGCATCCGGTTCCGGCGCAACTACGGCAAGTCCGCCGCCCTGTACTGCGGATTCGCAAAGGCCGCGGGCGAGGTGGTCGTCACGATGGACGCCGACCTGCAGGACTCCCCCGAAGAAATTCCGGAAATGCTGCGGATGATCCGCGAGGAAGGCTGGGACATCGTCTCCGGCTGGAAGCAGCACCGCAAGGACAACGCCCTGACCAAGAACCTGCCGTCGAAACTCTATAACGCCACCGCCCGCCGCATCACTGGCATCAAGCTGCACGATATGAACTGCGGCCTGAAGGCCTATCGCAGCGAAGTGGTCAAGGACATCGAGGTGTACGGCGAGATGCACCGCTATATCCCCTACCTCGCCAAGAATGCGGGTTATACGCGCATCACCGAAAAACGGGTGCATCACCAGAAGCGCAAATACGGCAAGAGCAAATTCGGGATGAACCGCTTTGTGAACGGATTCCTTGATCTTTTGTCGCTTTGGTTCCTGAGCACCTTCGGCGGCAAGCCGATGCACTTTTTCGGCTACAGCGGCATCTTTATGTTCCTCGTGGGCTTCGTGATGACCGTATGGATCATTGTCGAGAAACTGGTGAACCAGGCCCGCGGGCTCAAGTTCCGCGCCGTCACCGACCAGCCGCTCTTTTATCTGGCGCTGCTGGCGGTGGTGCTGGGTGTCATGCTCTTCCTTGCCGGCTTCATCGGCGAGATGATTGCCCGCAGCTCGGAAAAGCGCAATGACTACAACATCAAGTCTGAATTCTGAGAAGGCCGCGCTGCGCGCCGATTTGCGTGCGCGCCGTACCCTGGAGCCGCTGGAAGCCGGAGCCCTGGCTGCCGGCTGGGCGGAGGTGGAAGCCTTGCCGGAGTTCCGTCGCGCGCATACCGTCCTTCTCTATATGGCCCTGCCGGATGAGGTGCCGACGCTGGATTTCATCCGCAAATGGGCGGGCGTCAAGCGTTTCGCGCTGCCGGTCGTGAACGGCGATTCGCTGCTCCTGCGGGAATACCAGGCCGAAAGGCTCGCACCCGGTTGGAAAGGAATCCTTGAGCCGGATGCCTCCGCTCCGCAGGTCCTTCCCTCCGAAATCGACTTCTACGACCGGCTGCTTCCGCAGTTGGGCTGCCCCGTCATCGGCCTTTGCCAGCAATGGCGCATCGTTCCCCATGTCCCCCGCGAACCCTGGGATGCCCCGGTGGACGGAGTGGTGGGCTTCTGATGACAAATTGTCTGAGGAATTTTCAAAGTACCGGCAACGCCCTTAACGAGCGACACCCCCGAAATGGGAGGTGTCGTTTTTTTGTGCCGATATAGCGGCGGAGTCTTCCAGACGGGCGGCCGGAAATTAGTTTTCGGACAAGTTTGCCGAAAACCCAATTTCCGCTTTGATGCGGGAAATCAAATCTCTGGTCTGTTCAATGAGCGGAGTCATCTCGGATTCGTCTGACTGGTATACCAGATTATAATCGCTCTTTTCCCGAAGATCCTGGAGTTTGGCATATAGACGGCCGTCATCGGGGCTGAAAACGCCAGGGATAACATACTTCTGTCCAAACATCAGGCCGGCGCCTTTGTGGCTGCGGACCTCAATATGATCATGAATCAGCAGGGCGGAAACGGCATGGAAGGCTGCATAGAAAACGCGATTGGCTACGATATCCCACATTCCCATCCCGGCAACAGCATCGGCCTGCGAGAGGAACTTTTCGGCTTTTTCCAATTCAAGACCTACTACAATGTTTCTTTCTTCTTTGGACAAGCTCATACGAGGGCGATAGCATCTTGTTCAACATTCCGGCGAAAAAGGAGCGAAGAAGGATGGTTCCATTCTTCTCTGGAATAAATAACAGGCACGATTACTTCGCCATGCTCCCAGCCGAGTTCAGTAAGCGGATAGGCAAGAGAATCGTACAGACTGATATCCGCCCGCGGGGCATTTACAAGGATAAGGATATCCCAATCGGAACCAGCGTGGGCTTCTCCGCGTGCTCGGGATCCATACAGATACGCCTGAATTCCGGAAGGCATCACCTCCCGAGCTTTGCTCTTAATGAGCTCCAGCATTGTCTGTTCCTTTCTACTCACAATCATTAGTGTCCACTAAAAAATCATAAAAGTTCTTTGAAAATATTGAAAGTTAGGTAATTACAAAGGTTTTTGGAGTCAACCGATTTGAATTTATCTT
>CACYHC010000007.1 GCA_902774145.1 uncultured Bacteroidia bacterium
CTGAAGGTGTTTGACATCAACCTGAGGCAGGACTTTTTCAACAGGGAAGTGCTGGAAGAGTCATTCCGCCGCTGCGACATCCTCAAGATCAACGACGAAGAACTTGTGGTGATTGCCCGTATGTTCGAGCTCCCCGGACTCGCGCTGGAGGAAAAGTGCCGTCACCTTATCAAGACTTACGGCCTCAAGATGCTCATCCTCACCTGCGGCGTGAACGGCAGCTATGTCTTCTATGAAGGCGGAATGTCCTTCCTGGACACTCCCAAGGTGACTGTGGCCGATACAGTGGGCGCCGGAGACTCCTTCACAGGAGCGTTCGTGGGCTCACTCCTTAACGGGAAAACCGTCCCTGAGGCTCACAAGACAGCCGTGAAAGTATCGGCCTACGTGTGCACCCAGAGCGGAGCCATGCCGGTTATTCCGGACAACCTTGCGGCGGCGGGAAGAAGTCGCTGGTTATCGGCGTATCCCAGTGCAGTGAGGATATCTGGCGCACCAAGCTGAATGCCGAGCTGCAGGCGGCGGCCCATTTTTATGGCAATGTGGAGGCTCGTTTTGCCTCGGCCGACGATGATTCCGAACGGCAGATTGCCCAGATCGGGCAGTTTGTGGCCGACGGAGTGGACCTTCTCATCGTCTCACCCAACCAGGTGAACACCATTACACCGGCCGTAGAGGCGGCCTTCGATGCGGGGATTCCGGTGATTCTTTTTGACCGGAAGATTGATTCTGACAAATACACGGCTTTCATCGGGGCCGACAATGTGGAGATTGGCCGTATCCTGGGCAATTATGCAGCCAATGTACTGGGCGGGAAAGGCCGGATTGTGGAGATTCAAGGGCTGGAAGGTTCTTCTCCTGCCATCGACCGGCATAATGGCTTTGCGGAGGCCCTGGAGGCTTATCCGGGCATTTCCGTGGTGGCCTCACGCTATGGCGGATGGCTGCAGGAAGGCGGAACCAGAGCGATGCAGGCGTTTCTGGATGAGGGAGTCGCTTTCGATGCCGTCTTTGCCCAGAACGACCGGATGGCCCGCGGTGCCTATGAGGTGCTCCCGGACCCTGCCGGAATTCCTTTCTTCGGGATTGACGCCCTTGCCGACGGTATCCAGGATGTGATTGATGGTGTACTTACGGCCACTTATCTGTATCCAACGAGCGGTGACCAGGTGATGGAGATTGCCATGCATATCCTGTCCGGGGAACCTTTTGATCGGGATAATCGTCTGGAATCCATTCTGGTTGACGGGAAAAACGCCAGGATGCAGCTGATTCAAGACCAGGTAACGGCCCGGCAGCTTGCCATGGTGGGAGAATTGAATGACAAACAGGACGAATTCCTTTCCCGGATTAATGCCCAACGCCTGATCCTTTGGCTGATGCTGGCGCTATTCGCCTTACTCATTATAGGAACGGCCCTGGTCGTGCGCAGTTATTTCGTTACCCGCAAACTGTCGCAACAGCTGGAAGAGAGCACCAAGGCCAAGCTAGAATTCTTTACCAGCGTAAGCCACGATTTGCGTACGCCCCTGTCGCTGGTATCGGCCCCGCTGGACCGGGTGATGTCCGATGAATTGAAACCGGCACAAAAGCAGACGCTTCAGGTGGTACGCCGAAATGTGGACGTGCTGCTGCGGCTGGTGAACAACATCCTGGATTTCAGAAAGATAGAAAGCGGTGCTTTCCCGCTCACGCTTTCCCGCTTTGACCTCTGCGCTGCCGTTCGGGAATGGATGGGCGGATTTGAGGAGGCAACCCGGAATAAGGATTTGCGTTTCATCGGCCCGGATTCCCTGGAAGTGGAGGCCGATATGCACCTGATGGAACGGACACTGTTCAACCTCCTGAGCAATGCCTTCAAGCACACGGAGGACGGAGCCCATATCCAGGTCCGCGTGGCCGAAGCGGACGCAGATGTCATCCTGTCCGTGGAAGACGATGGCAGCGGCATCGATGCCGACTTTCTACCGAAAATCTTCGAACAGTTCTCTCAAGGGTGCAGTGAGTCTTCCGGGACCGGCATCGGCCTTGCACTGGTGAGGAGCATCGCCCAACTGCATGGCGGGTCGGTGGATGTGCAGAGCGAGAAGGGGCACGGCAGCACCTTCAGCATCCGCATTCCCCGGAAGGGCAATGGGAAAGTGGTGGAATCGGCCTGGGATGCTTCTGCGTTTACGGAGCACTATTCGGTGATGTATTCCCGCGGAGATACCGCGCAGCAGGAAGCGGCCGAGCGCGCTACGGAGGCAGATGCCGACAAACCTACCGTGCTGGTGGTGGATGACAACGAGGATATCCGGGACTTTGTGGAGTCCATCCTGGAAGCGGATTACCGCATCCTGACGGCGGCCGACGGGCAGCAGGCGCTGGACAAGGCCACCCGTGAACTGCCGGATTTGGTGGTGTGCGACGTGATGATGCCCGTAATGGACGGCCTGGCGTTCTGCAAGGCGCTGAAGGAGCAGCTAGCCACCAGCCATATCCCGGTCATCCTCCTTACCGCCAAATCTCTGGATGAGCAGCGGGCCGAGGGCTATGACTCCGGTGCCGATGCCTACATCTCCAAGCCTTTCAGCGAGAAGGTGCTGCTGTCCCGTATCGGCAATTTGCTGAAGAGCCGGGCGCAGCTGAAAGAGCATTATCTGGAAACCGGCGAAAGCGCCGCTGCGCCCAAGGAATCCGACTTCCTGTCTAGGTTCCGCAAGCTGGTGCGGGCACATCTGTCCGATCCGGAACTCAGCGTGGAGTGGATGGGAAGCGAACTGGGTCTCAGCCGCGTTCAGCTGTACCGGAAGACCAAGGCGCTCACAGGCTATTCTCCTGTGGAACTGGTTCGCATTACGCGCTTGAAAGAAGCGGAAAAACTGTTGAAGACCAGCGAACACACCGTGGCCGAAATCGCCTATGAGGTGGGATTCGGTTCGCCATCCTATTTTTCCAAGTGCTACCGGGAGCTCTTTGGCTCACTGCCAACTGAGGCGCGGTAACGATTTGTTCCACCAGTGTTCCACTAAAACAAACAATAATCCCCGCAAGTCCGTGACTTAACGTAACTTACGGGGATTTTTCGTAGCCATCGTGGGACTACAAAAAAGCCAGGCTTGCGGCCTGGCTTTTTCGGTTTATGTCGTCCCGGTTTAGCGGGTAACCATCACGGAGCAACGGTTCTCGGAAGGAACGTCGGAGACCTTCTTGGTGTCACCGAAGTAGTCCACGGTGATGCGGTCCGCGGCGATACCGGCCTTCTTGAGGGCGGCGGCCACGTTCTCGGCACGCTTCTGGGAAAGCACCCAGTTGCCGGCGTGGGTACCGGTCTCGATATCAGCGTAACCGCTGACGGTCACGTTGGCCTCGGGATACGCGTTCAGGATGTCCACGATATTCTGGATCTTTTGGACCTCGGACTTGCGGATTTCGTGGCGGCCGATGACGAAGTACACGGTTTCCTCGGCGGCACGGGCGGCGGCGCGGTCGGCAGCAGCCTTCTTCGCGGCGGCCTCGGCGGCAGCCTTCTCGGCAGCGGCCTTCTCAGCAGCGGCCTTCTCGGCGGCAGCCTTCTCAGCGGCGGCCTTCTCGGCGGCGGCCTTCTCGGCAGCGGCCTTCTCGGCAGCGGCGCGCTCAGCGGCGGCGGCCTCGGCGGCAGCAGCGGCAGCAGCGGCGGCGGCAGCCTTCTTGCTGTTGCCGGTCCGTCCGAAGGTGTACTTCAGGCCCACGAGGGCGCTCAGGTTCCAGTCGAAGTCGAGCGGCCAGTTCCCGATATGGAGGTTGGTGTCGTTCTTCTTGGAATTGAAGCGGTCGGAGAGGACATTGTCCACCAGTTCGAGTTCTACGTGGAGGGCGTCGATGATGCGGATATCAAGTCCCGCACCGAAGCGGGCGGTGAACGAAACCACACCCTTGTCCCAAAGATAGTTCTCGGCAGGGAAGAGGTCCGCAACCGCCAGCGCCTGCTGGTTATTGAAGCGGTAGTTCAGGCCCGGGCCCGCGAAGAGATAGGGGCTGAAGAGCCGGGATGCCTTGTACTTGAAGCTGTTGCAGATATCCCAGATGGCGTCCACGTTGAACTGTACATAGTTGAACTTGTACTGCCACTCACCAAAGGGGACGTCCCGCCGGTCCGCCTCGACGAAACCGTTGAGGACGGTTCCCTTGGCCTGCCAGCCGGAGAATTCGCCGCGCAGCGCGAAGCCGGGGACGAAGTTGTAACCGGCACCCAGCGCGAGGGTCGGGTAGGTGACCTGGTCGAAGAACCTGGCTGCCTCACCGGCGGTGTAGGTAGCGCCGCCCTTCAGGTCAAGGAACCAGCCGGGCTTGAAAGCTTCCTGTGCCAGGGCGCTTGCACCCATGGCGAGAAGCGTAGAAATAACGAGGATTGTCTTTCTCATAGTTATTGATGTTTAATGATGATTCACTTAAAATCGCGCAATTTTAGTGATTTTTCTTCACATTTCAAAATTTTTGCGCATGAACCGGTGACGCGCGCCTCCCTCAACCCCCTGCCACGCACACGGAGGCGCGAAAAATATTTTTAAAAAAGTTGTTTTTGAGAAAAAATGTATATAAATTTGCGTGCTGATAGTGTGTTATCGTGTTTGGGCGTGATGTCCGGGCCGTGGTGCGCACTATATAATATAGGTAAGAAAACAACAAACAATTAAGTTTAACTTTTAACAAAACCCTTATGAACAAATTTTTCAGAAAGGCAATTGTGTTGGCCCTCGCAGGGTCCGCACTCTTGTATGTGGGGTGCACCAAGGACTATTCCGGAGAGATCACTACCCTCCAGAAGGAACTTGAGGACCTCAAGAAAAGCACTTCTGAGCAGTTTACCAGTCTGAACAACCAGATTGGTAATATGCAGCAGCAACTGAGCTCTCTCGAGACCGCGAAGGAACGCATCGAGAAGAACATCCAGACGCTGACCGACCGTGTCGGTGCTCTCGAGACCTTCCGCAGCAACGCGGAGCAGAAGTTCAGCCAGTACGAGCAGAAGTTCACCGAACTTGACGGTGAGATCGCCGGTCTCAAGGCGAACATCGACGCGCTCCAGAAGGTGGACCAGCAGCTCCAGGAAGCGATTGACGCCGCCAAGGCCCGCATCAAGGCGCTGGAGGACAACACCTACAACAAGACCGAGGTGGACAACAAGCTCGAGGTCCTGAAGAACTGGGCTGCCGAGTCCTTCGCCACCAAGGAGGCGCTCAGTCAGGTTGAAACCACTCTGGGTCTCCTCGCCGGTACCGTCGAGGGCATCGACACCCGTCTGGCTGCCGTGGAGACCACTCTCTCCGGCATTGTCGACACCGAGATTCCTGCCATTAAGCAGTCTATCGAGAATCTCCGCACCGAACTTGCCGGTGTGAAGCAGACCGCTGAGACCGCTGCAGCGAATGCCTCCCAGGCCCTCGGTGAAATCGCCGACCTCCGCGAACAGCTCAAGAATTACTACACGATGGCCGAGGTGGACGCTCTCCTCCAGACGATGAAGGACGCTATCGACGCTGAAATCGACGCGCTCCAGAAGGCTGACGTGAAGCTGAACGAGCGTATCGACTCCCTCGCCGGTGTGACCAAGAAGATCGAGGACGACTTCGCTGCCTTCGTTACCGCGACCAATGATAAACTCGCTGACCTCGAGGCAAAACTTGACAACGAGATTGCTCTCCGTCTTGCTGATTCCGCCGCCAATGTGGCTGCCCACAAGGAACTTAAGGATCTCATTGACGCGATTGACGCGGCTTACAAGCTTGCCGACGATGCGCTCAATGCCCGTTGCGATGCGCTGAGTAACCGTTGCGATGGGTTGGAAGGCCGTATCCAAACGCTTGAGGATAAGGTCGCCACGCTCCGCGATGAAATGGATAAGGCTAAGCAGGACATCCTTGACAATGCTACCGAAATTGGGAATGTCAAGGCCGACGTCGCCGCTAAGTATGCTGAAATCGTGGCGAGGTTCGAGCAGGACGAACAGGCTATTACTGAGCTGAGCTTTAATGTTCTTTTACTTTGGCTTAACGTTGATATGCTCTACTCTGCTACCGAGCGCATCCAGAGCGTTGTCTTCGTTCCCGAGTACGATGATTTCCGTGCGGACCTCACCCAGATTTTCATGGGTAACGAGCCTGTGAAGAACATCGTTTCCGCTACCTTCGAGGTGCAGCCTGCCGAAGCCATTGTCTATGTGGATTCCCTGATCAAGGAGAATGCGATGGGCAACAAGGGTATCGGTCTTGCCGTGAAGGAACTCAAGTCCCGTGCCGTGGATGCCGACGAGGTGATCTACGATGTGACGGTTTCTATCCTTGACGACGCGGAGCACCCCGGCCGCTTTGTGATCGAGGCCTTCCTGGATCCTGAAGTTTTCGACGAGGAAATTGCCATTTCCTGCGTGCTGGGTGATTACGAAGTTGACGATTGGTATGCCGGAAACGGTCTCCAGAGCACCTTTGTCGGTACCTATGCTACCGACGAGGTCGACCTGTTCGACACCTATGTGTGGTTCGACGAGACCCAGGAAGTTGCGCTGGATGACTCCCTCGGTGTCGAGGTCCGCATCCCTTACACGCAGCCTGCCGAGGATTCCCTCGTATTCAATGTGCTTGAGGACGTCATCGCCTTCCGTATGAACGTCGGTGGCGCGTACAAGACCATCAAGGAAGTTGCCGATTGGCTCTATCTCGATGAAAACGTCCTGACTCCCGTCGGTGAAGTCAAGTCCTGGATTACCAAGGATGCCGAAGGTCAAGAGGTCATCGATGACCATACGCCGTTCGAACTCGAGGACTTCGCTCCCGAGACTAGCCTGACCACCACCAAGAAGGAAGGTGAGGACTATGTGGATCCTATGTATGTCCACTACACCACCGCCCGCAAGGAAATCTTCAAGGTGGGTGATCAGGAGATTGCTCCTTTCGCTTTCGTCGGTGTCGAGATTACCAAGAACCAGGTTCCTGCGTTCGACAACCCTGAACTGATCCTCCCTTGGAGCTACATGCATCCTGCAGTGGTTGATTACAAGCTCTTCACTCCTGACCAGCTCGATCCTAAGTTTGCGACGGCCCTTACCGGCACCTATGACGGTACCGATGAGAACTTCGCCAAGGACGGTGAGGCCTACACGCCCGGCGCTGATGAGAAGGTTACTTACAGTGAGAACGGTATTCTGTTCGACGGCTGGTCCTTCGAGGCTATGGATGTCAAGTATCTTGCCGCTACCGAGCGCTTCGAGACCGAAAGCGACGACTATGAGATCAATGTTCCGTTCACGCTGAAGAAGAGGCCTGACGACCGCAAGGTTGAGATTGATCTCGGTACCTTCGAGAACTACAAGCCTAGCTTTGCTTATAAGAAGTTTATGGAGGCTATCGAGCCTGCTTTCAACGGTGAGGAAGATTACTTCATCGGTGACGCCCGTGAGCCTTACAACTGCGTTGACTCTCTCTACAATGCGTACGACCAGGCGATGGACTTCGTGGTTGACTCTGTCTATGTGAACGGTGAGAAGGTTGAACTCCCTGTACAGGGTTGCCCGATTGTTGTTGATATCGACTATGATCCCGAGCATCAGTTCGATGTTTCCTACATCATGATTGACACCGGCTTCCTGCCTTACGGCGCTGATGTGACCGTGTACGGCCGTTACACCGCCTTCCTCGTCAACTTCGATTACGAGATCAGTTTCAAGACGCGTGTGTCTCCTTACACCCTGATCCTCCGTCCTTACGACAAGTTTGATCCTACCAAGGACCGCACGATTATCGTTGAGGGTGACGACCTGATCGATCCTGACTCCTACACGCTCAAGCAGATGTTCTATAGCGTCTATCTGCGTGTTGTCGACCAGGCGGCCTATGCCCAGGGTGAAGAGAAGAATCCTGCCGAGGAGGATATCGCCGGTGCTGACCTGAAGGTCCGCTTCTCCTTCGCTTATGAGGATTATGCTGAATTCGGTCTTGATCCTGAGGATCCGGATGCTCCGATGGCCCGTGGTTATGTTGCCGATGGTACTGGCGCTTTGATTACTGAAACCTATGAGGTTGACGTGGAGACTGTGCTTGAGGCTTCCTACGGCTGGCTTGATGCTGCCGAGAACCTGACGTGGGGTACCTACGAGGGCCGCAAGGTGACCGTTACTGCCGAACTCATCGAGAATGGTATTCCTGTACAGAAACTGGATGATTTCTATCTCCAAGCCGAGAAGCCTATCCAGCTCGATGCTACGGCAGTTATCGATACCGACCAGGATGGCAACCCGCTTGAGCGTGTTTCCGGTTATCCTCTCGATATCAACCTGACCCAGAACATGGTTATTGGTGGTATCCTCAGCCGTGGTGAAGGCAATGTTCCTTACTATGTTGCTGATCCTAAGATCTTCGGTTATAAGGATAACAATGTCGCCCAGGTGAACAACGATGATCCTCAGTGGACCGCCGGTGATCTCTGCCCGTTCTACGGTCTTGAGATGGAGTTCGATTGGGACAACATTACCGGTACGATCAACTATGTGACGACTGCTCTCAGCCGTGGTAGGGACTATGACGTCAATGGTAATATCATTACTGTCAAGGCCAACAACGGTAAGGGTTCCTTCATGATCAATATCCCTGTGGTCCTGTACTACTATCTTGACTACTGCGGTGCGAAGGCTGAGCGTGGTGTTGTCACCATCGTCATCAACCAGATCTAATTTCAATCTGATTTAAAAAAAGGACGGCCACACGGCCGTCCTTTTTTTGTCTATCCAGCATTCTGTGCGGTACGGTTTGGCAATTTCGGATAAAAATTTTAACTTTGATTCTTGTTTGTATAGGTCGTTGAAGAACGCTGTATGATGATTAGTAATATTCCGTATGTCAAGCCCGAACTGTCTTCTTTTCTTTGGGAAGAGGACGAGCTCAGGATATTGTGCGAGAGTCCTAAACCCGGTGGGAACGAGGGATTGATTTATGAAGAATGGTAATTTTGCTTGGTATGAAGACGAAATCGGTTTTTTATCTGTCTGCGCTGGCACTTAGTTTTGCTATCTCCTGTGCCAGGTTGGACGAGGCGGCGGTCTCTGCTGTTTCCGGAGAACAGATGACCTTTACGGCCTCCTGGGCGGACGTCTCCCGTACGGCCGTGCAGGGGAATGGTACGGACATCTGGTGGATGCCGAACGAAAGCATCAATCTTTTTTATGGTCAGGAGAGCGCAGTTTTCCAGTCTGTTAATGCGGAGCCTGCCGGTGTGGCGAATTTTACGGGGTCGCTGAATGTGGTTATGGGCGCTATGGAGCCTGGGCACGCCGAACCTTCCTACTTCTTTGCCGTTTATCCCTACAATGCCGACAATACCTATGACGGTCAGTCCGCTACGCTCTCTTTTTCTGCAGAACAGACAGGCGTCGAGGGTACTTTTGCGGACGGATTCTTCCCGGCGGTTGCCCGGAGTTACAATTCCGCTTTGTCCTTTTATAATGTCTGCGGCGGCGCGCGTTTCTCCGTCGTGACCGAAGGGGTGCAGCGCGTCGTCTTTTCTTCCGTGGACGGCACGCCCATGGCTGGAAAAATCAAAGTGGGCTTCGATGCACAGGGATTGCCGGAAGTGCTGGATATTACTGAGGCGGTGGATTCCGTCATCCTCACTGCGCCCAAGGGGGGATTTGTCCCCGGTGCGTACTATTATGCAACGATGCTGCCTGGCGCGCACGAACAGGGAATGATCATCCGGCTGTATACGAACAAGAAACGTGCACAGCGCACCCTTGACCGTCCCATAACCGTGAATCGTTCCGCTTTCGGGATGCTGGACGATATGGATATGGACTTGGTGTATGAAGATTATCAATTTGGCCCTGACCCCGAAGACCCGATTGTGTTTATAGATCCTGAAGTGGAGCGGATTTGCCTTAAAAACTGGGACAGTGACCAGGACAGTGTCTTTACCTATGGTGAAGCGGCCGCGGTCTCGAAGCTGGGGAATGCGTTCAATGGGAATTCTGTCATTGAATCCTTCCCGGAACTTTTTTATTTCACCTCTCTTACCGACCTCTCAGGTGCTTTCCAGAGCTGTGTCAAGCTGAAATCAGTAGAAATCCCCGAGTCTGTTACTGCATTGGGAAATCAAGCCTTCTTTGGCTGCAAGTCATTGGAACATATTGCTATTCCTGCCAATGTCACTTCTATAGGGCTGAATTGTTTTAGTGGCTGCTCTTTGCTCTCTGACGTGGAGTTAAGCGAAGGTCTCCTAACAATCGGTCAGTATGCGTTCCTCAATTGTACGGGCCTGAAGTCCATTGCGCTTCCTTCCAGTGTAAGGACGTTGAATTCCTACGCCTTCGGTACTTGTAATGCATTGAGGCAGATTGAATTCCCTGCTTCACTTGTGACGATTGGCGCAAATTGCTTCGAGAATTGTTCTGCTATTGAACAAATTGATCTCAGCCCCTGTCAGGGCTTGACGACAATCGGCAACGATGCATTCAGCGGTTGTACGGGAACTTTAGGAAAAGATATCGTTATCCCGGCATCGGTAACGTCTATTGGGAGCAAGGCCCTGCTTCCGTTCCGTTACGTCACCCTTCTTTGTCCTGAGCCTCCGTCCATTACTACGGATACTTTCTATGGCTCAGTCCGTCTCGGCGTACCGGATGAAAGCATCGATTTATACAAGACCAAAACTTCAAGCAGCCCATGGTATTCCCACGCTTTCTGGATTTACCCGAACAGTAGCTTTGAATATCCCCCTTATATGGAAGTGGTGAGCCCTTCCCTCAAACGGGTACATCTCTTTGGCCTTACCTACGACTTTATCAAGATTACCCACGGGTCGTATACCAATGCCCAGGGGAATACGGTAACGCTGACCGCAGACTATTGGTTGGGGAAGACGGAAATAACCAGGGAGCTGTGGATTGCGGTAATGAAGGCTGACCCTTCTGAGAACAAGGTTTATGCCGATCTTCCTCCCGGCATGAAATGCCCTGTTGAATCGGTTTCCTGGACGACGGTTCAAACCTATATCACCCAGCTGAAGGAACTGGTGTCTGCCGCCTATTGCCTTCCCACGGAGGCCCAGTGGGAGTTTGCCGCCCGTGGCGGAATCTATGGCCATAATTATATCTATGCCGGCAGCGATACGCTTGACGATGTGGGTTATTATTTTACCAACTCGCTGGTCTGTCTTTCCTCCAAGGGGGCAAAAGTCCGCCAGCCGAATCCGGTGGCCGGGCTTGCTCCCAACGAATTGGGACTTTATGATATGAGCGGAAATGTCCTGGAGTGGGTGAATGATTACTATTCCAGTGCTGCCCCCAAGGGTACTGACCCCAAGGGCCCGACATCAAGTTCTACCGGAAACCGTGTGACCCGTGGTGGTTATTATGGCACGGGAGCCGATTATTGCAAGATATCCTATCGCTCCTACGCCAAGCAGGGTGAGGCGTTTAATAATATCGGCTTCCGGCTCGCGCTGTAACACTCCTTTTAGACTATGAAAAGAATTTTTTATATCCTTGCTGCGGCCGCGCTGATGGCTGCGGCCGCATCGTGCTCCTATGAGCGCAAGTCCTTCCCGATGCAGAATGCGGAGGCCCTTTCCACGGATTTTGCCATTCTGGCTTTCGTGCCCCAGGACGCTCCTGCGGCGTTCTGCCTGAATGCCTGTGCCGCCGGACTGGAAAAGGTGTACCGGAAAGACCCGGTGGATTCCCTGGAATTCGGCACCCTGTCCGGTGCAAAGGCGGTGCTGTCTTTCTTCCAGGACGGAAAACTGGTACCCTGCCTGTACATTGACTGTGCGGGTGTGGATGCCGCGGCGGTGGAAGAAGTTTCCGCTGCCCTGGCGGACAAGGGCCTCAAGGGAAAGGTGCTGGAGAAGGACGGCCTGAAAGTGCTCTTCCTCACCCCTTCCGATTATGCGCTGGCGAACCAGGAGTACAGCATGGCTTCCGGAAAATCCATTCTGAATGCGGCCGGATTCACGGATGCGCTCTCTCATGCGCCGGTTGCGCAGGGCGTGACGATGTTCTTCAACAACAAGGAGTCGGCCAAAGTGCCCGCGAAAGTGACCGGCGGTGAGGTGGCGCGGCAGAAACTTTCTCCGTTCCTCTCCAGCGCTGCGGCCTGGACCGTGATCGCTGACGAGGATGAAAAGACGTACGATATCGCGCCCTTTACCGGGGGAGATGCCTATTATTTTCTGGAGGTGTTCTCTTCCGTCAAGCCGGAAGCGAGCCTTATCGGGGAAGTGATGCCGGATCTTACCAGTTTTATGCTGGATATGCCTGTCTCTTCCTGGAAGCAGTTGCGGCGCAATATCGAGGCCTGGCAGAAAGCCCGTTCCAAGCGGCCTGCCGCCGGGGCATCCGATGCGATAGCCTGGGCCAAAATGGTGAATCCCAAGGAATTTGCCTTTCTTCACTTTGGCCGGTTCAAGGTGGTGGTGGTGCGTGCCGGTGCCCGTTTCAAGGAGCACGAGCCCGCCGTCAACCCGTATCAGGGTGCCGTGACGGCCTTGTTGGGCAATGCCTTCCAGCTCAATGACGACAGTTACTTTGCCGTAACCGAAAAGTGGATTGTTATCGGTGCGGAAGATGCGGTGAAAGCATTTCTTGTCACGAACCGCAAGGCTGATCTGCCCCCGTTTGCCGGGAAGAGCATCAATTACGCGGTTTACCGGCCGGCCAGGGCGCTGTGGGATGAGGGCGGCCTCATCCGTCTGCAATTTGAAAAATAATGGATTTCCAATCCGTCAACAAACTCTTTGAAGCGAGCTTCAAGGAGAACTGGGAGCGCGACGCCCTGTCCAATTACCAGGGCTCCACGCTCAAGTACTGTGAACTGGCGCGGCGCATCAAGTTGCTGCATCTCAGTTTTGAGAAGTGCGGCCTGCAGAAAGGGCACAAGGTGGCGATTTGTTCCCGCAACCAGGCCAACTGGGGCGTGGCTTTCCTGGCGGCGATGACCTACGGGGCCGTCCCGGTCCCCATTCTGCACGAGTTCAAGGCGGGAAACATCCAGTATCTGGTGAACCACAGCGAGGCGAAGGTGCTCTTTGTCGACGAGGTCATCTGGGAAGGGCTCTCGGAATGCGATATGCCCGGCCTGCAGGTCGTCGTACAAATCAAGAACTTCCGCTTCATCTATGCGCGCGACGCGGCGATGCAGGATGTCCGTGATTCCATTCAGCAGGATTTTGATACGCTCTATCCCGACGGGTTCTCGAAAGAGGATGTCTGCTATCACGAGGACAAGCCCGACGAACTGGCGCTCATCAACTACACGTCCGGGACCTCCGGTTTTTCGAAGGGGGTGATGCTCAGTTACCGCAATGTCTGGACGAACCTGCGTTTTGCCCACGAAGAGGCCGAGCCCCAGATGAACTGCGAGTCGGAAGTGGTGGCGCTGCTGCCCTCCGCCCATATGTACGGACTGATGTTCGAGATGCTCTTTGAGCTTTCCATCGGCGCGCACGTGCATTTCCTGACGCGCGTACCCAGCCCGAAGATTATCCTGAATGCGTTTATGGAGATTCACCCGGACATCATCATTTCCGTCCCGCTGATCATCGAGAAGGTCTATAAGTCGCAGATCAAGCCCGTCGTGGACCGCAACAAGATGTTTATCCGCCTGCCTATCCTGGACCAGCTGGTGCTCAAGAAAATCCGCACCGGGATGATTGAGGCCTTCGGCGGCCGCTTCGAGGAAGTGATTCTCGGCGGTGCGGCGTTCAACCCGGAGGTGGAAGCGTTTATGCGCAAGATTCATTTCCCCTTTACCGTAGGGTACGGAATGACGGAATGCGGCCCGATCATTACCTATGCCAAATGGTGGCGCAGCCGCAAGGGTTCCTGCGGACAGCCCATTAAGGCCTGTAAAATCCGCATCGATTCCCCCAAGCCCTCCAAGATTCCCGGCGAGGTGCAGGTAAAGGGCGACAATGTCTTTATGGGCTATTTCAAGGACAAGGCGGCCACCAAGGCGGTCTTTACCAACGACAACTGGTTCAAGACCGGCGATATGGGCATCATCGACGCGGACGGCTTCCTGTATCTGAAGGGGCGTTCCAAATGTATGATTCTGGGCCCTTCCGGGCAGAATATCTATCCGGAGGAACTGGAAGCGGTCATCAACAACGTGACTTATGTGGTGGAGTCGCTGGTGGTGGAAGACCAGGGCGGCCTGACGGCCATCGTCTATCCGGATTATCACCAGGGAGAACTGGACGGCCTGAGCGGAGAGGAACTGGAGAAGCGGCTCGTGGAGGGCCTGCCGAAAATCAACGCCCAGTTGCCTTCCTACGCACAGATTCGCAAAATGGAATTCATTCCGGAGGACTTTGAACGTACGCCCAAGCGGAGTATCAAACGCTATCTTTATACGCGCTGATGAATAAATTCGACGAAAAATATATGTCCATGGCCTCCATCTGGGCGCAGAATTCGTATTGCAAGCGCCGTCAGGTGGGTGCCCTGCTCGTCAAGGACCGGATGATTATCTCCGACGGCTACAACGGGACGCCTTCCGGTTTCGAGAATATCTGCGAGGACGAAAACGGGGTGACCAAGCCCTATGTCCTGCACGCCGAGGCGAACGCCATTTCGAAAATCGCAAAGAGCGGCAACAGCAGCTCCGGTGCGACGCTCTATGTGACGGCTTCCCCCTGTATGGAGTGCGCGAAGCTGATTATCCAGTCGGGTATCCGCCGCGTGGTGTACCGGGACGAATACCGCATTACAGACGGAATCGACCTGCTGCGGCGGGCGGGAATTGAAGTAGAACAAGTTGGTTGAGATGAAACGGACGACCCTTATTGCGGCGCTTTTGGGCGTAGTGATTGGCGTGCTCGGCGCGGAAATCGTGCAGAAGACGGTGCAGCGGCGCAAGCTTGCGGCAGACGCGGCGGCCTGGCAGAAACTGAACCTTGCGCTTTCGCAAATCGACGAGCGCTATGTGGATACCCTGGATTACGGGAAACTGACGGATGTCGCGCTTACGGCGGTGCTCCAGGCGCTGGACCCGCATTCCCTGTATATGCTGCCGCGGCAGCTGGAGGCGGCGGACGAGGACCTGGCGGGGAATTTCGAGGGCATCGGCATCCAGTTCAATGTCCCGGCCGATACGGCGGTCATCATCGAGGTGATCCCCGGCGGACCGTCGGAGAAAATCGGCCTGCAGCCCGGCGACCGCATCCTGAAAGTGGATGACAAGGTGATTGCCGGCGTGAAGTGCCCGCAGGACAGTATGGTGCGCCTGATGCGCGGTCCGGCAGGCACCAAGGTGACCGTTACCGTGAAACGGGAGCGGGAAACCGTGCCCTTCGAGATTACGCGCGGGAAGATTCCCGTACATTCCGTGGATGCGGCGTTTATGGTTTCCGACACGGTAGCCTATGTGCGCGTATCCAAGTTTTCGCGGGATACGGGCCGCGAGTTCGTGACGGCCCTGAACCGCCTGCAGGGAGAAGGCATGCGGCGGCTCATCGTGGACCTCCGGGACAATTCCGGCGGGTTCCTGGACCAGGCGCTGGTGATGGCGGACCTTTTCCTGGAGAAAGGGAAGAGCGTCGTGTATATGGAGGGACGGCATTATGCCCGGCAGGAGTATCACGCCACCGGACGGGGCGCCTTCAAGGACCTTCACGTGGCCCTGCTGATGAATGAATATTCCGCCTCATCCAGCGAGATTTTCGCCGGCGCCCTGCAGGACAACGGCCGCGCCACGGTCTATGGCCGGCGGAGTTTCGGCAAGGGTCTGGTGCAGGAGCCGGTCTATTTCAGCGACGGTTCGGGCATCCGGCTGACGGTCGCACGTTTTTACACGCCCTCGGGCCGCTGCATCCAGAAGCCCTATGAAAGTTATGCCGACGACCTCTACACCCGCTATATGGACGGGGAAATGCTCGACGCGGACAGCGTGAAGGCGGAGCGCGGCGGCATCGTTCCCGATGTCTTCGTGCCGATGGATACGACCCGCGTGACGGCCTTCTATACGGCCTGTACGCGCAAGGCGACGGCGATGCGCTTCGCCTCCGCCTACTTCGATGCGCACAAGGCGGAACTGCAGGCCATCGACGATTATGCGGCGCTGGGCCGCTACCTGGACCGCGCCGGGCTGGACTGGCGTTTCCTGGAATTTGCCCGTACGCGGGATTCCCTGGTGCCCGAAGAAGGGGAGTGGCAGCGTTCGTGCAGCTATATGCTCACGCAGATCCGCGCGCTGGTGGGGCGCTATTCAAAACTCGGAGACGAGGCGTTCTATCACATCTACCTCGACATCGACGACACCTTTCACTGCGCGATGAACTGATAGACGATATTGCCTTCCTGGCGCGCAGGCGCCGAAGGTGATGCGGAGAACTTAGACATTCGCGCGGCGCGGACCGCAAAATTCCGCAGGCAGGAGTCGTGCGTGGAAGCCGCATCGTCGATGCGCGCGTCGATGACATTTCCCTGCGGGTCCACCTTAATGAGCACGGTGACTTCTCCGCCGCCCAGGCAGCGGTAGGCGGGAATGGGCAGATGCGAGGCCTTGCGCCCCTCCAGGAACCAGGAGACCACCGAGGGGCCGCGATAGGGCTTGGCCTCGTCGTCCTTCTTCTCCTTTTCCTTCTTCCCGGGGACATTGACGACCTCGTCGTCGGGGAGGGTATAGCCGTTCTTCAGGTCCCGGGCGAGCTTCGCCGCGTCCTTGTAAAGCTGGTCCGCGTCCGTGCCGCGGTCGTCCTTGAGTTGCCCGCGGTCCACGGCGATATTGCGGGGCGCAGGGGCTCCGGCCAGCTGTTTTTCGAGTTTCTCGCTGATGGCGGCCTTCATTTCCGCCTCTTTGCGGAGCTGCTCCGCCTGCTGCATCAGGCGCTCCACTTCTTCCTGCTTGCTGAAATCCAGGATGAAAGAGTGCTCTTGTTCGACGGCACCGCCGAGTTGGGAGCCGAGCAGGACGACAAGGACCGCAAGGTGGACGATTACGGTCGTATAAATGCCTGCACGGTCTCCTTTGTCAATCACTATTTAAGTTTTTTCGCTTCCTTTTCGATGGTAGCGGCAATCATCCGGATGGCCACTTTGTTCTCGCCGCCCAGCGGGACGATGACATCCGCATAGCGTTTGCTGGGCTCGATGAACTGCAGGTACATCGGCTTCACGGTATTCGTGTAGCGTTCGATGACCCAGGCGATGTCCTTGCCGCGCTCCAGACAGTCGCGGGTGATGACGCGCATCAGGCGGTCGTCGTCGTCGGCATCGACGAAAATCTTGACGTCCATCTGCTCCAGCAGCGGCCGGCAGGTGAAAATCAGGATGCCCTCGACGATGATGATTTCCGCAGGTTCCACGTGCACGGTCTCCGTTTTGGAGCGGCTGCAGGTGACATAGGAATAGACGGGCTGTTCCACGGCGCGGCCCGCCTTCAGTTCCCGGATCTGCTCGCAGAGTAAATCCCAGTCGATGGCCTCCGGGTGGTCGAAGTTATGGTGGCGTTTCTCCTCCTCCGTCAGGCCTGAGGAATCCTTGTAGTACGAATCCTGCGGGATGATCACCACCTTCTCCTTCAAACGGGAGACGATATTCTTGACGACCGTTGTCTTTCCGGAGCCGGAGCCCCCGGCTATACCGATTACTAACATAATTTAAAATTCAGCATTTTTCGGGGTGCGGGGGAAGGGGATGACGTCGCGGATGTTCTGCATGCCGGTGACGAAGAGCAGCAGCCGCTCGAAGCCCAGGCCGAAGCCGCTGTGCGGACAACTGCCGAAACGGCGCGTATCCAGATACCACTCCAGCCCGCGCCGGCTCATCTTCAACTCGTCGATGCGCTTCTCCAGCTTCCCAAGGTCCGCTTCCCGCTCCGATCCGCCGATAATCTCGCCGATCTTCGGGAAGAGGATATCCATTGCGCGGACGGTCTTTCCGTCCTCGTTCTGCTTCATATAGAAGGCCTTGATATCCTTGGGATAGTCCGTCAGGATAACGGGCTTGCCGAAGTGCTGCTCCACGAGATAACGCTCGTGTTCGCTCTGTAGGTCGATGCCCCATTCCACGGGATACTCGAAACTGTGCCCGTCCGCGACGGCCTTCTTCAGGATTTCGATGCCCTCGGTATAGCCCAGCCTCACGAAATCCGTCTTGATGACGCTCTCCAGCCGTTCCACGAGGGTATTGTCATAACGCTGGCAAAGGAAATCGATATCTTCGCGGCAGTGCTCCAGGGCGTAACGGACCAGGCTCTTGATAAAGTCCTCCGCGAGGTCCATATTGTCCTTGATGTCGTAGAAGGCCATTTCCGGCTCGATCATCCAGAACTCCGCGAGGTGGCGCGGGGTATTGGAGTTCTCCGCCCGGAAGGTGGGGCCGAAGGTGTAAATCTCACCCAGCGCCGTGGCGCCGAGTTCGCCCTCCAGCTGCCCGCTCACCGTCAGGCTGGTCTGCCTGCCGAAGAAATCCTTGCTGTAGTCCGGGCCGCCCTTCTTGTCCTTGGGGACATTGCAAAGGTCGAGGGTCGTCACCTGGAACATCTGCCCGGCCCCTTCCGCATCGGACGCGGTGATGAGCGGGGTATTCAGGTACACGAAGCCCTTGGAATGGAAATACTCGTGAATGGCAAAGGCCATCTGGCTGCGGAGCCGGTACACCGCACCGAAGGTATTGGTCCGCGGACGCAGGTGTGCGACCGTGCGCAGGTATTCCAGCGAGGTATCCTTCTTCTGCAGGGGATAGCGCACCGGGTCGCATTCGCCGTAAATCTCGATGCGGGAGGCCTTGATTTCCACGGCCTGTCCGCTGCCTACGGATTCCACCAGGGTTCCCCATACGCCGATGCAGGTGCCGGTGGCAATCCCGGGCAGCAGCGCGCCGGTCTCTCCGCTCCGGTCCACCACCACCTGGATATTCTTGATTGTCGAGCCGTCGTTCAGGGCGATGAACGCCACTTCCTTGCTCGGCCGTTTCGTCCTTACCCAACCTTTGGCGAGGACCTCTCTGCCTGCTTCCATTCCCAGCAGGTCCTTTACTTTGCTGCGTTTGATTTCCATTGTAGTTTTTTAAAAAGCAGCCCTCGTAACGGGGGCTGCTCGTTTCCTTGTCAGGGACGGACTATTCGCCGCCCTTGCGTGCCGAATACATGATCTTAAGCGCGGAGCAGCGTCGCAGCTCCTGCTTCACATCCGTAATGATACCCATTCTGACATCCTGGTCCGCGCGGATGCTGACCGTCATAAACTGGCGGTCGGCTTCGCTCTTGGATTCCCGTTCCGCGGCGATGAAGTCGCGGATATCGTCGGTGGTCTTGAAGGAGTCGTTCAGCTGGATACGGGCATCGGTACCGTACTGCGCCTGCAGGGAGCGGATCGGCGTTCCGATGTTGATGTACGAGTTGAGGTCTTTCCTTTCCAGTTTTACCACTTCCGATGCCTCGGGAATCTTCACGACGACCTTGTTCTCGGTCTCGCGCATCTGCGTGGTCACCATAAAGAAGAACAGGAGCATGAAGACGATATCGGAAAGCGAGCTGCTGGTCATCGCCGGCACCTCTTTCTTGTTGTTGCTTCCTCCGAATTTAGACATAACTTATCCTCCTGTTATCTTTTTTTACCGACATCTTTGGGCTCAGCCTCGGATATGTTCTGGGGAACCGCCTTCTTGACCGCGGCCTGCTGGTCTTCGTCCAGAAGGGCGAACTTCTTGCCGAACTTCTGCTTTGCACAGTCGTCGCGGAGTTCGTTCACCGCCTTGACCAGTTCGTTCTGAACGGCAATGTATGCCTGGTAGCTGGTACCACGGTCGTTCTGGAGGGAGATGACTCCCTTGGAGACGGGCCAATTGCCGATGAGGTCAATCTCCTGGATTTCTTTCTCGGGGAGGTTGGGGTTGTCGGCGGGGTTGGTCAGGAATTCCTTGATTTTATCCTTGAGCTGGCTGACATCTATGGGCTCACTACCGGCAAGAAGCCTGTCGGACGAGTTGATCTTCACCACGATGATGTTGCGGCGGTTGACCTTCTGGTCCTCCACTTTCTGATCCTTGTCGGGCATAGGCGGCAGACGCCGGGAAAGACCGGTCTGGGAGCCCATGGTCGTCGTCATCAGGAAGTAGCACAGGAGCAGGAAGGCGATATCCGCCGTCGAGCTCGTGTTCATTGCAGGTACTTTCTTCTTGGCCATAGTTTACTTTTTGTTGGTGAGGGCCATACGGATTTCTCCGACGATGATGGCGCAAATGGCGCCCGCGCCGAAGAGATAGGTCAGGTTAAGAAGCGTATCGGTCAGCTTGAGCGTAGCCGCATCGGGCTGGACCGCCATACCCACGGCGGGCTCTCCCTTGGAAAGGAAGTACACCACGGCGCAGATGACCGCCGCGCCCACGAGGACGCCGCCGATCTTGATGAGGCTCTTGGGATCGTTGACTGCGCTGACGATCAGGCCGACCACGACCCAGCTGGCCACCGCCAGCCCGACCATGATGTAGGCCCAGTTCAGCAACACGTCCGTCGCCTTACCGCCATTGCTCTCGAATCCCACCGAGGAACCCCAGATGAGAATCGCGACGCTGACGAGAATCAGCACGACCATGCCCCATTTGAAAATCTTGTTCAGTTTCATGATTTCCTCCCGGGTATTTTATTTCTTGTTGTATTTGGTGAGGATGTCCACCAGGGAGATGGAAGAGTCTTCCATATCGATGGCGAGGTTGTCAATCTTCGCAAGGATGTAGTTGTAGAACACCTGCAGGATCATCGCGACGATAAGACCCGCAACGGTGGTGATAAGGGCGACCTTCATACCGCCGGCCACGACGTTCGGGGAGATGTCACCCGCAGCCTGGATGGCGTCGAAAGCCTGAATCATACCGATAACCGTACCGAGGAATCCGAGGGACGGGGCGATGGCGATGAACAGGCCGATCCAGCTCAGGCCGTTCTCCATGTTGCTCATCTGCACGGAGCCGTAGGAAACGATGGTCTTCTCGACCACGTCGATACCCTGCTCATAGCGGAGCAGACCCTGATAGAAGATGCTGGCGACAGGACCGCGGGTCTCGCGGCAGACGTCCTTGGCGGCCTCGATGCCACCTTCCTGGAGCGCGGCCTCAACCTTGGCGAGCAGCTTCTTGGTGTTCGTCTTGGAGAAGGTGAGGTACAGGATACGCTCGATGGAGAGGGCCAGACCGATGATGAGGCAGATGATGATGAGGGACATGAATCCCGCGCCGCCTTCGATGAACTTGGTCTTGAGGGCCTGGTTGAGGGGAACCTCGGGAGCGGCCGCAGTGAGGGCGGCGAGATCATTGGCGGGAGCCTGGGCTACTTCTTCGGTAGCAGCAGCCTGCTCATCCTGGGCGAAAGCCGTGGAAGCAGAGAAGGTCATGATGCCTGCCACTGCCAGAAACATGAAGATTTTTTTCATAACGTTTGTTAAAAGTATTGGTTTGTTAAAATAATTTCACACGGAAATCGCTGCAATTTAGCAAAAATTTTTCAATCGGCAATCAAAGGAAAGAGTTTTTCGGCGTTATTCGTGGTAATTTGCGCAATCTCCTCCGTCGATACGCCCTTAAGGGCGCCGAGGAAAGCGGCGATGAGGGGCAGATTCGCGCTCTCGTTGCGGGTCCCGCGCAGCGGCGTAGGCGCAAGGTAAGGCGCGTCGGTTTCCAGCAGGATGCGCTCCATCGGAATGCGCAGCACGTCGCGGGCAATCGACGCTTTCTTGAAGGTCAGCACCCCGCCCAGCGCGACATACCAGTCGCCCAGCCGGGAAATGCGTTCGAAGGTTTCCGCGCTGCCGCTGAAAGCGTGCAGATTCCCTCGCAGATGCAGATGAGGGCAGTCTTCCACCACCTTGAAGAAATCCTCCGTCGCATCGCGCAAATGAATATTCACGGGTAAATCGTGCGCCGATGCAAATTCCAGCTGCAGCCGCAGCGCCTCCATCTGCTCGGCGCGGAACTGCGTCCCGTAGTGGTAGTCCAGGCCGATTTCCCCGATTGCGACGGGTCCCTTCTCCAGCCAGGGCTCCAGGGCGTCCAGCTCCTCGCGCCAGTGTTCGTCCACCGATCCGGGATAAAGCCCGAGCATCGGGAACAGCGTGCCGGGATGCTTTTCCGCCATCGCGTACATCGCACTCCGCTCCCGGCGGTCGATATCCGCCAGCAGCATCCGGGTCACGCCGGCCTCCACCGCTCGCGCCACCACCTGTTCCTCTTCTCCCCGGTACGCCTCGTCAGTGATATGGGTATGGGTATCTACAAGTTTCATTGCTTCTGCAAAGGTACTTAAAACTTTGCAGAAATGCTGCAACGCTGCAGAAGGTCGGTGGCGAGAAAGCCGTCGCTTTCCAGCCGCATCGCAAGGGCGGAAACGCGGGAATAGGGGAGCGCGAGCACACGACACAAACCCTCGAGTGTGATACCGAGCTCTGCTTTCACACACTCCAAAACAGCAATCAGGATGTCCCTGTCGGCATCCGCACCATAATAGTCCCGCGCCGCGGCGACGATGTTTTCCCGCCGCCGGCCACCGCCGCCGAGCCCCAGCGCCTTCCCCCAGGCCTCCGGCCGGTCCAGCGCCAGCGCCATCTGCCCGGCAATCAGGCTGTTCGGCCCCTGCGACCGCTCGTCGTCCACCCGTCCGGGGATGGTGTACAACTCGCGTCCGTAACCGCAGGCGAGCCGCGCCGTACTCATCCCGCCGCCGCGCTGCCGGGACTCCACCAGCAGGGTAGCGCGGCTCATTCCCGCAATCAGGCGGTTGCGCCGCAGGAAATGGTGGGCGAGCGGGGCGGTGAGCGGCGGATAATCGGTGACGATGGCGCTGTGCGGCGCTTCGGCGATGCGCTGCGCCAACCGGTGGTGCCGGACCGGATAGACGCTGTCGATTCCGCAGGGGAGGACGGCAATCGTGCCCAGGCCGCTCTCCAGCGCCGCCGTGTGGGCACAGGCATCGATGCCGTAGGCCAGTCCGCTGACGATGCAGGGTCTCGGGCTGCACGCCGGGAGCGCCCGCACCGCCTTCTCGCAGCAACTGCGCCCGTAGGGACTGCAGTCGCGCGTCCCCACGACCGCCAGCGGGACCTTCGGGTTCAGGACGCTTTCCGGAGGATTCGTGCTGCGGTAATACAGCCCGGCGGGCGCATCGGGGCAGTCCCGCAGCAGGGTGGGGTACGCCTCCGAGCAGAGCGGGATAAAGTCGCAGCCGATGAGCTGCAGGCTCGTCAGTTCCTTCTCCGCCTCGCCGAGCCGCCGTTCGTCCAGCGCGCCGCTGTACTGCGGGAAAGGGGCCAGCAGTTCCGCCCTTTCCTGCGGGCTCAGCGAAAATACGGCCGACGCACTGCCCAGGGCGTCGGTCAGTTTCCTGGAGAGGACCGGCTCGTATCCGAAGGCCGTCCCCAGCGCCAGGGCGCAAATCTTTTCCATCGTTTCGGTCATAGCGGCCGAAGATAGGGGACGACAAAGAAAAAACCGCATCCCGGAAGCCCCGGAAATGCGGTTTTGTACGTTTTATGCGAATATTTTTACAAAATCAGCATCGCGTCGCCGTACGGACCGAAGCGATAGCCTTCCTCCAGCGCCACGCGGTAGGCGTTCATGACCTTTTCGAAGCCGCCGAAGGCCGCGACGCTCATCAGCATCGTCGAGCCGGGACGGTGGAAATTGGTGATGATGGCGTCCGGAATGGAGAACTCGTAAGGCGGGAAAATGAACTTGTTGGTCCAAGTGTCGTTCGGACGGATTTCCTTGTCGGTGGTGACATAGGTTTCCAGGGCGCGCACGACCGTCATGCCCACGGCGACCAGCTTGTGGCCGGCCTTCTTGGTGGCGTTGATCTGGTCGGCCGCTTCTTGGCTGATGATCATCCGCTCGCAGTCCATCCGGTGCTTGGAGAGGTCTTCCACATCCACGGTGCGGAAATGCCCGATACCCATATGGACGGTGATGAAGGTCTTGTCGATATCCTTGAGAATCATCCTGTTGAGCAGCTCGCGGCTGAAGTGCAGGCCGGCTGCCGGCGCGGAAACGGCGCCCTCGTGGGCGGCGAACACGGTCTGGAACTCCTCGACGTCGGAGGCTTCCGGCTGCTCTTTTACCCAGTTGGGAACAGGCGTCTTGCCCAGGGCGAAGAGGGCGGCCTTGAATTCGTCGTAGGGTCCGTCATACAGGAAACGCAGGGTGCGGCCGCGGGAAGTGGTGTTGTCGATCACCTCGGCCACCATGCTCTCGTCCTCGCCGAAGTACAGTTTGTTGCCGATACGGATTTTGCGCGCGGGCTCCACCAGCACGTCCCATAGGCGCTGCTCCTGGTTCAGTTCGCGCAGCAGGAACACCATAATGTCGGCGCCGGTCTTTTCCTTGTTGCCGGAAAGCAGGGCGGGGAAGACCTTGGTGTCGTTGAAGATGAAGCGGTCGCGCTTCCCGAAGTAATCGATGACGTCCTTGAAAATCTTGTGCTCGATCTCCCCGCTGTCCTTGTGGAGGACCATCAGGCGGCATTCGTCGCGCCACTGGATGCGCCCGTCTTCCTTGACGGGCATCAGGTTCCGGGCAATGCGGTCCTGGGGGAGTTCAAAGTCGAATTGAGAGAGTTTCATTTCCTTTAAAAAAATGTGATACTCTCTCTATACGGTCAAACGGGGCAAAAAGTTTCAGGCCTCGCGAAAAACTTCCAGAATCGACGGATAGGTGTTCTTGAGGAAGGGGGGAAGGCTGGAGCGCGCCACCCAGGCCGCCTTGGCGATGTCTTCTTCCCGCTGGGGGGTGAGGTCGGTGGGATTGGTGTACAGCATTTCGTACCACCAGGTGTGCTTGAGGTGCCACAGGCCCCCGCGCAGGTAGCAGTGGTGGGTGATGCAGATCAGTTCCCCGAGTTCCAGTTCATCGACGCCGGTCTCTTCGCGCACCTCGCGCAGGGCGGTGACGCGGATGTCCTCGCCCGCCTCCTGGTGGCCTTTGGGCAGGTCCCAGAGCCCGTTCCGTTTGATGAGCAGGTAGTCGCCCCGGCGGTTGGAGACCAGCCCGCCCGCGGCGTTGACCTCCTTGAATTCCGCGCAGACCCGGCGGTACATCCGCTCCGTATCGCTGCAGGGGATGTAGATGCGGCTCAGCGACGCGGACGCCTCGAACATCGCCACCAGCGTGTGGATGTCCAGGCGCTCGCCGATATGGAATTCAATCGCATTGGGGTCCGTCAGCGCCTGGTCGGACTCGTCGCAGATAATGATGCACCGCTTTTCGAAATATATCTTATACATTTCCCCATTCTTTCTTATCTTTGCAAAAATAGGAATAATTATGACCGAATACAAAAGCAAACACGGGATTGTGTCCAGGAGTCGTGAGGAACTGTATATGTCTTTCGTGGACCTGTCCCGCATCCGCGAGATGCTGCCCGAAGACAAAAAGGAGATGATTTTCGCGGACTACGACCACCTGAGCGCCACGGTGCAGAACTTTACCATTGGCGTGCGCGTCACCGGTCGCCAGCCCTATGAGCGCATCGAACTCTCGAACGCCGAGGGAACGCCTTTCGCCTTCGATATCCTCCTGCATTTCGACGAGGCCGGCGAACCCGGCAAGACCGATTTCTCCATTACCGTGGAGGCGGACCTGAATCTCGTGATGAAGGCAATGCTGGGCGGGAAAATCAAGTCCGGCCTGGACAAAATCGTGGACGGTATCGTCGATGTCTCCGAAGGACGTATGCCGGAAGGGATGCCCGAGGGGATGAAATTCTGATGGAAGGAACGGCGACCGCCATACGCCTGAACCCTTTCAAGGGGGCCGACGGCCCGCAGGGCGTTCCCGTGCCCTGGAGCCCCTGGGGGCGTATGCTTCCGGAGCGCCCGGTCTTTACCCTCGACCCGCTCCTGCACGCGGGCTGCTATTATGTGCAGGATTCTTCGGCGATGTTCCCCGCCCACCTGCTGCGTACGCAGTTGCCGGCTTTCGAGGCGCCCGTGCGGGTGCTGGACCTCTGTGCGGCGCCGGGCGGGAAGACGACGGATATCGCCGCGTCCCTGCGGGAGCGCTTTCCCGAGGGCTTTCTGCTCGTCTCCAATGAGGTTATCCGCCAGCGCGCGGCCGTCCTTTGCGACAATGTGGCGCTCTGGGGCGATCCGGATGTCGTGGTGATCAGCGCCGACCCGGCGGCCTTTGCGCAACTGGGCGGCTTTTTCGATATCATCGTCGCGGACGTGCCCTGCAGCGGCGAGGGGATGTTCCGCAAGGACCCCCGTGCCGTGCAGGAGTGGAGTCCCGCCGTGGTGGAACTCTGCGCCGCCCGCCAGAAGCGCATCCTTTCCGATGTCTGGCCGGCCCTGCGCGAAGGCGGCCTGCTCCTGTACTCCACCTGTACCTACGAAGAGGCCGAGAACGACGCCAACCTGGAATGGGCGGCGCGGGAACTGGGCGGGGAAATCCTCGCCCCGGGGGAGGAATTCGGCCTGCCGCGCACCCGTTGCGGCCATTTGCTCAAGGCGGGCGACGTCCCCGGCGAGGGGCAGTGGGCGGGTTTGCTTCGCAAAACCTCCGCCGCGCCGAAGTCGGCCCGGCGGGAGGCGCTTTCCCGCCTCCGCCCCCTGCGTGACGGCGTCCAGAAGGGCGAAAAGAAGGGAAACGACTTCGTCCCCTCGCCGGACTATGCGCTCAGTTACGGCTATGCGCACGAATGGCCCGAGGTGGAGGTGGACCTGAAAACCGCCCTGCGTTTCCTGCACCGCGACAGTTTCCCGCTCGAAGGGGCGGCGCCGGGCTACAACCTGCTCACCTACCGCAGCCACCCCCTGGGTTTCGTGAAAAACCTGGGGAAGCGTTGCAATAACCTGCATCCCGCCTCGCGGCGTATCCTGATGAATCTTCCGTTATGAAAAGAGTCCTGCTTGTCCTGATGGGGGCGCTGCTTGCCCTCCAACCTATTTCCGCCCAGCTCAGCAGTGCGGAATATAAAGAGAAATATGACCGTCAGGTGCGCGCGGTGGGCTATGCCGGCCTGGGCGTGGAAACCATTCTGGAGCGCTGGGGAAATGTGCATCCCGACGACCCGGATATGCTCGAAGGCCGCTTTTTCTTCGACCTCACGCGGGCCCGGAGCACGAAAATGCTCCGCTCGCCCAAAGCGAAGTATATGGGACGCGAGCCGGTGATGACCCTCAAGGATTCCACCGGAACGCCGGTCTATTTCTATGAAGAGGAGTTTTACGCCGATTCGCTCTTTGCCTGCGCGATCCGTCATCTCGACCGCGCGGCGGCCCTCCGTCCGGAGGAATTCCTCTACCGTTCGCATCTGCTCAATGCGCTGATTGCCAAGGAGAAGGAGGAGCCGGTGCTCTCCGTGGAGGAACTCGACGCACTGATCGGCCACGACAAGGCCACCCATCCCAAGTGGACCTTCCGGGGCCAGGCCACCGAGCCGGAATTTTTCGCGGACGTGGTGCAGGACTACTGCCGGCTGTATTATGACATCGGGACGCCGAAGAGTTATGCCGCGATGCGCCGCATCTCCGAGCGGATGATCAAACTCTATCCCGCCCGTATGGAGTTCCAGACCAATATGGGCGCCTACTGGCGGACGGCGGAGAACAACCCCAAAAAGGCCCTTGCCGTTTACAAGAAGGTGCTCGCCAAGGACAAGGACAATTACCAGGCGGCCAAAAACGGCTTCCTGACGGCCCGCAGTATCGGTGAGGGGAAAATGCAGAAAACCTGCCTGGAGACCCTGGTCCGGGTGAGTCCGCAGGAATCCGAACGCCTTTCCGCCGAGGCGTTGCTCAAATCGTTCCAGTAATGCCGGGGTCCGCCTTCATCGCGCGTTCCCTGCGCAGCGGGGAGGGACTGGCGACGGCGCTCGTCGCCCTGTCCTTTTTTATCGTCATCATCGCCTTTGCCGTAGCGGGCGGGTTCCGCAGGGAAATTTATGCGGGCATCCGGGCGGTGAGCGGAGATATCCTGCTTGAGCCGGCGGGCTTCGACTATCCCGGCGGCGGGGAACCGGTGGCGCGGCTTCCGGAACTCGAAGCGCGCATCTCCGGCATCGACGGGATCCGGGAAGTCCGGCCCTTCGTGAGCCGCGGCGGCATTGTCCGCCGGGAAGGGAATATCCAGGGGGTGATTGTGAAGGGGGTTGCCGATTCGTCGCTTGCGTCCCTGCACGCGCGGATTCCGTCCCGGCTTTGCAGCCTGCTGGGCTTTTCCGAAGGCGAAAAAATGACCGTCTGGTTCATCGGGGACCCCGTGCAGGCGCGCAACTTTACCGTGGAGGCGCGCTATGACGCGGTGGCATCGACGGATGAAAACCTGACCGTGCTGGTGCCGCTCGCCGATATGCAGCGGCTTTGCGGCTGGGGGGCGGACAGCGTTTCCGCCTATGAACTGTGCGTGGCGGACAAATTCGCGTCCCGCGCGCTGCTGCGTGACAAGGCGGCGCAGGTGGGACTGGCGACCGTCGGCGTCGGGGACGAACCGCTTTTCGCCGTATCGGCGCCGGACCGCTATCCCCAGGTCTTCGACTGGCTGGACCTGGTGGATTCGAACGTGCTGGTCATCCTCTTGCTGATGATGCTTGTCGCGGGCTTCAATATGGTCTCTTCGATGCTCATCCTGATGTTCCGCAACCTTTCGACAATCGGAATGCTCAAGACGATGGGAATGACCTCCAGGGACGTCTCCGCGGTGTTCCTGCGGCGCGCTTCCCGCATTGCGCTGCGGGGGATGTTGCTCGGCGATGCGGCGGCGCTGCTTTTCTGCGCGCTGCAGCACGCGACGCACTTCCTGAAGCTGAATCCGCAGAATTATTATGTTGCCTGGGTGCCCGTCAGCGTGAATCCCGTGATGCCGCTGCTGACGAATCTGGCCGTCTATGCGGCAATCCTGCTCTTTACCCTGCTCCCGTGCCTCTTTATTGCGCGGGTGGATCCGGCACGGACCGTTCGTCGGGATTAGGGCAGATGCGCCGCAGTTCGTTGTAAATCGACTTGGTCCGCCGCACATACTGCACCGTTTCGCCGTATCCGATGTGCTTGACCCCGAGCGAGTCCGCGAGGTAGAGGCTGTCGCGTCCCATTTGCGGCAACAGCGCCGCCACCTCCTCCCAGTTGGACGCGTCCGCTCCGTGCAGGGCGGCGTAGCGGATATAACTGCGCACCCGGTTCCCGCCGGCGTTGTAGGCGGCCAGCACGAAATCCAGATTGCCGAAGCCGCGTTTGAGTTCGGAAAGCAGCCGCGCGCCCGCTTCGATGTTCTTGTCCGGGTCGATGAGGTCGTCGATGCCGTAGCGCCGGCCGGTCACGGGCATAATCTGCATGATGCCCTGCGCTCCCTTGGGGGATTTCGTATCGATCCGCCAGTGCGATTCCTGCCAGCCCACGGCCGCCAGCAACCGCCAGTCCATCCCGATGCGCTCGCCCCACGCGCGGAACTGTTCGTCGTAGGGGGAAAGCCACGCCGATTCCGTCTGCCGCTTCCAGGGATTGAGGACTTTCATAAAACGCCGGTGCGCCGATGCGAAATCCTGTGCGGCAATCCAGCGGTTCAGGGCGCGCAGTTCCATCCGGGCGCCGCTGCGGACATACCAGACGCAGATGCTGTCCAGAGGCTGCGTGGCGGCCAGCCCTTCCAGGGGCGGCAGGGCATCCACGCAGGGGAAAGCCACCAGGTCCACCGAGCCTTCGATGAGGGAATCGAGATAATTCTCCCGCTTGTCGGCGATGCGGATGTGCACCGGAATGCGGGCGCTCTGGCTCCATTCGGAGAACATCCACCAGGTATAACCGTACACGAGTCCTTTGGAGGTATGCACCGGACCGCCGAAGTCGATTACGCATTCCAGGTGCTTGCGCCCCGTTTCCCGCAGGAATTCCAGCGGCGATCCGTCCGTGCCGCCCTTGCGGGGGCTGAATACCAGCGCGGCGGCAATCAGCAGCAGCGTAGTGGCAAAGGCAATGCGCTCGACGGGCTTCGCTTTCATCGCTATTCAGTTCCTGCGCCGGCGGAACGGGCTCCGTGGCCGGTGCTGGCATTGCGGTGCGGCTGGATGTAGAAGGGCCAGAACACGCCAAATTTAATGGATTGCTGCGTGCCGATGTAATGGTCGGCGGTGAAGTAGTCTTTTTGCCGGAGCGGCCATCCCCGGGTGAAATTCTCCCATTTGACGAAGATGCAGGCCCGCTTCCACTGGATATTGAGGAAGAGGTCGAAGATGGGACCGTTCGTGTATTTGTTTTCGTTCTGGTTGTGGAATACGCCCAGGACGGGATTCCAGGCGGGTGCGTACCAGGGCGTGTTGCACCAGGCGTTGATGCCGATCTGCATCTCCATGACGGTGTGCGTCTTGGTGGCGTCGCGCTGGACGACAAACTGCCCGAACCAGCGGAGATTGCCGGCCACCATCGGCAGCGGCACCACGTCCTGGTTCGACGACAACTGGAACAGGATGCGGTTGTCCAGGTGCAGGAAGCGGGCGATGACGAATTCCTTGCGCAGCGAGGCCTTGATGATGCTCATCGCCGGGGCGTACTGGCGGATGATGCCGTCCGTGTCGTAGTACAGGGTGTTCGCCAGCAGGGCATAGCCCGCCGATGCGCTGAGTTTCCAGTGCGGGATGTCCAGCTGCAGTTCCGCCTTGGTGAGCGAGGATTTGCCGAAAGCGTTGTCCCAGTGGAAGGCGCTGCTGCCCAGGTGCTGCTGGTAGTAGTCGGGGGCGCGCAGCGAGGTCTCGGCGTGCAGGCCGATGGTCAGGGGACTGTAACGGGCGCGGCGGAAGGGGAAGAAGCGCATCTGGGCGTTGGCTTCCACCGAGAAGTCCGAGAAGTTGTAGCCCGCGAGGACGTAGTCCGCCTTGGCGTCCCAGTTCACCTTCCGGAAGAGGGTGCCTTCGACGCCGGCATAGATGTATAAGGAGTTGTCGAAGTGCTTGGCCGGGCGGGTAGCGCAGCTGTCGTAATACTGCATCAGGCGGTCGCCGATGCCTACGTTGAGTTTCGAGACCGCGCCGTCCTCGCGCCAGGGCTGCAGTTTGAGGAAAATCTTGTTGTCCAGTTTCATTACCCGCATCGAATCGCCGGGGGTGGTGAGGATGTCCCCCTGCGTAATGTACTTGCGGGTGTAGGTGGACCATTCCGTAGAGTGGCCGATGAAGGCGGTGGTGATGTTTTTGTCGAGCGAGTCGGCGGCGTAATGGAAGGTGGTGTCCCGCTTGGCCTTGATGCGGTTGATGAAATCGAAGGGGATGCGGAGCTCCTGGTCCAGGAAGGCGGTATGCTTGACAATCTTGGACTGGGCCTGGGGAAGGTTGACCGGGATTTCCCGGACTTCCACCGTGGTATCCCGCACCCACATGTTGTCTTTGACGCCGCCGTTCTCGCCGCGGCTGACCATATTATAAATATAGCCGGTGTGCGCGAGGTATTTTTTGCCCGTATAGTTGACGGCCGCGTGGAAATTCTTGTTGATGGTCTTTTCGTTCTCCAGCATACCGCCGCCGCCGTAGCGGTCGTAGCAGAGGCTGAAGTTCAGCGACGGCAGGATGTTCTGTGTGGTGAAGATGTGGAGGTTGTCGGATTCCTTTTCGTCTTCGGCGAGCAGGGTGCCCCAGTAGGCGAGTTCCGTATAAGGGGTTTTGGTGTTGAAATGCCGCAGGTTGCGCGGATCCTTGGCCCAGGGCTCCTGCGCCTCGTAGAAGGATACGCCCTCGCGGCTGCCCCGCAGGAAGAAATCGTAGTATTGCAGCGGGGAACCGGGTACGCCCAGCCAGTTCGCGTTGACATCCTTGCGCAGGAAGGGATAGTCGTAGAAATAGTGGTTGTAACTGGTGTCCAGCGGGTGGAAGTGCATTTTCTGGAAGGCGTCGTCCAGGGTCCAGGTGATGATGCGCTTGTAGTAGAGCGAATCCGGGACGGCGAAGGTCTCCAGGATGCGCGGGGTGTTCTGGGTGATGGAGTCGCGGATGCCCTTGCGGATTTCCTTTTCCTTGCGCACGGAGTCCATGACCTTCATCTTGGCGAGTTCCCGCTGCTCGATGTCGTATTTCTTGCGGGCCTGCTTGTCCAGGGAGTTGTACCAGGCGAGGAAGGCCAGGCGGGCGGCGACGGCGGAATCGGCGTAATAGATGGAATCCAGTTTGTGGAGGATGGCGGAATCCCCGCGGGCGGCGAGCGTGTCACCCCCCTGGAGGTATTCCGCGATGGATTTGCGCAGGGTGTCGCGCGTCAGTTGATGGGTCAGGGAATCTACCAGGGCGATGTAGTAGCGGTAGCGGAACGGGTCGGTCCAGCGCAGGGAATCGGGAATTTTGATGGTGTCCCGCGCGAGGATGACGGGGACGGTGTCCAGCATTCCGCTGCCGATGCTGTCCAGTCCGGCCAGCAGGCTGTCGGCGATAGCCGTGTGCTCGAAGTCCCCGCTGCGGCGCTTTTTGTAGCCGTCATTGATGTAAATGACCGTATCGGTGGCCTCGGACCAGCTTTCGACGCTGTAGGTATGCACGGAGGGTTCGAATCCGAAGACGCCGGCGATGGTCGCTCCCACCACCGCCGCCGGAAATAATATCCTCCCTGCCAGCCTCATTGAGTTATTCTACGATAAAGACGTCGTCTCCCTTCTGGGCAAAATGATATTTCTCGCGGGCGAATTTTTCGAGCGAGTCTTTGTCGGACGTAAGAAAACGGATACTGTCCTCAAGCAGGCGGTTTCCCTCTTCGAGCGCCTCGATCTGCGCCTGCTGGGACCGAATCTCCATGCCCGCCTGGATCCAGCGGACGAGGTTGTCCCGCTTCAGGAAGAGGAAGAGCAGGGCCAGGGCGGTCAGGACGGCGGCATAGCGCCAGAAGGAACGCCGTATGTCTTTATTCTTTTCCATATTTCGACAAAAATAACTAAATTTGTGGAGTTAATCCAATAAATGCGAAATTTATGAAACCTACGCTTCTTGTTCTTGCCGCCGGTATGGGTAGCCGCTATGGCGGACTCAAACAGATGGACGGACTCGGCCCCTCCGGGGAAACCATTATCGACTATTCCATTTACGATGCGGTCCAGGCCGGTTTCGGCAAGGTGGTGTACATTGTCCGGGAGTATTTCCTGGAGGCTTTCAAGGAGACGGTGGCAAAGAAATACGGTCACGTCAAATGTGTGGACGGGAGCCCGCTCGAATTCTGCTTCGTCACCCAGGAACTCAATAAAATTCCCGCCGGTTTCACCCTCAACCCGGAGCGTGAGAAACCCTGGGGTACCGCCCACGCCGTGCTGATGGCGAAGGACGTGATTCACGAGCCCTTTGCCGTCATCAACGGGGATGACTTTTACGGAAAAGAGTCTTTCAAGATTCTGGGCGACTGGCTGCGGGCGCACGCGCAGAGCAAGGGCGAGTACTGCCTGGTCGGCTTTGCACTGGAAAATACCCTCAGTGAATCCGGGTCCGTGTCGCGCGGCATCTGCCATTATGATGAACAGGGCCGCCTGACCAGCGTCGTGGAGCACCTGAACATCGCCGCGGTGGAAAGCGGAGCCGTCGAAGGCGACAATTCCGTCACCGGAGAGCACGTAGGCCTCGACGGGAAGGCCCTCTGCTCAATGAATATGTGGGGATTCACCCCCGATTACTTCGAGAAGAGCGAGAAGATTTTCGAGGGCTTTCTCGAGAAGAACATCAATGAACTCAAGAAGGAGTTCTACATTCCCTTCGCCATCGACGTGATGATCAAGGAACAGACCGCCGTGACGAGCGTGCTGGCTACGCCTTCCCGCTGGTTCGGCGTCACTTACAAGGAAGACCGTCCCGGCGTCGTCGCGAAGTTCGCCGAACTCGCCGCCAAGGGCGTTTATCCTACGCCGCTGTATGAGTAGCCGCCGCCGGGGAAACTTCGGCCTGCTGCGGAATTTCCGCTATTACTATCCTTCCTGGGGCGGAGTGGTGGCTTTGCTTGCCTCCCTGCTGGCCGGCGCGCTGGTGGGCTTTGCCATCCAGTATTACCTGAGTGAATGGCTGGGGGCGTACACCACGCTCGTCTCCTATGTCGCCCTGTTCGTTCCGGCGATGTGCTTTGCTTCGTCGCGCAGCGGGCAATATGAAATGGTGCTGGACGGCTACAAGCTCAGCAGTTCCCATTTCCGCCCGGTCGGGGCGTCGACAGCCATAGCGGCCGCCGTGCTGGCCACCATCGCCGCGGGTTTTGTGCTGGATCCGCTGATGCTCCTTCTCCCGCCGATGCCGGACTGGCTTCAGAAGGCCCTGGAAGAGGTGGTGAAGGGAAATTTCCTGGTGAATTTCCTCTGTGTCTGCGTGGCCGCGCCTTTCTTTGAGGAGTGGCTGTGCCGGGGTATGGTGCTCCGCGGGCTGCTTTGCAACGATGTGAATCCGCGCGTGGCGATTCCCGTCTCCGCGTTCTTCTTTGCCCTGATTCACCTGAATCCCTGGCAGGCGCTGCCCGCCTTCGTCATCGGCTGCCTGATGGGCTGGGTGTATTTCCGGACCGGTTCGCTGTACCTGACGATGCTGATGCATTTCGTCAACAACGGGTTGGCGCTTATGGCCTCCCGTATCCCCGGGCTGGAAAATATGACTTCCTGGTCCGAAGTGATGCCCACTGTGGTGTATGTCCTTGTGGTGGTGCTCGCCGCCGTCCTGCTCTATGGCTGCATCTGGATTTTATCGAAAATCCGGCTCCGCGCCCACTGGGGCAATATCGACAAGGTACACAGCCTGTTCCGCTAGAGCAGCAGCATAATGGCGAACATCCCCAGGATGAACGCCTGGAATTTGAGCCTGGAGGCGTTGGTGAAAGCCATCATCGCCTCCGTTTCATTTCCCTCGCACAGGTCCTCGAGTTCTTCTTCGGAGGGATAGTGGTGGCTGCTCCATTTGGCCACGATATAGCCCCGGAACACCAGGGTGGCGCCGCCGTTGGAGCGGTTCAGCGTCATCAGCTGCCGACGGTCGGCAAAATAGCAGATGTCCTGCAGGGATTCGGGGACGAGTTCCGCTGCGCGTCCGGGCGTGGTGGCGACCAGCAGGACGGGCCGTACGCCCCGGGGGAGTTCGTCTCGCAGCGCCTGGATGCGTTCCCAGCGCTGCGGGCGCATCTTTTCCGGGTCATAGACCGAGAACGCCATCGCGCGGTAGTCGATGAGCAGGTCGTTGCAGTATTCGCCTTCCGCGTCATAGAAGGGCAGGAGGACGTCTCCGCGCACTTCCTCGCCTTCCTTCATCAGTTCCGCGCCGGGACGCAGGTCGGTAAAGTCATCCGAAGGCAGGTCCCAGAGGTGCCGGGCGGCGAAGAGGACCAGCAGCGCGGTACTCAGCGCAAAGGCCACCTTTTTCATCCGGCGGGCGCCGCCCCGGTCGCGCGTAGGCAGGACGACGATGCCCCAGAGCACCAGCAGAACGACATTTTTCCAAAAGCTCTGCGCGTGGGTAAGGTGCACCGCCTCGCCGAAGCAGCCGCAGTCCATCGGCGGATTTTTGGCCCAAAGCAGGGCGGTCAGCGCAGTAAAAGCAATGAGCAGCACGCCGACGGCGAGGTTCACGCCCTTCCGCCATACGCCGGTAATCAGCGCCGATCCGAGCAGGGCTTCCGCCAGGGCGCCCGCTTCCCCCAGCACCCCCGCAGCGGGCAGCAGGAAACGCAGGCCCAGGAAGCGCAGGTATTCCTGTACCACCAGCCCCGCACCGACGGGATCCATCAGTTTCAAGGTGCCGGCGATAAAAAAGACGGCGCCGACCAGCAGGGCGCACAGGCGGCGGAGGAATTTCATTGCAGACGGCGCCCGACAAGGGCTTTGATGCGGGCGAAAATCTCATCGGGCGGCAGCATTTCCCCCTCCGGGGAAGCGCAGTCCACCCGCAGGAAATCCGGGTCCAGTTCGCATTGGCGCAGGTACATTGCCCGCACGCGGCGCTGGAAATCCAGGCTCGCCTCGTGGATGTCCTGCTGTCCGTGGAGGTAGTCCCGGTCGCCGTCCGCTTCGCGCGAGGCGTCCAGGCTCTTCTTGACAAAACTCAGCGGCACGTCCAGGAAGAGGTTCAGGTCCGGTTTCGGAATCCCGAAATCCTCGTATTCCGTGCGGAAAATCCATTCGCGCAGCGTTTCCGCTTCTTGTGCATCGGCGGTCTTGGCGCATTGGTAGGCGATATTGGAATAGACATACCGGTCCAGCAGGACGGTTTTTCCGGCGGCGAGCGCTTCGCGGATGGCGTGAGCAGCTGTCCGGCGGTCCTCGGCGTACAACAGGGCCACCAGCTGCGGATGCACGGCGTCGATGGGGCCGAAGCCTCCGCGGAGAAACTTGCCGATGAGGTCGCCGTACACCGGCGCGTCATAGCGCGGGAAATGGATGTACTCCAGGCCGCCAAGCCCCTCCAGGTATTCCCTGAGGCGGCGGACCTGCGTGGATTTGCCCGCGCCGTCCAGACCTTCCAAGACGATTAACATGACAGATTTTGCGTTATCTTTGCAAAGATAATCAAGAATTTCGTTTATGGTGCAGTTGATGGGAATTATCAATGCGACGCCGGACTCTTTCTGGGCGCCGAGCCGTTATGCCCTTTCCATTCTGGACGATGCGCCGGACCTGGTGGATGTGGGCGCGGTTTCCACGCGGCCGGGTGCAGCGGATGTGAGTGAGGAAGAAGAGTGGGCGCGGCTGCAGCCGGTGCTCAAGACGGTTGCGGAGCGCGGTATTCCCTTCTCCGTCGATACGACGCGCGCCGGTATCGTCCGCCGCGTTTACGACGCTTTCGGCCCCTTTATCGTCAACGACATATCGGCGGGGGAAGACGATGCGGCGATGCTCCCCACTGCCGGCGCCCTGGGCCTGCGCTACATCGCGATGCACAAGCGCGGGAATCCCCGCACGATGGACGCGCTCTGCGATTACGGAGCGGGCGGCGTGATGGCGGAACTGAAGCGCTATTTTGCGGAATTTGAACGGCGGGCGGCCGATGCCGGCATTGCGGACTGGATCCTGGACCCGGGCCTGGGCTTCGCCAAATCCGCAGCACAGAACTGGGAAATCCTGGACCGTCTGGAAGAATTACAGACCTTCGGCCGGCCACTCCTGATTGGCGCCGCCGACAAGCGTTTCACCGGCGGCGACACCGAAGAAGCCCACCGCCGCGCGTTGAAAGGCGGCGCTGCGATCCTCCGCGTACACGACGTTTCCGCCGCGCGAAGGACAATACTTAAAATCTGAATTCGAACGGCATGCGCGCGAGGACCTGCGGCTTGGCATTCTCACGGAGCCGGCGGATCAATACACCCTCCTCCGTTTCCTTCTGCTGCCCCAGCGACGCCAGCACATTCTCCATCATCGTCAGCGGGGCCGGGTAGGCCGTCACCAGCCAGTTGCCCATCTCTCCGTCCCCGGCCGCGCAGGCCGCATACTGCAGCGCATCCGTGAGCGTGCCGATTTCGTCGACGAGCCCGGCTTCCAGCGCATCGGCGCCCGTCCAGACGCGGCCCTGGCCCAGTTCGTCCACCCGCTCGACGCTCATATCGCGGCCTTCGGAAACGAGCTTCGTAAAGCGCTCATAAATATCCTCGATCGAGCGTTCGACATAGCGGTATTCGTCCTTGTCGAAAGGACGCATCATCGAATACATATCCGTATGCTTGTTGGAGCCGACGCTCTCCACGCCGATATGCAGCACCTCCTTCGCAGTCTTGCTGAAATCGGGTACCATGCCGAACACGCCGATGGAACCGGTCAGCGTCGTCGCATCGCTGAAAATATGGTCGCAGCCGTTGGAAATCCAGTAGCCGCCGGACGCGGCATAATCGCCGTAGGAGGCAATGACGGGCTTCACGGCACGCAGCAGCCGGATCTGCTCCTCGATTTTCTCCGAAGCGGAAACGCTGCCGCCGGGGGAGTCGACGCGCAGGACCACCGCCTTGACGGCGGAATCGGCGCGGACCGTCTCGATCATCTTCACGAAGTCGTCGGAAGCTACGGCGTCGATCGCGCTGCCGTCGACAATATCTCCCTGGGCGTACACCACCGCAATCTGCTTGCGGGCCCGGAGGTTGGGCAGGCACTTGGCCTCCACATAACTTTCAAACGCAATGAAATTCACGTCCTGGATATCGTCCGCGACGGCGAGGTCCGCCATTTTCTGCTGCAACTCCGCGCGCCCGACCAGTTCGTCCACCAGGCCGGCCTGGACAAAGTCCTCGGGCATACAGAGTTCGAGATTGTCAATGGCGGTATTGAGCCGTTCGACGCTGATGCCGCGGGACGCGGCAATATCGGCGGAAAGCGTTTCCCAGATAGAGGTCACCATCCGTTCGTTCTGCTCACGGTTCTCCGCACTGGCGGAATTGCGGACGAACATCTCGCCGGCGGACTTGTATTTGCCGTGGCGGATGAGCTGCATCTTGACGCCGAAGCGGTCCAGCAGGTCGGACAGGAAAATCATCTGCCCGCCCACGCCCGTCAGCATGATGTTCGCGCCGTGGTAATTCCCCATATAAATCTTGTCCGCGACGGAAGCGACATAATAGCCGGAAGTGGAGGGGGACTCGATATAGGCGATGATGCCCTTGCCGCTCTCGCGGAAGCGGGCCAGCGCGGCACGCAGTTCCTCACAACAGGCGATACTGTTCAGGTTGCCGTCCGTCTTGAGGTAAATATGCTTGACATTGGGATCCTCCGCGGCGATAGCGATGGCGTTCACGGCATCCAGCAGGCCGATGGTGCGCACCGATTCGGCGCTCGAACCGGTAATGGTAAAACTCTCGGTCTTCTGCTCGGTAATCTGCACGGTCCCCAGGTCCAGTTTCAACAGTCCCGGCTTGTTGACGTTTCCCGAAGGGGCCGCCGCTCCCAGTCCGGAGAGGAACATGAGACAGAGAAGGGAACACAGGATGGAGGCAATCAGGGTGCCGACGATGACCGCCAGTACGGTCTTCCAGAAGGATGGTTTCATGGTGCAGTGTTTGTTTTTACCCTCAAAAATACAGTTATATTTCCGCTTTTCAAAAATTTATCCCGTAACTCCGCTTGATTTCACTCATTACGAAGGTGCTTTCGATGCTGCCCACCGACTCGGCGTCGCCCAGCTTGTTGAGCAGAAAGTCCTGGTATTGCTTCATGTCCCCCGTGCGGATTTCGAGCAGGTAGTCATAGGCGCCGGAGATGTTGTAACATGCGGTGACCTCCGGGAAGAGCCGGATACGGCGCGTAAAGGCGTCGGCCATCTGCCGGTTGATCTGTTTGAGTTTGACCTTGCAGAAGACGAGCATCGGGAGGTTCATTTTTTCTGCATCCAGCACCGCCACGTACTTCTTGATATAGCCTTGTTTCTCGAGGCGTTTGATGCGTTCGAATACGGGCGTCGGTGTCAGGTTGACGGCATCCGCGAGCTCCTTCGTGGTCAGTTTGGCGTTTTTTTGCAGCAGTTTGAGCAGTTGCAGGTCGGTCGTGTCCGGGGTTTCGTACATGCTTGTCGGAATATTATTCTGCCGGAGGGCGTTTTTAGGATTATTATCAGTAGATTTTTTCCGAATTCTTTGCAAATATAGGTAAATCTTCCAAATTCTATAGGATATTTGGAGGAAATATCTACCGTCTGTAATTTTGCCCCCGGAAAATGAGAAAAAGACTATGGAAAAGCAGAAATTACACCTTGAGACACTGGCCGTACATGCCGGACAGGAAACCCCCGACCCGGCCTCGGATGCGCGGGCGGTGCCCATTTATCAGACCACTTCGTATGTTTTCCGCAATTCGCAGCATGCAGCCGACCGCTTCGCCCTCCGGGATCAGGGCAATATCTACGGGCGGCTGACGAATTCGACCCAGGCTGTCTTCGAGGAGCGCGTGACGGCCCTGGAAGGGGGCGTGGCGGGGCTGGCGGTGGCTTCCGGGGCCGCGGCCATTACCTATACCCTCCAGAACGTCCTCCGCCAGGGCGACCATATCATTGCCGCGGACAATCTTTACGGCGGAACCTATAACCTGATTACGCATACGCTCGCCGCCCAGGGGATTGAAAATACGGTACTCCCTGTCAATGACCTGCAGGCGCTCGAGGCCGCCATCCGGCCCGAGACCAAGGTCATCTATGTCGAGACCTTCGGCAATCCCAATTCCGATGTCGCCGATTTCGAGGGCATCGCGGCCATAGCGCACAGGCATCATATCGTCTTTGTCGTGGACAACACCTTCGCGCCGGTCCTGTTCCGGCCGCTGGAGCACGGCGCGGATATCGTGGTGCACTCCGCCACCAAATTCATCGGCGGGCACGGCAGTTCGCTGGGCGGCGTCATCGTGGACGGCGGCACCTTCGACTGGAAGGCGGACGCGGACAAGTACCCGACCCTCGCAAAACCGGATCCCAGTTATCACGGCGCCGTTTTTGCCGATGTGGCCGGCCCTGCCGCCTTCGTGACCCGCATCCGTGCCGTCCTGCTGCGAGATACCGGTGCGGCCATCAGCCCGTTCAACGCCTGGATCCTCCTGCAGGGCGTGGAATCTCTGCCGCTGCGCATCGAACGCCATACACAGAATGCCCTGAAAGTGGTGGAATACCTTTCGGCGCATCCCCGGGTGGCGTGTGTGAACCATCCCTCGCTGCCGGACCATCCCGGCCATGCGTTGTACCGGCGCTATTTCCCCGATGGGGGCGGATCGATTTTTACCTTCGAAATCAAAGGCGGCCAGGAGGAGGCCTGGCGCTTCATCGACCGGCTCAGACTCTTCTCGCTGCTGGCCAATGTGGCCGATGTCAAGAGCCTGGTCATCCACCCCTACACCACCACCCACTCCCAGCTGAGTCCGGAAGAACTCGCCGCGCAGCGCATCACTCCGGCCACCATCCGCCTGTCCGTCGGCGTCGAGCACATCGACGACATTATCGCGGACCTTGCCCAGGCGTTCGAATGAATCAACAAGATTTAATTTTTATACCATGATTTATCAGAAACTTACAGACCTCATCGGAAATACTCCGTTGTTGGAAATCAGCGGCCTGGAAGGCCAGGTGGCGCGCATTGCGCTTAAATTGGAATTGTTCAACCCCGGCGGCAGCGTCAAGGACCGCATCGCCCTCGCCATGATTGAAGACGCCGAACGGCGCGGCCTCCTCAAGCCCGGCGCAACCCTCGTGGAACCTACCAGCGGCAATACCGGTATCGGCCTTGCCTGGGTGGCCCGCGCCAAGGGGTACAAGGCAGTCCTTACCATGCCCGAAACGATGAGCGTGGAACGCCGGAATCTGCTCAAGGCCTTCGGAGCCGGCATCGTGCTCACCCCCGGGGCGGAAGGAATGAAAGGTGCCATCGCCCGGGCGGAACAAATACGGGACGAAACCCCGGGCGCCGTTATCCTCGGGCAGTTTATCAATCCGGCCAATCCGGACATCCATACCCGTACGACGGGCGAGGAGGTCTGGGCCGCCACCGGCGGCGCGGTGGATATCTTCGTGGCCGGCATCGGTACCGGCGGCACCGTCAGCGGCAGTGGCCGGGCCCTCAAGGCCCATAAGAAAAGCGTGGAAATCGTGGGCGTCGAGCCCGCCTCATCCGCGGTCATTACTACGGGAGTGCCGGGCAAACACAAGATCCAGGGCATCGGCGCCGGCTTTGTCCCGCAGACTTTTCTGAAAGAGTATGTGGACCGGGTGCTTACCGTCACCAATGAAGAAGCCTTTGACGGCTCCCGCCTGCTGGCCTCGCGCCTGGGCCTGCTGGTCGGCATCTCGTCCGGAGCCGCCTTCAGCGTTGCCCTCTCGCTTGCCAGGAAAGCAGAGAATGCGGGAAAACTCATCGTGGCCCTGCTGCCCGATACCGGCGAGCGCTACCTGTCCACGGAGCTGTTTTCCGAGCCAGCCTGATATTCGCAAATATTTGCTATATTTGCATGATATGAATATACAGAAGCCAAGCATACCGAAAGGCACGCGGGATTTTTCCCGCGGCGAGACCGCAGAAAGGAATTATATTTTCGATACCATCCGAAGCGTTTTTTCGCGTTACGGATATGCCGCCATCGAGACGCCGGCGATGGAGAACCTCTCCACACTGCTCGGAAAGTACGGCGAGGAAGGTGATAAACTCCTCTATCGCATCCTGGATTCCGGAGACCCCTTCGCCTCGGCGGATTTCGGAAAGCCGCTGGCTTCCCAGGTCTGTTCGAAGGGCCTGCGCTATGACCTGACCGTGCCCTTTGCCCGCTATGTGGTCCAGCACCACGGGGAACTGACCTTCCCATTCAAACGTTTCCAGATGCAGCCGGTATGGCGTGCCGACCGTCCGCAGAAGGGCCGTTACCGCGAATTTTACCAGTGCGACGTGGATGTCATCGGCAGCCCTTCGCAACTCTGCGAACTGGAGCTGGTGCAGATTATCGACACGGTATTCCGCCGGCTCGGCGTGCGGGTGGAAATCCGCCTGAACAACCGCAAAGTGCTTACGGGCCTTGCCGAAGTGTGCGGCTGCCCGGAGCAGGTGACGGACCTTACCGTCGCCATTGACAAGCTGGAAAAAATCGGCCTCGACGCGGTGAAAGCGGAACTGGCGGAAAAAGGCATCGGCCAGCAGGCGTTCCCGGCGCTGGAAAAAGTATTGCTGCTGACCGGCATCGTGCAGGAAAAAATCGCCGCGATGCGGCAGCTCTTCGCCGCTTCCGAAGTGGGGCTCAAGGGCCTGGACGAACTGGAAGAGCTCTTCGGCTTCATCCGCTCTGCGGGTATCCAGACGCCGGTGGCGCTCGACTTGTCGCTGGCACGCGGACTGAACTACTACACGGGCGCCATTTTCGAGGTCAAAGCGCTGGACTGGCAGATCGGCAGCATCTGCGGCGGCGGAAGGTACGACAACCTGACGGGCATTTTCGGGCTGCCGGGGATGTCCGGCGTAGGCGTTTCCTTCGGCGCGGACCGCATCTATGACGTACTGAAAGGGCTGGAAAAGTTCCCCGAGGGGCTCGGGACCTCCGCGCGGCTGCTGTTTGCCAATATGGGTGCCGCCGAAGTGGCGTATGTCCTGCCGTTTGCCGCCGCGCTGCGCGAAAGGGGCATCGCCGTGGAAGTCTATCCGGACAGCGCGAAACTGCGCAAACAGTTCGAATACGCCGACCGGCAGGGGATCCCGTTCCTTTCGATCAACGGCAGTGACGAGGCGGCCGCCGGCAAGCTCAGCGTCAAAAACCTCGCAAGCGGCGAACAGCGGAGCTTCAACGCATCGGATTTGGATGCATTGAGCGCTTATATCGAAACAGGGAGCATCTGCTGAAACAATAAAAGACGAAATGGGAAAATTATACGACGAACTTTGTAAGGATTACCGCTTCAAGGAAGGTCTGCACACCTGCATCAACTGCGGGACCTGCACCGCCATCTGCCCGGCTGCGGAATTCTACCGCTACGACCCGCGCAAAATCGTGGACACGGTGCAGCGCAAGGACGATGCGGAAATCGAAGCCCTGCTCAAGAGCGAGACTATCTGGTACTGCGGCGAGTGTATGTCCTGCGTGACGCGCTGCCCGCGGAAGAACGGGGCGGGCCTGGTGATCATGGCCCTGCGGAACCTTTCCGCCAAACTCGGATATTTCACCTGTTCGGAAAAGGGACGGCAGCTCTATCCGCTGACCAAGGCGCTGAACGGCAATGTGCTGAACCTGGGCTATTGCGTCCACGCCGCGACCTTTTCCTACGAGGACCATCCGGAATCGGGGCCTGTCTTTGAATGGGTGCTGAACCACAAGGAAGACGTCTATAACCGCCTGGGGGCCAATTATGGCCAGGAAGGTCCCGGCGCCATGCGGAAGATTCCGCAGGAAGACCTGGACGAGCTCAAGGCCATTTATGACGAGACCGGCGGCACCGAGCGTATGGAAACCGTCGAAAAATATTCCCTCGAAAAGGCGAAGGAAATGGGTATGACGCCCGAAGAATACCTCAAATATACCTTTTCCCACTGCTCTCCGGGGCATTTCAACAACGAAGAAGTATGATCTATCAGGGCAAGCAAAAAATTTGGTCCGACTACCAGAAAGACATTCCGGACGACCACTGGTTTTATGTCCGGAGTTGTATCCGCCAGAATTTCTTCCCGGCGTCCGAGACCCATTTCGTGAAGATTGTCCGCGACCTGCTGGGCAAGGACCTCTACGAGACGGAGCACCATACCACCTGCGGCGGCATCGCCTATCACAGCGACACCATCCCGCAGGAAACGGCAATGACGATTGTCGCCAGGCAGTTTTCCCTGATGAAGGAGGCGGGCTACAAGAACCTCGTGACGAGTTGCATCACGTCTTTCGGGAATTATTGTGAAATCCTGGAGACCTGGCGCGAGTTTCCCGAACTCGAAACCCGCATCCGGGAGCATCTCTGGAAGGCCTGCCGCCGCGAATTCGACAAACCCGAGTATGTCTGTCATGCCAGTGACGTAATCTTCAAGCTGCGCGGCGAAATCGCAGAAAAAGCGAAATTCCGCCTGGTGGATCGGGCGACGGGCGAACCCCTGCGCATCGTGGAACATATCGGCTGCCACTACTCCAAGATGTTTCCGCACAAAGGCGTGGGCGGCGCGGAGTATCCCTGCGTGCTCAGCGGGATGGTGGAGTCCTGGGGCGGGCAGGTGATTGATTATCCGGAGCGCCGTCATTGCTGTGGGTTCGGCTTCAGGCAGTATCTGGTCAAGGCCAACCGGGGTTATAGCATTTCCAATACGCACAAGAAGTTCGAGTCGATGGAGCCGTACCGTCCGGACCTGATTATCACCAACTGTCCCGGCTGTCCCTATTTCCTGGACCGCTGGCAGTATGTGATTGCCGAACAGACCGGGAAAACCTACGGGAAGGACGGCCACGGAATTCCTGCCCTGACCTATGAGGAACTGGCCGGCCTGGTACTGGGTTACGACCCCTGGGACCTTGGCCTCCAGATTCACCAGGTGGGCCCCGAACTCCTGCTGGACAAGATGGGCGTTCCCTATGATCCGGCCCGGAAGTATCTGGGCCTGAATGAAAAAGATATTATGAAACCGGGCCTTCCCACGGTCCTCAAATGTTGCTGATATGAAAGAATCTGTCATTATCATCGGCGGCGGAGTTGCCGGGCTGGAGGCGGCGTCGCAACTGCTGGCGCTGGGCCTGAGTCCCGTCATCATCGAGCGTTCCGACCACCTGGGCGGCCACGTGGCGGAGTGGTACCGGCTGTTCCCGGATCTTTCCCCGGCGCAGGACCTGATTGCCCGTCTCTCCGATGCGGCTTCCGGGGCGCGCATTTACCTGGAAACGGAAATCTCGCGCATCAACGCCCTCAAGGACGGCTACAGCGCCACCCTCAACAACGGCGACGTGCTCTTCTGCAAGGCGGTGCTCGTCTGTACGGGCTTCCACCTTTTCGACGCGTCGAAGAAAGAGGAATACGGCTACGGTATCTATGACCGCGTGATTACCAACCGGGACCTCGAACACTGGTTCGGCGGGGCGGAGGACGCGCGCATCGACGAGCATCCCCGCGCCATCGGTTTCGTGCACTGCGTGGGCTCGCGCGATATCAAGGCGGGCAATCCCCAATGTTCCAAGGTCTGCTGTATGACCGCCGTCAAGCAGGCCATCGAATTGAAGGAAAAGTTCCCGGAAGCGGAAATTTACTGCTTCTATATGGACCTGCGCCTCTTCGGCAAGAAATACGAAGACTTCTATATCAGCGCACAGAAGGATTACGGCATCCACTTTATCCGCGGACGGGTCTCCGAGGTGAGCGAGGACATCGAGGGCCGGCTGCTCGTCAAGGCGGAAGATACGCTCAGCGGCAAGCCGCTCAAGGTCCGGCTCGACCTTTTGGTGCTGATGGCGGGGATGGTCTGCCATCCGCAGACGGCCCATATCGCCGCCATGGTGCGCGCCGAAGTGGATGACGACGGCTTCCTGCGCAGCCGCGACAATATCTACAGCATCGTCGAGTCCGGCCGGAAGGGCATTTTCTTCGCCGGCGCCTGCACGGGCACCAAGACGGTGCCGGAAACGGTGGCGGAAGCGCGTGCGGCGGCCCTCTCGGCGTACAGATACATTAAAGGAAACGCGTGATGGATTTTGGATTCAGCCTCAGCCCGAGTTCCGCCATCGACCTCGATAAGGTGGACTTGAGCCTGTACCGGTGGCTGGAGCAGACGGCCCCCGACATCCGCAACTGCATCGCCTGCGGCAGCTGCAGCGCGACCTGTATGGCCGCGTCCTATTCCGGGATGAGCGTGCGGAAGCTGATCCTGAACCTGCAGCGCGGCGCCGATGTGGAAAAGATGCTCTCCTGCTGTATGCTTTGCGGGAAGTGTACGATGGTGTGCCCGCGGGGCATCAATACGCGGAAACTGATCCTGGACGTTTGTCGTTATTATAGCAAGAAGGTATGAGAGAACGGATTCCATCGGGCTTCGACCCCTTCGTGCTGCCTTTCCTGATTGGCATCGGCTTCGTGCTCCTGTACTGCCTGCTCGCGGCGCTGCGGGTGCTCTGGCAGTGTCCGCGGGAGGACCGCAGACGCTTCCTGCTTTCGCTCATTACGCCCACTACGGCCGTTAAGAATATCTGGGATATCTTTGCCAACTGCCTCATTCACGTGAAGTTGTGGAGGCGGAACAAGCTGCTGGGCTTTATGCATTCGAGCATCGCCTTCGGCTGGTTTATGATTATCCTGCTGGGACACCTGGAGGTGCTCTTCTTCGTCCCGCACCGCCTGAACCTCTTCTATTACCCGATTTTCTTTAATTATTTCGTGGCGGAGACGGATACGACCCTGCGCGGCTCGTTCCTTTTCTTCCTGATGGACTTTTTCCTGCTGCTGATTCTCATCGGCATCGGCCTGGCCATCATCAAGCGCGTGCGTTCCCGGCTCTTTGGGATGCGGCGCACCACCCGCCTGAGTTTTCTGGATACCATAGGTCTTTACTCCCTGTGGCTGATTTTCCCGCTGCGCCTGCTCGCCGAGAGTTTTACCGCCAGCATCAGCGGCGGCTCGTTCCTCGTCAAGCCCCTGAACTGGCTGCTGGAGGCGGTGCTGGGGACGCAGTTCCTGCTGAACCCCGCGAACAACCTGCCTACCTGGTGGGCCTATTCCATCGTGCTGGGCATTTTTATGGTGGTGCTGCCTTTCACGCGCTATATGCACATTCCTACGGAGATGATGCTGATTCCGATGCGCAACGCGGGACTTCGCATCCGCCACGCACGGCGCGGTTACGCCCTGCTGGAGATTTACTCCTGCCCGGGCTGCGGCGTCTGCATCGACGCTTGTCCGATGAGCGTGAAGAAGGCGAACATCAAGGACTGCACCGTTTACCTGAACCGCCAAATCCGGCGCGGGAACGAGAAACGCATCGAAGAAATCAGCGACAAGTGCCTGCTCTGCGGCAAGTGTACCGAGGTCTGCCAGGTGGGCGTGGAAGGCCCTGCATTGCGGATTTTCCAGCGGGCGCGCCGGCAGTATGCCCTGAACCCGGACTACGGGGCCGTGCGCGTGGAGCCGGTTGCCGCCGGACCGTCGCGGGTGTTGTACTTCGGCGGCTGTATGACCGCGCTTACGCCGTCCATCGGCAAGAGTATGGAAAGCGTGCTGGGCAAGCTGGGCATCGATTATACCTGGATGGACCGGGACGGCGGCATTTGCTGCGGACGGCCGATGCTCCAGGCGGGGCGTTTTACCCAGGCGGCGGAAATGGTGCGCAAGAATACCGAACTCATCAAGGCCTCCGGCGCGGATACCCTCCTGCTTTCCTGCCCCATCTGTTACAAGATGTTCCGGGACCACTACAAGTTGCCCGGCCTCCGGGTGGTGCATCATACGCAATACTTTGACGAACTGCGGCGCAGCGGTGTGCTGAAACTCTCCAAGAGCGACCTCTGCTATGCCTACCACGATCCCTGCGAACTGGGACGCGGCTGCGGCGAATATGAAGCGCCGCGTGGGCTTGTCGGTGCGGCGGCCTATATCGTGGAGGCGGAGAAGAACAGGGGAGAGAGCATCTGCTGCGGCGGTTCGCTGGGCAGCCTGTCCCTGAGTTTCCAGCAGCGGGAAGCGATGACACGCAAGGCACTGGAGAACCTGACGGCAGGAGGCCCCGACGCGATTGCTACCGCCTGTCCGCTCTGTCTTTCGACCTTCGCCCGCTATTCCTCCATCCCCGTGCGGGATATCGCCGAGGTGGTGGACTTGAGTTTGTGACAATCCGCACAGCTGCCCGTACAACCCCCGCAACTGCGCCGCCCGCGTTTGTCGCGCCGAATCCGTGCGATGGCGCCCACCGCACAAATCCCTACCAGGGCCAGTATGAGCAGGCTTGCGGCGTTCATAGGAAGAGTCCGGCGATTTCATAGACCAGCCACGCGGCCACCCAAGCCACGGCACACTGGAATACAATCATAAAACAGGCCCAGCGTGCGCCGAGTTCGCGGCGTACCGCGGCGATAGCGGCGACGCAAGGGGTATAGAGCAGACAGAAGATGAGCAGGGGAATGGCCGTCAGGGACGTCAGGGACGCGGTCACGCCCAGTACCTCCATCGTAGAAACGACGCTCTCCTTGGCGAGGAAGCCGGAAATCAGCGCCGTGACCACGCGCCAGTCGCCCAACCCGAGCGGCGTAAAGGCCGGAGCCATCCAACCGGCGATGGCGGCGAGCATACTCTGTTCCTCGTCCGCCACGAGGTTCAGCCGCCAGTCAAAGGACTGCAGGCACCAGATGACGAGCGTGGCGAGAAAAATCACCGTAAAAGCCCGCCGGAGAAAATCGACGGTCTTGTCCGAAAGCAGGTGCAGCACGTTGCGCAGCTGCGGAAGGCGGTAGTTGGGCAGCTCCAGCACGAAGGGGGCCGCACCGTCGCCGTGGTGCAGTTTTTTGCCGGCAAGGGCCGTCAGAATGCCCGCGCCGATGGAGAAAAAGTACAGGCAGGCCAGCACCAGCCCGCCTTTCCCGGGGAAGAATGCGCTGCTGAGGAAGGCGTAGATGGGCAGTTTTGCCGAACAGCTCATAAACGGGGTCAGCAGAATCGTGCGCCGGCGGTCATAGGCGGAAGGCAGGGTGCGGGCCGCCATCACGCCCGGAACCGAGCAGCCCAGGCCGATGAGCAGCGGCACGATACTCCGGCCGGAGAGGCCGATTTTTCGCAGGAAACTGTCCGTGAAGTAGGCTACGCGCGCCATATAGCCGCTGTCTTCCAGCATCGAAAGGAAAAAGAACAGGAGGATGATGACCGGAACGAAGCTGACGACGCTGCCGACGCCGCCGAAGATGGCGTCCACGACCAGCGACTGCACGGCGGGGCTGACCTCCAGCCGCGCCATGCCCGCTCCGACTTTTTCGCCGAGCGCCGAGATGCCTTGATTGAGCAGATTTTGCAGCGGTGCGCCGAGCACGTCGATGGTCAGATAAATGATGAGCGCCATCAGCACCGCAAAAATGGGGAAGGCCGTCCATTTTCCGGTGAGAATGCGGTCGATGCGGCGGCTGCGCAGGTATTCCCGGCTTTCGCGGGGTTTGACGACGGTCTGTGCGCTGAGTTTATGGATAAAAGTATAGCGCATATCGGCGATGGCGGCAGCCCGGTCCATTCCGCGCTCCTTTTCCATCGTCACAATCAGCCCTTCTATCGTTTCCTTTTCCGCGGGCGGCAGCCGCAAGGCGTTCTCTACCCAGGCGTCGCCTTCAATCAGTTTCGTCGCGGCGAAGCGGACCGGCAGCCCGGCAGCGTCTGCGTAGCCTTCGATGCGGTCCATTACGCTGTGCAGGCAGCGGTGGACGGCGCCGCCGTGGTCGTCCTCCCCGCAGAAATCCTGTCGGGCGGGAGGCTCCTGGTAGCGGGCCACGTGCAGGGCGTGTTCGACGAGTTCCTCCACCCCTTCTCCCGTAGCGGCGGCAATGCCGACGACCGGAATGCCCAGGATGCGTTCCAGTTCGTTGATGCGGATGGAACCGCCGTTTCCCCGGAGTTCGTCCATCATATTGAGGGCGAGCACCATAGGGACATTCAACTCCATCAGCTGAAGGGTGAGGTAGAGGTGCCGTTCGATATTGCCGGCGTCCACGATATTGATCAGGCCCCGTGTGCCGGGCGCCAGGATGAATTCCCGCGAAACCAGTTCTTCCGCCGTGTGGGGCGAGAGGGAATAGATGCCCGGAAGGTCGGTGATGCTGCAGTCCGGATGCCCTTTGATGGTGCCTTCTTTCCCCTCTACGGTGACGCCGGGGAAGTTGCCTACATGCTGGTTGGAACCGGTCAGGACATTGAACAGCGTGGTCTTTCCGCAGTTTTGCTGGCCCGCGAGGGCGAGGACCAGCGGCGTGCCCTTGGGCAGGGGATGGGCGTGGTCGGCGCTGTGGTATTTTCCGCCTTCGCCCAGGCCCGGGTGGGCGTTGTGGTCGTGGAGGAATGCGTTGTAGCCCGTATTGTCCTGTGCGGCCGGATTGGAGATTTCCTCCGTCGCGCGCACGGAAATCGCCGCGGCATCCGCTTTGCGCAGGCTCAGCGCATAGCCGCTGACCTGGAGCTGGATGGGATCTCCGGTGGGCGCTTTGTCCACGACTTTGACGCCCGCTCCGGGAATCAGTCCCATCCCCAGCAGGTGCAGGCGCATCGCCCCCTCGCCGCCGACCGTCTCAATCACGGCCGGCTGCCCGATCTCCAGTTTGTTCAGCGTAAGCATTTGTTTGTACTGCGAAAGGGCGGCAAACAACGGGCGCCGCCCTTTCGAATTGCAAAGATACGGCAAGGCAACAAGGCGGTCAATCCCCAAAAATGGGGATATTGGCGGCTATTTCCAGGGGGTGGGGAACAGTTTGAGCTTGAGGCGGCGGATGGCCCGGTAGGACTTTTCGCCGAAAAGCCGGATGACCGTCTTGCGGAAAAGCAGGACCGGGGTGACCGGCTCCCAACTGCCCATAAAATGATGAATCGCTACCGTGTTTTCCGTCTTGTGAATTTTCCGGGTGAGGGAATCCAGCGGGGAAAAATAGTCGCCGGGATAGATGGTCAGAAGCCCGGGGAATTCCTGAAAACGGTTGTCGGTCTTCAGGCCGTGGGCGGCGACCATATATTCCGTAATGCGCCGGACATTGGGGGTGAGGTCGAAGCTCCCGTCTTCCCGCACGAAATGCAGGTCTTCGTAGAGGGCCAGGAATTCCTCGATCCAGGGGCTGTCCTTTTCCGCGCCGATCAGGCCGGTGGCCAGGTATCGCTCCCGCTCGAAGCCGGTGAATGCAGGGTGGTCCAGGAAGGAGTCGAGGGATTTCAACAGTTCGACATCCGTGTCCAGGTAAATGCCGCCCTGCGTTTTGAGGGCCTGCAGGCGGGCGACGTCCGAAACGAAGGCGTATTTCTTGTTTTCGTAGGCTTCCCGTGTGTAGGGAAGGGCACTGCAGTCGAAATTGTCCTCGTTCCAGAGGACGAAACGGTAGTCGGGCAGCAAGCGCCGCCAGGCGTCGATGTTTTTTTGGATGCTTCCCGGCATCGTTCCCCGGCCGAACCAGCAGTAATGGATGATTTTCGGTATCATACGCGGTGGCGGAGTTTGCCCATTACCTTCTTCCAGGGGCGGAACAGGTGCAGGTAAATCAGGATGAAGAAGAATTTCTGCTCGGCGGAGATGCCGCGCGTGAAGAGGAAAATCCGGTTGATTTCAGGAAAGACGTTTTTCCAGATGTTGAAAATGTCCTTTTGGTGGACGAAGGGTTGCAGGTCTTGCCGGCAACGGTATTTGAAGAATACGACATCGGCCCCTTTTTCCGGAAAGCGCCCGTCTTCGCGCAGGGCCTCCAGGATGGGGCCGGCATTGGCTTTCAGGTCTTCCAGCCGCGCCAACAGGGCGGCTTTGCCCGGCCGGTGGGAGATGGATTCTTCCCGGATATAATAGTTATGCAGGGCTTCCGGAAGATGCCCGACGGCTGTTGCCTTCAGCGTGGCGGAGACGACCAGGACCAGGTCTTCGCAGAAATTGGCCACGGGGGCCTTGGCGCCGGCAAGCAGTTCCCTGCGGATCAGCCGGGGTCCCAGACTGCCCATCACGCGGCCGGACAGCAGGTCGCTGACCGCTCTCCCCGGGGCGCTTTTCAGGCTTTTCCGTTTCCAGCCCGTACGGTCGTCTCCCATAAGAAAGTCGCAAGTAACAATGTCCAGCTGCTCTGCAAGGGCTTTCCGGTACAGCTTTTCACAGGCTTCGGGGGCGAGGGTATCGTCGCTGTCACAATGGGCGATGTAGTCTCCGCCGGCCAGGGAGATGCCGGTTTTGCGGACCTCCGCCTGTCCGCTGTTGCGGGGCATCCGGTGGATTTTTACCTGCGCTTTGCGCTCCGGGAATTCTTCCAGGACTTCCTTGAGGATATCTATGGAACGGTCCGGGGTACAGTCGTCGATGAAAATATACTCCAGATCCGCCATCGTCTGTCCGAAGAGGGAACGGGCACAGCGGCCGATGTAGGGCTCGACTTTGTAAACCGGAACGATGAGGCTGACGGCAGGCATTAGCGGCGGGGAATCAGGCGGGCACGAACCTTCAGGAGAAATTCCAGCAGGGAAAATTTACCGGGAACATACATTTTCCGCAGGTCGCGGTACCGGCGGGTCGTAAAGAAACTGAAGTCTTCGGTAGAGGCGAGGTAACTCAGGGGGGAGATGCCCTTGAACGGATCGTCCAGGATGGCTTGAACCGTTTCGTCCGGCGCTCCGCTCCGCCGGATTTCTTCCAGGACTTCCGGACGGTTCAGCCAAAAGAGGCGGGAGCCGTCCTGCCCGTTGGCAAAGTAATGGAAGATGCGGGCGTCTTTCATATAGCGGACGCCGTAGGGGAGCTGACAGTTCCAGACGGCGTCAAGTTCCCCGGCGATGGGGTCCTCCGCGACGGCCCAGGCCAGTGACGGCTGGTCCCACCCGATGCCGTTTTTCCTTCCGGCGAGGTATTTTTCTTCCCAGGAAGCGAAAAAATCCCGCACCCGGGGCGTGTCCCGGGCAAAGAGGACGCCGCTGTTGAAATAGAGGTCCTCCTCGCGCATCGCGAAACCCGCTTTGCGGCATTTGAACAGGATATCCTTGCGTACGGCGATATCCTTCAGTGCGCAATGGTGATCCAGGCACAGGGCCAGGTCGGCGGGCGTATCGTCGATACCGGAAAGGTCGCGGACAATGAGCGTGTCGGTGTCAATGAAGAGAAAATCCCCGTCGACGTATTTGCGCATTCCCGTCTTGAGCAGGCGGGAACGGAACTGCTTGGGCAGCGTCGCATCGATGGGCGCGGTTATCCAGCGGTCGGGCAGGTCCAGGAGGGCGGCGCCCGATTTCCCGCGCTCGGGAAGTTGTTTCAGGGTGGCCTCGTCGGTCAGGACGCAGACTTCCGCCCCTTCGAGGTGACGCCTCAGGGAGAGGAGGGAGAGCAACAGTTGCTCGGCATAGTAATCCGCGCCGTCGCTGGCCAGGACATAAAGAATTTTCGTCTTCATTGGGTACAAATGTATGGATTATTTTCCATTTTTAAGTATTTTTGTTGTTTGACTATGGCGGGCAGGTCGGACATACGGATTGCAAAGAACACGGTCATCATCTATGTCCGGATGATTGTCACCATCCTGGTAGGGTTGGTGACCAGCCGTCTCGTGCTGCAGGCGCTCGGGGCTTCAGACGTGGGAATTTACAGTGCCGTGGGAAGTGCGGTGGCCCTGGTGTCCATTATCAGCGGGGCGCTGACGGGCACGACCGTGCGCTTTATGAATATCGAGATGGGCAAGCCGGACGGGGACCTCAACCGGATGTTCAACGTCTGTCACACCACGCATCTCTGCGGTGCCGCCCTCATCTTTTTGATTCTGGAGACGCTGGGCATCTGGTACATCCACACCCAACTCAACGTCCCGCCCGGGAAAGCGGGGGATGCGATGTTCGTTTTCCAGGTCTCCACGGTGGTGGCCTGCCTCAATATCGCCAATGTGCCCTTCCAGAGCCTGTTCAATGTCCACGAGAAATTCGGGACCATTGCCCTGGTGGACATTGCCAATACGGTGGTGAAACTGCTCCTGGTCCTTGCGCTGTGCCTCTTCTGGCGGGAATCGCCGGCGGGACTCCGGATTTATGCCGTGATGATGAGCGCGGCCACCTGGGTATCCTTCCTTTTTTACCATCTGGCCAGCCGGAAATACTGGCCGGACACCGTCCGCTGGCACCCGGTAAAAGGGGGCTCCGCTTATCGGGAGGTGCTTTCTTTCAGCGGATATAACCTGCTGTTTTCCAGTTCGATGATTGCCCGCACCCAGGGCTCGAACATGCTCATCAACGCCTTCTTCTCCACGACGGTGAATGCCGCTTATTTTTACGCGTCCACCCTGCAGAATTATGTAATGAACTTCGTGTCCAACTTCGACGCCGCCTCCGCTCCGCAATTGACGCAGAGCATCGGGGCGGGGGACAACGGGCAGGGGGAACTGCTGGCCCGGCGCGTCTGCCGCGTTTGCCTGCTGCTGTTCCTGTTGCTGTTTTTCCCCTTGTGGAGCGAGCTGGACTTTTTGCTGCGGCTCTGGCTGGGTGCCGGGATTCCGCCGGATACGGTGGTGATGAGCCGCTGGTCTCTGCTGGTTGCCGCTGTTTCGGTGACTTCGGCGGGCTTGTTCCAGCTGATCAATGCCTACGGCAGGATCAAATGGTTTAAAGTCGAGAGTTCCACGCTTTTCCTGTTGTGTCTGCCCGCCGGTTACCTGCTGTACCGGGACGGCTTCCCGGCGTATTCCATTCTGATTTGTTTTGTCGTCGCGGATATCCTCAATCGCATCATTCAGTTCATTTTGTTGCGCGCGCTGTTCCGCTTTGACGTGGGGTGGTTCGTGAAGGGGGCGTACCTGCGTCCCGCCCTCATTGTCCTGCTGATGTGCGTGTATATCGCCGCATACCGCCGTTTGCCGCTGGAAGGGGCGTGGATGCATCTGGCGGGATTTGCGCTGACTTTTCTGGTGTGCGCGGCGCTGGTCTGGGGAATCGGCCTGAGCCGCAGCGAAAGGAGCCGTCTGCTCCGTCATCCCCGCGTCGTGTCTTTTTTAAAACGGAGCCGATGAAGATTTCTGTCATTGTCCCGGTATATAACACGGAAGCGTACCTGCCCCGCTGCCTGGATTCCGTTTTGCAGCAGGACATCCCGGAAGGGGCCTTGGAACTGATTGTCGTCAATGACGGCTCTTCCGATGCTTCTCCCCGCCTGGCCGGGGAATATGCGGACAAGTTCCCCTGTATCCGTGTCCTTTCGCAGCCGAACGGGGGGCTGAGCGTCGCCCGGAATCACGGCGCGGCGGAAGCGACGGGGGATTACCTTTGGTTTGTCGATTCGGACGATTATATCGCGCCGGGCTCCCTGGCGGCCATTCTTTCGGCCGCCGGGCGACATCAGCCGGACTTGTTGATGCTGGGGAGCGCCCGGGACAAGGGCGGCACGATTAGCGAGGACGCGTATTTTCCCGCCGGCTTGCTGGACCGGGTGATGTCCGGCCGGGAGGTGATGCGCCGGGGACTGCTCCGTTCCGTCTGTTCTCCCTTTATCGTCATCCGGCGCGGCTATCTGCAGGCAGGCGGCTTTGGTTTTATGCCGGGTATCCTGCACGAGGACGAGGAATTCACGCCGCGTCTGCTTTACCGGGCGGAGCGCGTAACTTTTTTACCGGCAGCCTGTTACTATGCCTATGCGCGCCCCGGGTCCATTACCCGCTCTCCCAATCCCAAGCGTTCGGCGGATTTGCTGACGGTCGCCCGGTCTCTGGACCGGTATGCGGCGGAGGTCCCTCCCGCAGACCGTTATCTGTTCTCCCGCAGGATTACCGATGTGCTCAATATGGCGCTCAAACTGACGCGGGACTACGCGCCGGAAGCGTGCAGGGCCTTCCAGGAGCATTTGTATGAAAACAGGGACCTGCTTAGGCACCTGACCCGCTCCCGTATCCCGAAATTCGTGCTGGAAGGCGTCTTGCTGCGGCTTTGCCCCGCACACAGTGTGAATATCTATCACTTTTTACAGCGAAGCGCCGCTACGCTGGGACTTTCAACGGAAAAACCACGATGAACACACTTCACAGAAAGATTTACTATACCCTCCGGAAGTTGCGCCTGCACATCGATCCGGCCGGACAAATGCAGCGGGATCTGGCGAGGTGGGGGCAAGCCTGGGACATCCGGCATCCCAAAGACATCAACGAGAAAATCCTCTGGCTGGTGTCCCACAAGCCGTCCCGGGGATGGGGCAAGTATGCGGACAAGATAGCCGTGCGCGGGTATGTGGAGGCGTGTGGCTACGGAGATTTGCTGGTGCCCCTGCTGGGTGTCTGGCGCAAGGCCTCCGAGATGGATTTCGACGCCCTTCCGGACCATTTTGTCCTCAAATGCAACCACGATTCGGGGTCCACGGTGGTGGTGGACAAGACGAAAGGCGTGGATGAAGCGGCACTTCGCCTCCGTCTGGAGAAGGCGCGCCGCCGGAAATACGGATACTGGCTGGGCGAAATGTTTTACAACGAAATCCCGCCGCGCATTCTGGCAGAGCCACTGCTGCACCCCGCCCCGGGCGCAAAGACCATTCCGGATTACAAGGTCTGGTGCTTTGACGGCGTGCCCCATTATATCTGGGCCTGTTACGACCGCGTAGAGGACAAGGTGGCCGCCCGGCTCTACGATACGTCCTGGAGCCCCTGCGACGACAAGGTGTCATACATCAGCCATTGGTATCCCGCCGGCGACCGTCCCCGGCCGCAACACCTGGACCGGATGCTGGAAGCGGCGGCCCGGCTTTCCCGGGGATTCCCGGAGGTGCGGGTGGATTTCTACGAAGCCGACGGAAAACTGTATTTCGGCGAGATGACTTTCTCCTCGATGGGGGGAAGGATGGAATATTTTACCCCGCAGTTCCTGCGCGAACTCGGCGACCTTTGCATTTTACCCTATGAGAAGAAATGAGCTTCTGACGCAGTTCCCCACGCCGTTCTATCTTTTTGACGAGGAAGGTTTCCGAGGGAACATCGCCCGCCTGGTGGAGGAATTCCGGACCTTCTGGCCGGAGTATACGCCGGCCTATTCCTTCAAAACGAATTACACCCCGGCCATTTGTGCGATGGCGCTGGAGGAGGGCTGCCTGGCGGAGGTCGTCTCCGATATGGAATATTCCCTGGCCAAAAAACTCGGCTGTCCGGACGAAAAAATCTTGTACAACGGCCCCTTCAAGGGCCCGCTTTCCCGGGAACTTTTCCTGGGCGGCGGGATGCTCAATCTGGACAGCCTGGACGAGACCCGCCGCATTTGCGCCCTGGCGGCCTCGCATCCGGAACGGATTTTCCGGGTAGGGGTCCGCATCAATCTGGACCTGGGCGCCGGTTTCGTTTCCCGTTTCGGCATGAGCGTGGACAGCCGGGAACTGCGCGATGCGATGGAGGCCATTGCCGCCTGTAAAAACCTGCGCCTGGCGGGCCTGCACTGCCATATCAAGGCCCCGCGTGACCCGGAGTCCTGGCGCCGGCGCGCGGAGGTGATGATTGCCGCGGCAGACCGTTATATCGACGGGGTGCCGGAATACTTCAGCCTGGGCAGCGGGATGGTGCCCGGCCGTTATGACCAGACGGCAGGGGAGTGGGCGGATTTCAAGCCTTCCTGGCACGATTTCGCAGAGGCGTTTTTCGGTCCCTTCATCGCCCGGTACGGCGCATCGGCGCAGCGTCCCCGCGTTTTTACCGAGCCCGGCAGGGCGCTCATCACGCGCTATGTCTCGCTCTTTGCCAAGGTGGACAGCATCAAGGAAGTGCAGGACCGTTTCCTGGCTACGACGGACGGCAGTTTCCAGAATATGGGCGAGATGTGCACGATGGCGCGTGTGCCGGTGCGGGTGCATCCCGGCGGCGGGGAGACCCGCTATTTCGACAATCTGGACATCATGGGGTACACCTGCCTGGAACAGGATGTGATGTTCCCCGCCTATGCGGGCCCGCTGGCCGTAGGGGACATCGTCGAATTTCCCAATGTCGGCGGCTATTCGCTGGTCTATAAGCCCCAGTTCATGATCCCGCAGTGCGCGATGTATGCGCTGCAAGCCGACGGAAGCGTCCGCACGCTGATGCGCGCCGAAACTTTTGACGATGTATTTGCCAAATTCGGGATTTAGGGCAGCAGCCCCTGCGGAACGGCCAGATTGAGCGTCCGCGCTTCGGGGTCCGCGTCGAGAATCAAATCTTCGTGCAGGGGAAGGAGCACCTCGCCGACCCTAAGGCACGGGTTCCCTGGAATCCATTCCATGGCGTCGATGACGCCGACCCGCCGGCCCCGGTCATAGAGCGTCCAGCCGGTAAAATCGTCTTCCTGCGCTTCCTCGCCGTCTTCTTCGGCGAACACGGCCCGCCCCACAAGTTCCTCGGCATCTTCGAGGTTGAAGCAGCCGGTGAGGTGCCAGACGGCGCGGCTGTTTCCTTTCTGTGCGGAGCGTTCAATGAAAAAAGGAACCGGCAGTCCATCGAATTCGATGAACACCGGTTCCCTGGGGTCAATTTCCTGCAAGTCGAAGGTGGAAGATCCGGCGAGGACATCCCCTTCTTTGCCGTAGGCCTTGAGGATTTTGGCAATCTGCAGCATTATGCCTCTGCAGGAGCCTCTGCGGCCTCTTCGGCGGCGGGAGCTTCCTCGGCGGCCTGCTCTGCTTCGGCGGCAGCCTGTGCGGTAGCCAGTTCCGCAGCCTTGCGGGCAATCGCTTCGGCACGGGCCTCGTTCACCTTGGCTTCTTCAGCCTTGGCGGCCTTGCGGGCCTCGATGGCGGCATTCTTGATACCGGTCACCTTGGCGTCGATCTTGGCATCCCTTTCGGCCTTCCAGGCATTCCACTTGGCGTCAGCCGCTTCCTGCGTCAGGGCTCCCTTGGCGACACCGCCGTCGAGGTGGTGACGGAGAAGGACACCTTCGTAGGAGAGGATGCGGCGGGCCGTCAGCGTGGGCTGGGCACCGACCTTGAGCCACGCCAGGGCACGCTCGCTGTTGAGCACGATGCTGGCGGGGTTGGTGTTGGGATTGTACGAGCCGAGCAGCTCGATGAAACGACCGTCGCGCTTTGCACGCGCGTCTGCCACAACAATGTGGAAGAATGCGAAATTCTTCTTACCGTGGCGCTGTAAACGAATTTTAACAGCCATTGTGAATCTGTTAGTTTATTAAGTTAAACGGTTTACCGCCCTACCCGAGGGCGGAGCGCAAAGGTAGTGATTTTTTCTGAATTTACAACAACCTGGAGGTCAGGATGTAGGGGACACCGTTCAGGACGTCGGTGCGGCCGTTGTATTCCAGGCCCCCCTCCCCCTGCCGGTGGGTAACGGTCGTGGCGCAATAGACGGAAATCCAAAGCGCGCCGGCGGCGGGACGCTCCACGGTCAGGGTCTTGTCCGTTCCCGGCTGGACATTACACCACGGCGCGTCACTTAAAAAGGCGAATCCTTCCGGCGATGCGGCCAGGTACAGGTCGAAATTTTTCCTCCCCTCGACGCCTTCCAGCCGGATTTCCACGGCCTTCGTTCCTTTCGGTACCGGGATGCGGAAATGATGGTACTGCCGGTCGCCGATGCAGGTGAATGCGGGATTCCGGTCCGCGCTGCCGGCGGTCATACGTCGCGGCTCGCCGGGCACGAGCTCCCCTTTGAGCACTGGCTCCCCGCAACCTTCCAGCGCATAACGGACCAGGGCGCTCATCAGCGCCAGGTTCTCGCCGGTGGCCGCTCCCTCCGGATGCGATCCGCAAAGAATGACCCTCCCGCAGCGTTCGGAAGCCTTGTATGCCCAGACAGAAGGCAGAGAGTCGAGCCCCAGTTCCGGCAGGCGTCCCTGCATGGCGTATCGGGCCAGTATTTCCGTGCCTTCGGGCGCGTCTTCCATTTGGGCAAAGCAGCCGCCGTTGTGCCGGACGCTGTCTATCTGCATTTTTCCGCCGAAGCGGGCGTCCAGCGAGAGAACACTGCCGGGCTCGAACGCCATCGCCGTCCAGGATTTGTTGAGGCCGGTGAATCTGGCGCGGCCGGGCCAGAGCCCGAGATATTTGACGCTGCCCAGATAGGCGCCGGCGCAGCAGCCCAGATAACTGCCTCCGGCACGGACAAACTGCCGGAAAGCGTCGGCCGCCTTGTCGCTCAGGGAGCCGAGGTGCCGGGATGCCTTTCCTCCGTTCATAAATACCATACGGAAGCGGGGTTGCCCGTCCGGATAGAGCAGGATGCCGTTTTCGTCTGTTTCATTTCCGCCGATCAGCGCATTCTGCCGGTCGCTGTCTTCTTGGGTGAGATACAACTCTCCGGAGAGTCCGAGTACTTTCTCCACAGGCAGGACCTTGCGGGACGTCAGGCCTACTCCGCTGTCCATAAAGACGTCCTTGTAATATCCGCGCGGGGGATTTTCCGCCATGAGCGGCTGGGTGTTCCCGGTCAGGAGCAGAAGGAGAAAAACGAAAATCATACTGCAAAGTGAATCTTTTTTTTGCATTTTTCCAAAAGTGTTGTACATTTGCAGTCCCAAACGCGGTAGTGGTGAAATGGTAGACACGCTACTTTGAGGGGGTAGTGGGCATTGGCCTGTGTGAGTTCGAGTCTCACCTACCGCACGAAACGGCTCTGATTTTTCAGGGCCGTTCTTCGTTAGTGCAGCGGTGTCCAGAGTTGGGCGAAGAAGGGATTGACGCGTGCTTCGTCGTCCCAGTTCCAGGGACGGGGCTTGTCTCCGTAGGGCCAGGGGAAGCAGTCCGGGCACCAGTGCCCGCCCAGCAGGACCAGACGGGGAGACGCCTTAAAGACGTGCCCCCGGGCGCATTGCCATTCCAGGGGCGTGTCCCAGTCACCCTTCACCATGGTTTCCGACAGGCACTGCCCGCCCCGGAACGCGGCGGCGGTGCGCATATCCTCAATCGTGAATTCCGTCATCGGCTTGGTCTCGTCATAGCCGTGGTCCAGCAGCACCGCTTCGTCCGAGGGGCGGGAGAGGTCGCTGTGCTTCCAGTCCGGAATGGCGTTGTACGCCTCCAGGGAGCCGTAATAGGTCCGGATGCGCGCCTCGTCCCCTTCCTTGATCCAGCTCTGCGTACCCATGCCTTTCTTGTGGGCCATCGCCGCCATCGCCGCTTTGACAAGATGCGGGAAGAGGCGTGCGGCTTTCGTCGCCTTGGCGATGCGGATACCGGCAGGGACGGAACGGCTGCGGCTCATCTGCTCGAAATATTCTCTGACGGGGATATTCGCGCGGAAATGGAGGTAATCCTCCAGTACATCGCCGTCCAGATACCACATGCCGTGGAAATTGCGGGTGGCGAACCACTTGGGCTCAAAGATTTTTTCGGGCGCCGGGCAGCCGATGGCCTCCAGCAGCAGGCATTCGAATGCGTAATTGGTGATGCGGTAGTCCTTCCCCGAACCTATGTTATAATAGCGGTTCCAGAATTCCTCCGGGACTTCCGGGCGGCACACGCGCTCCAGCAGGCGGCCGCTGTCCTCGACCGTGGCCCATTCCAGCACGCCGCGCAGGGGGACGTGGAACATAATGGGGTCATAATTGCGGAGTATGCCCGGATAAAGGATGCCGGACTGCCGCAGGCTCACCCATTTCCGGATGCCGCCGTCCGTCAGGATGCGTTCCGCCAATACTTTTGTAATACCGTAATGGTCATAGGCGGAAACGCAGACCGGGTCTCCGGCCCGGCCCCAGTGCAAGGGCTCGCGGCGGTCGCCCATCTGCGCGACGGAACCGGTATAGACCACCCTCGGCTGCCTTTCTCCCTGCGCCAGCACCGCATTGCGGATGTTTTCCGCCGCGCCGATGTTGATTTTCCGCGTCGCCTCGGGCCGGTAATCCGCCTGCGGACTCACCATACCTCCCACATGCAGCACGATATCGCTGCCGCTCACGCCGCGGAGCACGTCTTCATAGCGGCACAAATCGCCCCAAATCACTTCTACGCGGTCCCCGAAAGGCACAAGCAGAAGGCGGTTTTTCCTGGAGTCCCGCGCCAGGACGCGGATATGGTAACGCTCCGGAAACTTCAACAGTTCCTGCAGGCCCGCAAAGCCCATCGTCCCGGTGGCACCGGTGAGAAATACGGTAATCTTATCCATTAGGCAAATCCGATAAGGCCTGCCAGCGCTCCCGCCAGCAGGATTTTGACGGTCGCCCCCTTGAAGCGCAGCGATGCGGCCGTCGCCAGCGCGAACAGCACCCAACTCTTCCAGGAGGAGAAATTATCTTCGAGAAGGCTGAAATCGGGTACGCCGGCCGTCCATCGCACACGGATTATCATCCCAAGGGCCGCAGCGCCGATGAGCCCTGCCACCGCCGGCTTGAGCGCAGAGAGCACCCGCTGGAAGACCGGCCCTTCGTGGGCCCTGGCGTAAAAGCGCACGATGAGCAGCATTATGATGAAGGAAGGCAGCACGATAGCCAGCGATGCCGCCGCCGATCCGAGGGTGGAAACGGCGACGCTGGCGCCCGCATCGCGCAGGACCGCATAGCCCGTATAGGTTGAGCAGTTCAGCCCGATAGGGCCGGGGGTCATCTGGGAAATCGCCGCGATGTCGGTGAAAGTCGCTTCGGAAATCCAGCCTCTCGCAATAACGATTTCGCTCTGAATCAGCGACATAATGGCATATCCGCCGCCAAAGGTAAAAATGCCGATAAAGAAAAAGCTCCAGAAGAGCTGCCAAAGCAGAATCAGTTGATCGCTCATTGCGCCCTCCTTTGTAAAATCAAGCCCGTAGCCGCCGCGACGACGATGACCGTCAGCAGGATGTACGCCGCCGAAAAGTGCAGCAGCGCCACCGCCGCCATCGTCGAGAAACTCAGCAGCAGTTTCCACCAGACCCGTCCGCCGGCGCGGAGCAATTTGATCGTATAAGCGGCGATGAGTCCCACCGCCACGGGCCGGACGCCTGCGAAAATGCGCTGCACAATCGGCGCGTCGGAAAAGCCCGAAAAGAACATCGCAATCAGCAGGATAATCACGAAGGGGGGCAGGACGCAGCCCAGGGTGGCGGCGATACTGCCGGCAAAGCCGCGCAGCCGATACCCGGCAAAAATCGCCATGTTTACGGAAATCAGGCCCGGCGCACTCTGCGAAAGCGCCACGATATCGGGCATATCCTCCTCCGGGATCCATTTCCGGCGCAACAGTTCATCCTCAATGGCCGGCAGCATCATATAGCCGCCGCCGATGGTAAACGCGCCGATTTTATTGAATACCAGGAACAACTTCCCGAGTGAAACTTTCTGCATAACGGAAGCAAAGGTACTGCTTTTCTGTGGATTTTCTTGCAAAAAAAGGGACAGGATTGGTATGTGCCCGGAAAGCGTACGGAAAGTAAAAGGATTATTCTTTTGCGTAATAGCCGCCAGTCTTAGCGGAGCCGCGATATTCAATCAGCCCTTTCTTCTTAAGAGTTGCCAATTGCTTCTCGACAGTAGGCAAAGGACGGTCAAGAAGAGCAGCAACATTATTGGCTTTTATTCCAGGATTGGAAAAAACAGTTGAATAAACTGGTTTCAGACTCTCACTAAGAGTTTTTACACCATCATTTACTCCACCATTTACGTCACCATTTACTCCACCATTTACGTCACCATTTACTCCACCACTAAGATATGGAGTAAGCGGATTCTTGAACCGGATGGTCAGGCATACGAAGTTCTTTGCCTTCCGGGAAAGGCGGAGATGCCAGAATGGCGGCAGCCGCTGGAGGGCGTGTCCACCCCCGGACACGGGTAGGGGGCGGGGCCCGCAAGATACAAGTTCCGCGACAGCGGGACGCAGGAGATTGTGGGAGGGGCCGGAGTGAGCGAAGCGAACGGAGTTCCTCCAGCGGCTGCTGCCTGGCGGCTCGGAGCCTTGACCTATAGATACGAAAAGAGGGCGACTATCAGTCTTTCAACTTTTTAGTCACCCTCTTTTTTTGTGCTCCCCTTCTAGGACTTGAACCTAGGACCCCCTGATTAACAGTCAGGTGCTCTAACCAACTGAGCTAAAGAGGAGTGTTTGGCTCCCTTTATTAACAGTCAGGTGCTCTAACCAACTGAGCTAAAGAGGAGTGTTTGGCTCCCTTTCGGGACTGCAAAATTAATATAAATTCTTATCTTTGCAAAAAGAAATTCATTTTTTTTGGTCTATGCGTAAATTCCTCCTTGCCCTTTCCGCACTGTTTCTCCCCGTGGTTCTTTTGACGGCCCAGCCGGAACTCCGCGGCCCGTTCATCATTATGACGATGCCCTACACGGACGACGGGGCGGTGGATTACGAGGTCCTGGCCGCAGAGGCGGCCTATCTCGATGATTGTGGCGTGTCCGGGATGCTCTATGCGTCGGACCATCATCTGGTCAGTTATGACGAATGGAAAAAGGGACTGCTGGCGGTCATTGAGGTGATGAAGGACCGGAAGGCGGTTCTGGGTGCCGTCTGCAATGGCGAGACGACAGAGGATATGGTGGAGCGCTGCCGTTTTGCGGAGAAGGCCGCCAAAAAGGCGAAAATGAAGAATTTCGTGCTCTTCGGCCGTCCGGCGGATAACCTCAGGACCCTGAATGGCCTGATCGAATCGCTCAATGCCATCGGCGAGGCCATCCATACGCCGTATATTTACCAGACCTGGCTGCGCAACAAGTTCCCGCGCATCCCGGCCTCGGAGATGGCGGAACTGGCGCGCAAGTACCCGGGCGTCTTCGGCTATGTCAAATGCGAGGTGCCGGGCACCGATGTCAACAATTATATGGCGCAGATGAACGCGTACCGCCCGGACATCAAGTCCGTTTTCAGCGCCTGGGGCAGCTGGCAGTGGCTCTACCAGTGGCGGCAGTTCCACACGGACGGCGTCATTTCCCAGCGTCCCGCCTATGCGGACACCTATGCGAAAATCTGGCAGGAAATGGAAAAAGGTGACCCGGACGGGAAGGTGGATCCGGCCTTTGCCGCGGTGCTGTCGATGCTTATGCTGCGTTCTTCCATCAGCGCGCCGGACGAGCATCGCAGTTATCATCTCTATGTCCTTTGCAAGCGGGGCGTTTTCAAGAATATGGTGTCGCGCGTGAAGGATGACAAGGATCCGCGGGGCTATCACCTGCATACGCAGGAACTGACGCCGGAACAGATTGCGGAGGTTGAACTGCGCTTCGCCGCCCTGCAGAAAGCCATTTGATGGAATCCGGACTGAAAAAATTCATCAAGGACCAATTGTCCGTCTGGCCGCTCGCCGCAGCGAATTTCCGGGCGGTCAAGCGGGCGAAAACCAAGCCGCTGGAACTGGGCATTCCGGGTTGTGCCGTGCAGCTGAATCCCTGCCGCGTCGCCTCGACGACGGCGAATGTCAGCCCGGATGTCATCGCCGCGCGTCCCTGTTTTCTTTGTACGGAACACCGGCCCCCGGAGCAGTTTCACCTGCCCTTCGAAGGCCGCAAGTCCCGCAGTTACCATATCCAGGTCAATCCCTATCCGGTCTTTCCGGACCATCTGGTCATCGCCCGCGACGACCACGTCCCGCAGGCCATCTGGCATCACCTGCCGGATATGCTGGATTTCGTGCAGCGCTATCCCTCCTACGCCGTCTTCTACAATGGTCCCGAAAGCGGCGCCTCAGCCCCGGACCATCTGCATTTCCAGGCCTGTCCGCGGCCGCATCTTCCGCTGGTCTGTGCTGCGGATGCCTTCCTGGCGGACGCTCCGGAACCGCTCGTGCGCCTCAAGGATGCCTCGCTTCATCACTTTACGGGCTATACGACCGGCGTCTTCATCCTGCACGCCACGACGCCCAAGTCCCTGACCAAACTTTTTTACCGCCTGCTGGAATGCAGTCCCGCCTATCCCGGCGAGAGCGAGCCGCGTTTCAACGCCTACTGCTGGTACGCGGACGGCGAATGGCGTTCCTGCGTGGTGATGCGCTCGGAAAAACGCTCTCACCACTATGATGCGGAAGGGGAGGAGCACCTGACCATCAGCCCCGGTGCGGTGGATATGGCGGGGATTTTTATCACGCCTTTCAAGGAGGATTTCGAGCGCGCTACGACGGAAAAAATCCGGGAAATGCTGGCGGAAGTTTCCCTCAGCAAGGCCGACGAGCAGAAAATCCTGACCCGCCTGACCCGTACCCAGCCGCGGCTGGACGTGGGCATCGTTTCCGGGGAGGAGATTTGTTTCGAGATTATTTCCGACGGCGCCGGCCCCCAGCGGGTGACCCTCTATGACGGGCGGATCAACTACAACGGGATGCTCTATGACGAACTGGTCTTTGACGCGATTACCCGTTCCACCCTTTTTGCAGAGCCTTCTTTCATCCTTTACGGCGTAACCATCGGCATCGGCTTCCACTGGGAGCGGAAAATGGACCTGAAGTTCGCCGGCTCCCTGCACCTGCGCATCGCGGGCGGGAAAATCGTCGCGGTGAACCGCATCGGGCTGGAGGATTATCTGCTCAGCGTGATTTCTTCGGAGATGAAGGCTGCCGCATCGCCGGAACTCCTGAAGGCGCACGCGGTGATTTCCCGCAGCTGGGTCCTGCGCAATTTAGGCCGGCACGAGGGCTTCGATGTCTGCGCCGATGACCACTGCCAGCGCTATCAGGGGCTGACGATGGCGGTCGGCGAAAAGGTGCGCGCCGCTATCGACGAAACCTGGGGGCAGGTGCTCCGCTACAAAGGTGAAATCTGCGATGCGCGCTATTCGAAGTGCTGCGGCGGCCGGACCGAACTGTTCAGTACCTGCTGGGAGGACCGCGACGAGCCCTGGCTGCCGTCCCTCCCGGATACGGCCCCCGGGCGTCCGGAGCCCTTCTGCAACTGCACGGACAAGCACATTCTCGCGCAGGTGCTCAACGACTATGACCTCGAAACCGCCGATTTCTTCGCGTGGGAACTGCGTTATACCCGCGAGGAACTCTCGGCGCTCGTCCGCGAAAAGACGGGGACGGATTTCGGGACGATAACGGCGCTGGTCCCCGTAGAACGGGGCCCTTCGGGCAGGATCAAGTACCTGCGCATCGAGGGGACCGCCGGCAGCAGGACCATCGGCAAGGAACTGGAAATCCGCCGGGCACTCAGTCCGACGCACCTCAAGAGTTCCGCTTTCGACATCTTGTGGGAGGGGGACCGTCTTCTTTTGAAAGGCCGTGGCTGGGGTCACGGCGTGGGCCTTTGCCAGATCGGCGCGGCGGTGATGGCGCAGGAAGGGTACGGGTTCCGCGAAATTCTGGCGCATTATTATCCCGGTACCGATGTCAGCGAATAAATCTCCCTGGGCCTGGGTGCCCAGCCTGTATTTTGCCGAAGGGCTGCCCTATGTCATCGTAAATGTCCTTTCGGTGACGATGTTCAAACGGCTGGGGATGCCCAACGCCGAGCTGGCCCTCTACACGAGCCTGCTCTATCTCCCCTGGGTCATCAAGCCGCTCTGGAGTCCCATCGTCGATGTGCTGCGCACCAAGCGCTGGTGGATTTTGGTGATGCAGGCGCTGCTGGCGCTCTCCCTGCTGGGCCTGTCGCTCAGCGTCCCGTCGCGCTCTTACGCGCTGATGCTGACGATTTTTTACCTTACGGCTTTCGCCTCGGCGACCCACGATATTGCGGCGGACGGATTTTATATGCTGGCACTCTCGACGCACACCCAGTCGCTGTTCGTGGGGATTCGCAGCACCTTTTATCGCATTGCGACCGTCTTCGGTCAGGGCGTGCTGGTGGTTATCGCCGGGCTGCTGGAAACCCGCCTGGGGGATATTCCCCGGGCCTGGGAAATGACGCTGCTGGGCTGCTCGGTGCTGCTGTTCGTGCTTTTTTTGTGGCACCGCCTGTCGCTGCCCGCCCCGGAATGTGTGCGGCCGGCGGCCAAGCAGGCCCAACCGCTGCAGGATATCGGCCGCAGTGTCGTGACCTTCTTCCGCAAGCCCGGCATCGTCGTGGCGATGTTGTTCCTGCTTCTGTTCCGCCTGCCGGAGGCGTTGTCGGTCAAGATGCTGACCCCGTTCCTGCTGGACCCTTCGGCGCAGGGCGGTCTGGGGCTTTCTACGGCGGATTCCGGCCTGGTGTACGGTACTGTCGGCGTGATTGCCCTGACGCTGGGCGGCATTCTCGGCGGGCTGGCTGCGGCGCGCTTCGGCTTGAAAAAATGCCTTTGGCCGATGGCGCTGAGCCTGGCCCTGCCCTGTGGCGTGTACCTGTATATGGCCCTCTGCCAGCCCTCGTCGCTCTGGGTGGTCTATCTCTGCGTGGCGGCGGACCAGCTGGGCTATGGCTTCGGCTTTACGGCCTATATGCTCTATATGATGTATTTCTCGGACGGGGAATTCAAGACCTCGCACTATGCCCTCTGCACCGCTTTTATGGCGTTGAGCATGATGCTGCCGGGAATGGCGGCGGGATTCTTGCAGGAGAAACTGGGCTATACGGGCTTCTTCGCGCTGGTGATGCTGCTTTGCCTTGCGACGGTGGCCGTGACCTTGATGATTAAAGTGGATCCGGACTATGGGAAGAAAGAAAATGGTTAAAGGCGCGTTGCTGACGCTATTTGTACTGCTTTTCGCACCGGGCGCGGGCGCGGTCGTCAAGCCCGGGGTGGAGGTGCTGCGCGAACGCGGCTTTGCCCCCCTGCAGGGGAAGCGCGTGGGACTGGTGACCAATCCCAGCGGGGTGGACCGTCAGCTGGTGCCCACCATTGAAATCCTGAAAAACGCGCCGGGGGTGCAGCTCGTCGCCCTTTTTGCCCCGGAACACGGGGTGCGCGGCGATATCTGGGCCGGCGGCAAGGTAGAGAGCGGGGTGGATGCGGCCACGGGCCTGCCCGTGCATTCGCTCTACGGCGCTACCCGCAAGCCTACGCCGGAGATGCTCCGGGGCATCGATGTAATGGTGTATGACATCCAGGATACGGGGACGCGTTCCTATACCTTTATCAGTACGCTGGGGCTGGTGATGCGCGCGTGTGCGGAGCTGGATATCGCCGTGCTGGTCCTGGACCGTCCGAATCCGCTCGGCGGCCTGAAAGTGGAGGGCCCGTATGTGACCGAAGGCTATTTTTCCTTCATCAGCCAGTATGCCATTCCCTATGTGTACGGCCTGACGCCCGGAGAGGTGGCGCTCCTCATTAATGAAGAAGGCCTGAACCGCGGGCAGAAGGGGAATGAGCCTTTCCTCAAATGCCGCCTGGAGGTCATCCCGATGGAGGGCTGGGAGCGGAAGATGCTATATACGGATACGGGGCTGCCCTGGGTGTTGCCCTCGCCCAATATCCCTTCTCCGCAGAGCGCCATCGGCTATCCCGCTGCAGGCCTGGTGGGGGAATTCTATCATTATCTGCAAATCGGCATCGGTTATACGCTTCCGTTCCAGGTCTTTGCCGCCTCCTGGATCGACGCCGATGCGCTGAAGGCCCGTCTGGACAGTTATCAGGTCCCGGGGACGGTCTGGCGTACAATTCATTACAAGCCTTTCTCCGGGGGAAGCGCCGGGAAGGTCATCCAGGGCGTTCAGTTCTTCTATACCGACTACGAAGCGGCCTCGCTCACCCTTACGCAGTTCTGGGTGATGCAGGCGGTGTATGAACTCTATGGTAAATCTCCGTTCGAGCTTTCTGCGGAGCGCCTGCCTTCCTTTAACAAGGTCACCGGCGGGACAGCCATTTCAACGGCTTTTTCCAAGCGCCTGAAGGTGGCGGATATCCTGGATGCGTGGAACAAGGACGTAGAGGACTTCAAGCGTCTTCGCGCGCCCTATCTTCTTTATCAATAAGCGAATACAGTTTGCGCAGCGTCTGGTCCGGCCCGGAAGAAAGCAGTTCCGTGCCCCCCTGGGCATCTTCGACGGAAAGGCCTTTCTCCGAGAGAATCTGCACGGTACGGCGCGCCACGGCAGGGGCCGGGTCGATGAAACGCACGCCGTCGTAGCCGCGTTGCCGCGCAACCTTCTGCAGCGTGCCCAGCAGGAAGGGGTAATGCGTGCAGCCGAGTACGATGATGTCGGCGCCCGCTTCCAGCAGGGGAAGCAGGCTCGCTTCACAGACCTTTTCCGCCTCGGGGCCTTCCAGAATGTCGTTTTCCACCAGTTCGACGAAGCCGCTGCCGACGTGTTCGGCAATCCGCACGCCGCTGCCGTACAGGCCTTTGGTAATCAGGTATTTCGATGCTTTGAGCGTGCCGGCGGTCGCCAGTACGCCGATGACCCCGCTCTTGGTCCCGAGCGCGGCGGGCTTGACCGCAGGCTCCATCCCGACGAAGGGCAGCGCGAATTGCGCGCGCAGGTGTGCGATGGCGGCCGCCGTGGCGGTGTTGCAGGCGACGACCATCACCTCGGCGCCCCGGCCGGAAAGTTCTTTCGTAATGGCTGTGCAGCGCTCGCGGATAAACTCGGCGGACTTGTCCCCGTAGGGACACCAGGCATTATCCGAATAATATAGGTATCGCGCGCGCGGGAGAACCCGGCGCAACTCGCGTAGGACCGAAAGGCCGCCCGCGCCGGAATCCATAATGCCAATGACCGCCATCGCTTATAGAGTGAGTTTGAAGGCTCTGCGCCAGCAGTGGTGCCAAAGGCGTGAGGGAAGAGCCCAGAGGACCTCGGAAGGGAAACGTCTGAGAAAATGAATCTTTTTGTTCCTCCGCTTCTTTCTTTCTTTTGCGTCCAGTCCCATTCCGAAATTGCCTTCGCGCAGGATATCTGCCAGTAATTTTTTCCCTCGTCGTTCATTGGGACTGATGAGCATTTCGTCCTTGGGAAGGGCGAAAAGGTAACCAAGGACATACATCACCTCCTGGCTGATTCCCTTCATCCCGAGTCTGGTAAGTTCCTTGCATGCTTCCTTTTTCTGCGCAGGCGTCAGGGCCTTGAGGACGTAGTAGTAGTCCCAAATATGCCGCAGTCCCACGCCGCCGTTCAAGGCGTGACGAAGGATGTGCCCCATCAGGTAAACAGCATTGAAGGGTGCTTCCGGCGCACAATATTCCCGGCCAGGCACTTTGGCGCGCATACTCTCTTCCTTGCAGGACTCGAAGTATTTTTGCAGCTTGCAACTGTTGAAAGGATTGTACATCCGGACGGGAAGAAAATGCACTTCCGTAGTCAAGTGAGGGAAGAACCCTACCTTGCATTCGTGGTAATAGATGTGACGGACGGGAAAACCCTTAAGGAGTTTACGGACGATCTCCCTGCGGTTCCCTTCTACCCAGACGTCGATGTCTCCGCTTTGGCGGAGAGAGGGTTCAGGGTAGAAGCGGGTGGCCAAACCCTGGCCTTTGAGGATGCAACAGCGGAAACCCCGTTCCGCGAGAAGTTTGTTCGTCCGCCGGTTATGGTCTTCATAAACCTCGCCCATAATGGCGATTTTCTCCTTTTTGTTCTTCCATTTCGCGGCGATGTCGGGAGCGGTCATCTGCTCCGCCGGAATGGTTTCCAGCGCTTTGTAGGTTACGCCCAGGATGGTCTGCTTTTTGGCTTCATTATAAAGCATTTCCCACTCCTTCCGGGTAGGAGGAGAGGAAAAACGATCCAGTTTTCCAATGGAAATCTGTATGAGCTCCAGTAGCAGGTCCACGCCTTACTTCTCCGGCGTAATCATTACGCAGCGGCTAAACTGGGGATCGTCGAGGAACATCGTGTCCACGCCGCCCTTGTAATCGGGAATGAGGCGGTCGGCGGAGATACCGAAATTCTCGGTCAGGGCCTTCACGACCGCATCGCTGCGCTTCTTGGAAAGTTTCCGGTTGAAGGCTGCGGTAGCCGTTTGTACGTCGCAGTAGCCGGTGATGCGGTATTTCGTATCCGGGGTGGCTTTGATGAATTCGGCGACACCGGCGAGTTTGGCCATTTCGTCTTCGCTGATGTCAGCTTTCCCGATGACGAAATTGATATGGAGCCAGGTGTCAGGAATTTCGAGTTTCCCGGTGGCGGCGGATGCGGCGGCGAGCGCACGGTTGCGTTCGCGCTCGCTCTCCAGCCTTTCGCGATACTGCGCCAGGGCTTCGGCGTTGGCGGCGGTTACCTTGTCGAAGGTATGCACGGTATTGACGCTGCGTACCTCCCGCCAGGCTTTGTAGTTGTCCCCCTCGGCGGTGAAACGCCAGGCCAGACCGACAAAGGCGCTCAGTCCGCCATCAACGGGGACATTGGCGGCAAAGTGCTTGTAGTCGGGCTCTTCGTCCCCGAATTCGCCGTCAAATTCATCGGAAAGAATCTTGCCGCGGATATCGATGTTCAGGTCCAGATTCTTCGTCAGGCGGAAGGTGTTGAGCCAGCCTGCGTTGAAGGTGGGACTGGTATAGCTTTTAGGACCGTTTCTGAGGTCTCCGCAGATGGTGTTGCCCAGGGTTTCGGGGAATTCGTAGCCGAAACTGCCCATTACGCCACCACCGGCGTACAGGCTGGTATGCCAAATGCGGCCGGGCTTGTAGCCGCCGAAGAGATTGTTGAGATCCACGATGGCCACGAGGAAGACATTGTATGTCCAGGTGGACTGGGGATAGTAGCGGCTGCCGCCGGAGTAGTTCTGGGCGGGATAGGAATCGTCAGGATTCTCGGGGAACTGACGATACAGGGCGGTCCCGGGGTTGGTCCGTGCGGGATCCAGGTAATGGTTCCATTTCCAGAGGCCTTTCATCTGCGCGAAGTCAGCGCCGAGTTTAAAACCTAATTCCGGGGTAAGCCACTTGGTGACGCCGATACTCAGGGCAGGGAAACTGATCCAGTCTCCGACAGCCTGACGCCAGTCGTTTTCTCCCATATACATATGGGCGCCGATATTCAGGTCAATCGCCCAATTGTCCTGGAAGCGGTTGAGGAAGACCGAGTGTACATCGTAGGTCGTGGTGGTAATCACTTTGCCGAATTCATCTTCGCTTTCCGTTACTTCCTGAACGGTGGTGACTTTGTCGGTCGCCGCGGCCAGCGTGCAGAACGCGGCCAATGCGAAAAGGACAGACATTAACTTCTTCATATGCGGATGCTTATTTTACGATGGTGGAAATGATGGCGCCGCTCATCTCTGCGCCGGTTTTCTGGATTTCAAGTTGTTTTGCATCGACGCCGAGTTCTTCGGTCAGGATGTCGAAGACGGCCTTCGCACGGGCTTTGTTCCCGCTGATGCTGTAGCGGGTGCTGGGGGTGGATTTGATGGCCTGGGCAGCTGCCATCAGGTCAATCATGGCTGCGTTGTTGACGGCGTTGCTGTCCTTCTCAAAGTTGACGAGAATGGAAATGGGGACGCTGCTGACTTTGGCGGTCTCCGCCGCTGCACTCAGGATTTCGTTTTCCGCCTCTACCAACTTGATCTGGCGTTCGATATCTTCGAGTTTCACTTTCCCGGCGGCATAGGCCTTTTCGTTGAAGCGCTCGATACTGACGTCGCTCAGCGTCTCGAAACGCCGCTTGGGCAGGTCTCCGAGTTTGATGTTCACGCCGGCCGTAAGACTCATTGCGCCGTCCACCTTTACGCCGCCACGTTCCCCGTCAAAGTTATCGCCGGTGATCAGACCACGCAGGTTGACGATGATGGCGACCCTGTCCGAGAGGTTGAAACTGTTCAGCAGGCCGAGGTTGAAGGTTGGCTCCACATAACAGACAGACTTGTCGAATTTATGGTCGAATCCCAGCATGACGCCGCCACCCAGCGCGAAGGTCAGGTTGTAAAAGCGGAAAGGATTGTAGCCGGCGAACAGATTGTCCAGGTCCAGCAGCGCGTCGATATGGGGGTTGAAGCACCAGCCGCTCTGCAGGATGCCTTCCTTGGCGGCGGGCTTTCCGGTGATGAAGTGTCCGGTAAGGTCGTCGAAAAGCAGGGGAGTCGCACCTTTCAGCTGGTTGACGCCGAGCGTGAGGCCCAGGCCGAAGGCCGGCGTAGCGAACTTCGTGATGTATAGGTTGAAGGCGGGCGCGGTCCGCTCTCCGAAGGAGGCGCGGTCGTCATAATCGCCGAGGTAGTAACTGACACCACCTTCCAGTCCGATGGACCAGTTGGACCAGAAACTGTTGGTCTTGATGAGATTCTTGGACTCTTTGCGGGTAATCACCACGCGTCCGTTTTCGTCACTGGTCTCTTCTACGGTGACCTTGGCGCCTTTATTGTCCTGCGCCAGGGCGGCCGGAGCGATGAGCACGACCGCTGCTGCGACGGATAAAATTTGTTTGAGCATCATTGACTTAATATAATATCGCGCAAAAATAAGTATAATTTTTTGCAGGACAAAATGGAATTCCTTATTTTTGTCAAATCGTTGAAATAAAATATGGAGAGCCGATGACGACGACATCCGAACAAGTAAAAGCTCTGCATCAGCGTATGGAAACGCTGGGGAGGTGTCTTTGACATCGCCGGAAAACGCGCAGAGTTAAAAGAAAAAGAACAAAAGAGCCAGGAAGCCTCTTTCTGGGATGATCCGAAGGCCGCCGAGGCCTTTCTCAAGCAGACTGCCGCCTTGAAAACCTGGGTGACCGCCTATGAAAAGGCGGATACCGCCGTCTCCGACGTCGACGTCCTGTTGGAACTGGAGCCGGAAGGAGAGGAAGTGGACGCCGCCTATGCCGCGGCCCTGGGCCTGGTGGAAGACCTCGAGTTGCGGAATATGCTCGGCGAGGAAGGGGACAACCTCGGCGCGGTGCTGACAATCAACAGCGGCGCCGGCGGAACGGAAGCCAACGACTGGTCCGCGATGCTGATGCGGATGTATATGCGTTGGGGCGAACGGAACGGCTACAAGATGACCGTGACCGAGGAGCTCGAAGGCGACGAAGCCGGCATCAAGAGCGCTACGGTGCAGTTCGAAGGCGATTATGCCTACGGCTATCTGAAGGCCGAAAGCGGGGTGCACCGCCTGGTGCGCATCTCCCCGTTCAATGCGCAGGGCAAGCGCCAGACCACTTTTTCCTCCGTTTTCGTCTATCCGCTGGTGGACGACAGCATCAACATTGAAATCAACCCCTCGGACATCGAGTGGGACACCTTCCGCAGCGGGGGCCACGGTGGCCAGAACGTGAACAAGGTGGAGACCGGCGTACGCGTGCGGCACCTTCCCACGGGCATTACCGTCGAGAATACCGAGACCCGCAGCCAGCAGGACAACCGCCAGAACGCGTTGCGCATCCTCAAATCCCGCCTCTACGATATCGAACTGAAGAAGCGCCAGGCCAAGCAGGCGGAACTTGAAGGCCAGAAGAAGAAAATCGAGTGGGGCTCGCAGATCCGCTCCTATGTGCTGCATCCCTACAAAATGGTCAAAGACCTGCGCACGGGCTACGAGACCGCCGATACCCAGGGCGTCCTGGACGGCGACATCAACGCCTTCATGAAAGAATTTTTAATGCAAAATT
>CACYHC010000008.1 GCA_902774145.1 uncultured Bacteroidia bacterium
CCCTTGGCACTCGTAATACTACGGGAAGCCGTCTGGTCGTCCGTACGGGTGAAGGTAATACGGATATTCTTAACCGTACTCAGACTGCTCCCTTCGCCGCCAAAAGGGGCCAGCGTGAGGTAATAGGTCCCCGCCGGGATGTGGTCCTTATCGTCCGGTTTGACCAGACGAACCGGATATCTGGGACCGTCTTCAGAACCCGAAGTATTCCAGACGAGATTACTTAAAGGTGAAGTGAAATCATTCATCCGGTATCGTCCTGCCAGGGGGCGGAGCGTCCCGGTAAGTGTAGTCGACGCATACCCGGCCACCTCTACCTCCTTGATGTTGTCATAGGCCAGCGTGAGTTTGATTATCGAACAGAGCGGGCTCATCGTAAATTTCTTATTGGAACCGCGCCAGACCGTCAGGTAGGCTCCGTCAGCAAAACTATTCAGAACCGCCTTTTGTTCATAGGGAATATCCACATAGAAAGCGTTATTCGCTCTGCGTTCGAATGCCGACGGCGGATAAACCACGGTCCAGGATTCAGCATCCCCCGCCTCGCCGACGAAGCGGCAGCGGGCGCCGCCGGCCACATCGGTGTTGTCAAACTCGTGGACATAGGGGGAAGTGTTGTCGATGACGGCAATCTTGTCCGTCCCACGCCATTTGACGGCGGTGCCGGACAAGTAGGTACGGGACTCGTCTTCCAGGGCGGCAGAGAACTCGAGTTTCACCAGCCCTTCTTCGCTGCCTTCTCCGGTAACGGGAGAAACAATCTCCTCTTCCGACTCCAGGGTCTCCTGCTGGCAGGAGAAGAGGAGGGACACGGAAAAGGCCGCAAGGAAAAATCGTATCGGTTTCATATCGTTTCGTTTACATATCAAAGCGGACGCCGCCCTCGGCGAGGCGTGCCTGCAGGCGGGCGATATTCACTTCCTGCACGCTGCAGCGGTCCAGCAGGGACAGGGCGGCGGCGGTGCCGGCGGCCTGGCCGGTGAGGAAGCAGGTTCCCACCTCGCGGGCGTCGTAGGTCAAGTCTTTGTCAAAGCCGAAGCAGCGGCCTGCCACCAGCAGGTTGGGGATGCGCTTCGGCGTAATGGCGCTGTAGGGCAGCTGCCACACCGGGCGCTTTTTGCCGGGGAGGGTGCCGCCGGAGTATTTGAGGCTGTTGTCCGCACCGGCAACGCCGACGCAGTCGGCATAGCTGGCGTAGCGGACGGAATCGGCGTAAGTGACGTTGCGCACGGAATTCAGGACGCGGGTCACGCGGACGCCGAGCAGCGTGGTGGAGTCGAGCAGGAAAAGATTCTCGCCGCCGGGCAACTGACGGTCCTTTTCGAGCGTATCCCACATATGCTTGCGCATTTTCAGCTGGAGGCGGGTCAGGTTGTAGATATCCAGGCCGTCCTGGTCGTATTCGCCGTTGGTGTGGAAGAGTTTCACGCTGTCGATGGGCGTTTTGTGCACGCCGCGGCGTTTGAAGTCCGCCGCATTGCCGCAGCGCCACATCGCGCCGATATGGGCTTTGCGCAGTTCGAAGTCCTCGCCGGCCCATTCGAGGATGTCACCGTCGCCGCTGCAGTCCACCACCGCCTTCGCCTTGATGGCGACGCGGCCGCTCTTGCTTTCCACGAGCACGGCGTCGATGCGGTCGCCGGAGAGGATGACGCCGGCCCCCTGGCAGTTGTAGAGCAGGCGCACGCCGGCCTCGCCGAGCATCAGTTCCATTACGTATTTGGCCGCTTCCGGATCGGGCACCGGGGTGTCGCCCTTGATGGTGACGGAAAGGCCCATCGAGGCCAGACGGCTGCAGATTTCATCGGAGAAGCCGTAAATCACCTGTCCCCATTTTCCGTTTTTCAGCAGGCCGCTGGTGTTGTTGACGGGAAGGACGCAGCAGCCCGTCCACAGGCCGCCGAGATAGTATTCCCGCTCCAGCAAAATCACGTCCAGGCCCTGACGGGCGGCGGAGACGGCAGCGGCGACGCCGGCAGGGCCGCCACCCAGCACGACGATGTCCGCCGCGTCCACGACGGGAATTTTCCGGGCCGGTTCACTGACATAGCCCTTGACGTCCAGGCGGGTCTTGGCTTCGATTTCTTTCTTCCGGGGGTCCGGCGAGAAGCCGGTTGCGAGCCCCAGCGAAGCTGCCGCCGTACCCGCCGCACCGATTTTCAAAAAGTTCCTTCTATCCATAGCGTACAAAAATACCCTCTTTCCCACAAGGGAAATGACAAGTATTTTCCACTTCCTAAAACTATTTTCCTTTTATGTCTTTTTTGACAAAAAAAAGGACTAAATTTGCCGCCGCAACTGTTGAACTGTAGCGAATATGTCAGGTAAACTGAATCTGAAGTACGCAGTACTTCTGCCCTTGGTGCTCATCGTCACCATCGTACTCTGGGCGCTTCCCCTGTCGGCATACGGCATCGGGGATTTGACGCTCGTGCAGCAGCGCATGATTGCGATTTTCGTCTTCGCCGCGCTGATGTGGATGTTTGAAATTATTCCCAACTGGACCACTTCGCTCGTGGTCATCGTCGTGATGCTGCTGACCGTGTCCAACAAGGGGCTCGGCTTCCTCTGCACCCCCGAAGCGGGGACGCTTGTGGATTACAAGAGCATTATGGCTTCATTCGCCGACCCGGTGGTGATGCTGTTCATGGGCGGCTTCGTGCTGGCGATCATCGCATCGAAGTATGGCATGGACGCCGCGATTGCGAAGGTGCTGCTGGGGCTGTTCGGCAAGAAGCCGAAGATGGTGCTCCTGGGCTTCCTGGTCGTCATCGCCGTGTTCTCGATGTTTATGAGCAATACCGCCACCGCGGCGATGATGCTCGCCTTCCTGGCCCCCGTGCTCAAGGCGCTTCCGGAAGATGAAACCGGAAAGGTGGGGCTGGCGCTGTCGATTCCCGTGGCGGCGAACCTCGGCGGTATCGGCACCCCGATCGGAACGCCCCCGAACGCGATTGCGCTGGGTGCGCTGGAGAATGCCGGCTACCAGATCAGTTTCGTGACCTGGATGTCGCGGATGGTGCCCTATGTGATTGTGATGATTCTGCTGGCCTGGGTGCTGTTGCAGCTCTTCTTCCCCTTCAAGAGCGAGAAAATCGAGCTCAAGATCGAGGTGAAGGAGCAGAAAAAGGACTGGCGCACTTATGTGGCCTGGATTACCTTCTTCCTGACCATCCTCCTGTGGGTGACGGAGACCTGGACGAAAATCAATTCCAACGTGGTGGCGCTCATCCCGCTGGCGGTCTATACCGCGACGGGCGTGTTTACCAAGGAGGACATCAAGGAAATCAACTGGAGCGTGCTCTGGCTCGTGGCGGGCGGATTTGCCCTGGGGACCGGACTTAACAAGACGGGACTGGCGGCCACGCTCATCAATGCCATTCCCTTCAGTGCGATGAACGTGGTGCTGGTGATTCTCATCGCCGGCGTCATCTGCTACTTCCTGAGTAATTTCATCAGCAACAGCGCGACGGCGGCCCTGCTGGTCCCGATTCTCGTGGTCGTGGGTACGGCGATGGCCGATCCCGCCGCCGCCAATCACGCGCAGTTCACCGCTCTCGGCGGCATGTTCTCGATGATTCCTTTCATCGCGATGTGCGCGTCGATTGCGATGCTTCTGCCGATTTCCACGCCGCCCAATGCGATTGCCGCCTCCACCGGCCTGGTCAAGACCTCGGATATGAGCAAGGTCGGCATCATCGTCGGCGTGGTGGGCTTCGTGCTCGGCTACTTCCTGCTGACCTCCGTCTGGCCCTTCCCGCAGGTATAACCTTAACCGCGCGCTCATATAAGCTGCGGGAGGTGTCCTTGATTTCGGGACATCTCCCGCATTTTATTGACAATGTCTAAGCGTTATTCCTGGATGGGATTCCCGATAAGGGATGCCCTGCCGGCGCCGGGTATGGCGGCATAGTAGTCCAGCAGACCGGTGTCGAGCCCCTGGGGAGACAAATGTGCATCCCCGTCGTACACATTGACGCGCGGGAAGATATACTTGGGCGTGCCATCTCGGAGGTCGAGCACGGGCAAAAGGGTATGCTTCCTGTATTCCTTCCCCGAGCGTGTATTGAGATAAGCGCGTCGACGGTGGAGCAGATAGCCCTCGTGCCCCTCAAAAGCGAATTCGACCCGGCGCTCGTGCAGGACGTTCTCGAGCGTAGGCTCGATATTGTCCGTGAATGCCGCCCTGTGTCGGATGTCGTTGAGGGCCTGCTTTGCGGTAGCCGCATCGCCCTTCCCGCTTTCGGCATAGGCCTCGGCATAATTCAGGAGAATTTCCGCATAACGGATGTCGCACCAGGGGGCGGTTGAATGGCGAGTGGCTTCGAGCGGATTCAGGAACTTCCGGATTCCGCAGCAACAGTTCCAGTATTGGGCCTGGTTTTTCGGCGGATTCTGGTCGATATTCAGGAACGCTGATATTTCATCAGCCTTGCCGCCCAGCCCGTGGTAGAAGACGTCATGAAGACCAAACAGAGCGTTTTTGTAAACGACAGGAGAGTCGTCTCCATTCATCCAAACGCCGCCCTGCGCCACGATTGTGATTCCCCGGAATTCCGCACCGGGATACAGAACCCAGGCGTGGAACCGGGCATCCTTGTTCAGGAAAGGATCCTGCAGATGGCCGTATTTGATGAAGTTGACATTCTTGTCAAAGGTGGAATGGGCGTTCTGTATCTCCGAGATGAAGATGTCCTCCTTGCCGTCGTTACGGGTCCTGACCGCACCGTTTGCCCGACCGCCGGAGGCATTGTAATTATCGAAGAGGTCCACCATATCGGAGGTAACGGAGTAATTGCCCCACCCGCCTTCCACCGTCGCCGCGTGGGCCTGGTTCGGGGAGTTGAGGATGTCGAATTCCGCGGCCCTGCCGGATGCCCGGTAGGCGCCGGGGGCCCCGAAGATGAATTCGCAGTCCTGCCGGTCCAGGAAGAGATTCGTGAGGTTCTCCTTGGCCCTGGATACCGATGTGGTGGCGCCGCCATAGAGGGAGAACTGCCCCGAGCCCATAATCGCTTTGCAGGCGTTGATGCACTTGCTGTAATAGGCGGCGGCATAAGACGATTCCATATAGGCAAGTTTATCGGCAACAGCCTTATAGCTGCCGGGAATGGCCTCTTTGCCCCAGTATTTGCTGACCGATGCAGCGTACAGGGCGACGCGGGATTGCAGCCCGAGCGCCGCCCATTTGGTGGCGCGGTAACTGCCATACATCTGTTTTTCCGGAAGGAGTTCGGCCGCATTGTCCAGTTCGGAGATGACGAAATCCCAGGTCTGCTTCTCGGTGCTGCGTGCGCCGATCTGGTTGGTCGGTTCCGTGACAAGGGGAACGCCGCCATAGCTCCGCACCATGGCAAAATAGCAATAGGCACGCACGAAAAGGGCCTCGCCGAGCATCATATCCCGGGTTCCCTTGTCTATCGAGCATCTCTCCAGCGCAACATCCACCAGCTGGATGAAGCGGTTGATCGAAAGGATTTTGTCATAGTCCCAGCAGTCAGAAAGGTGAATGGCATAGTCACAGCCGTCCGAGTAGGTGGCCAGCGTCGTGTACTGGTCATTACCATTGAATTCCTCCATGGGAATCGCCTGATACAATTCCGAAAGAAGTTTCTGCATTCCCTCGAAACTTGAGGCATTGTCTTCATACCGGTCTTTCTCACAAGAGCCAAGCGCCAGGAAGGTAACGAAGATAAAAATGGATGAGAATGTCTTTTTCATAATTTTCAAAGTTAACAATTCTTTCGGAGGAACTACAACAGATGATTCCGCCAGAAGGCGGCGCGGGTGGAGTCGGCGTGGGCTTTTTGCGCGCCGCGGTAGCCGTGCAGGGCGTCGGGATAGAGCATCAGGTCAAAGGCGATGCCGGCGCGCTGGAGGGCGTCGGCGAGCAGCAGGGTGTTCTGGAGGTGGACATTGTCGTCACCGGTGCCGTGGGTGAGGAGCAGGCGCCCGACCGCCGACGGCTGCAGCGCGCCGATGTAACTTAGCACGGATGCCTCGCGGTAGCCGTCCGGATTCGCCTCCGGCGTGCGCATATAACGCTCGGTGTAGTGGCTGTCGTAAAGCGTCCAGTCATAGACACCGCCGCCCGCGATACCGCAGCAGAAGGCCTCCGGATGGCGCAGGACCAGCATCGCCGTGCTGGTACCGCCGAAGGAAAAGCCCTCCACGCCGATACGGCCGCTACACCAGGGCTGGGCCCTGAGCCACGCGGCCCAGGCCAGATAGTCGCCCATTTCCGGAACCGTCATCCGCAGGTAGGCCTCCCGGAGCCCGCGGTCGCCGTTCTCGCCGGAAGAGCGCGGGTCCGCCACCAGGTAAACGAAGCCGTTCTCGTAGCACCAGCGGTCGGTGGCATCGCGTGAGCCCCAGTAGTCGCGCACATAGGGCGTGCCGGGGCCGCCGTACACCTGCATCACCACGGGATAACGCTTCGACGCGTCGAAGCCGCGGGGATAAGACAGCAGGGCATAAAGGTCAAAACCGTCGTTGGCGATGCAGACGGAAAAAGGCATCGGGCGGTCCGTAGAAGCCTCTTCCGGCGCCGCAGTCTCCCGGCAAGCATACTTATACGCATCCCCTTCCACCGTCCGGGGCGGCAGGGCCGCGGTGGAAAGCCGTGCCGTAAAGCGCTTCCCGTCCGCACTGAACTGGATTTCGGAAGCCCAGAACGCCGGGTCGGTCAGCTCTGTGATGCGGCCGCGCCGGTCCAGACGGTAAAGCGCGGGATGCAGCGGCGAGCCGCGTTTGGCGAGGAACCAGACATCGCCCTTCTTCTCGTCACAGCGCAGCAGGCGGACCGCCCAGTTGGGGCCGTCGGAAAGACACTGCGGCACTCCCCCGCTCCAAGGCAGGAAGGCAATCTGCTCCCAGCCGGAGGCGGTACGGCGCACAAAATAAAACCCCTTTTCCGCGGGAAGGATGCCGTCGATCCAGTCCAGCCAGGTATCGGAGGTCTCGGTATATACCGGGGTCAGGGAGGCGTCGGAAGCCTCCGCCCGCCAGAGTTCCATACGGTTTTGCAGGCGCCCCATCGTGCTGACATAGAAGCCTTTGCCGTCCGGACTCCAGAAGGGAATCCCGAAATACTCCGTCTCCGGGAAGGGACACCAGCGGAGCGCAGACCCGTCCGCCTCCACAAGCCCCACGCGAACGGCGGGATTCGGCGCACCCGCCTTGGGGTAACGCGTAAGGCTCAGGTTTCCGTAAGCGCCGAAGGGAGACCAGATAGGGAACTCCCCTACCGGCGTATCGTCAAAGCGGTAGAAGCCCAGCCGCCGGGAATCCGGGCTCCACCAGAAGGCCTTGTAGCGGGACGACCGGCCCAGAATTTCCTCGTAATACACCCAGGAGGCGTAGCCGTTGCTGACGAGTCCCCCGCCGTCGGTGGTCAGCCGCCGCTCGCTGCCGCCGGGGATGTCGCGCACCCAGAGGTCGCCGCCCCGGGTAAAGGCTTCCATCGTGGAATCCGGCGAGGGGGTAAGGTTCATTTCCGGCACGGACACAGCCAGCGCCAGCAGCAATACAAGGGCATTCATACAAAGAAACGGTCAGGAAAATTGACGAGATATACTTTTTTCACCGCCCGGGTCAGCGCGGTGTAGAGCCATTTCAGGTCCTCGACGCTCTGTTCATCCTGCCAGAAGGGGCAGTCGATAAAGACGCAGTCCCACTGTCCGCCCTGGCTTTTGTGACAGGTCACCGCCTCGGCGTACTTGAGTTGCAAGGCGTTGTAGAAGGGATCTTCGCGGACCGCCATCCAGCGCTTCTGCTTGCCGCGGATGTGGGCGTAGTCGGCGCTGACTCCCAGGTAGAGCGCGTTCTGCTGCTCGTAGGTCAGGGACGGCGATTCGCTTTCGAGCGTATCGAGCAGGACCATCGCATTGACGGTGGCGTCGTCGTAATCGGGAAAAATGAGCTGCGCTTCCGCGAATTCGAAGCCGTAGCGGGAATGGTGGCGGCGAAGGCGGCCGAGGCAGGCGATATCGCCGTTGGCAATGTAATCCATTCCTTTCACGTTGTCCAGGAACTGGTAGCAGTTCTTCACGATCATCAGCCGCTCGCCGCCCACGAGGCGTTCCTCCTTGAACTGCACCATCGCGCGGATGCCTTTGTTGTAGCGGATGGCGCGCTTGTTCGAACGGCAAAGGACAATGGTGCCGTCCTCGCCATAGCGGGCGTACGCGTCGGAAAGGGTTTCCACGAGCGTGCTTCCGTCAATGCGCTCGATATCGCCGTAGTCCGCAAGCGACAGCCGGATGTCGGCGGGAACGCCCGCGACGATGCGCTCGCGCAGGGCCGTCGCATTCATCAGGATGCCCGAATCGCGGGCCTGTCGCACCACCGTCACGAGTTCCGTTCGCCGCACGCCCCCGAAAAAGGCCATATATTCCCCGTTCAGTGCAGGACTTTCGTCGAGGCCGACCGGCGGCAGCTGCGCGGCGTCCCCCACCAGGATCAGGCGGCAGTCGCGGCCGTTCCGCACGAAGGTCACAAGGTCTTCGAGCAGGTTGCCCGAGCCGAACTGCATCACCTTCTGGCCTTCGTCCAGGCCGATGAGCGACACTTCATCGACGATGAAAAGCGTGTCGCGGGCCTCGTTGGGCGCCAGGGAGAAGCGGCCGAAGCCGTCGTCCCCCACCCCTTTCTGGCGGTAGATGTGCTTATGGATGGTCCAGGCGGGGCTCCCGGCGATACCGGAAAAGACCTTCGCGGCGCGGCCGGTGGGCGCCAGCAGCACGCAGGGCGTCTTCTGGGCGCGCAGGGCGGCGATGACCGCCCCCATGGCCGTGGTCTTCCCCGTGCCGGCATAGCCGTTGACCACGAGGATGTCCGCATCGGCGCAGGTCAGGAAATCCGCCGTCTCGCGCAGGAGTTTTTCCTGGCAGGGCGTCGGCTCGAAGTCCAGGCGGTCGCGGAAGGATTGGAAGAGAAAATCGGCGCGGGTCATCAGACGGCGCGCCTCCTTTGTCCGTCAAAGAGCATCGCCAGCACCGCGATGACGGGGTAAATCTCGATACGGCCGAGGAACATATCCATCGAGAAGAGGAACTTCGCGGCGGAAGGCAGCGCATTGAAACTGTAGAAGCCGCCGAGTTCTTCGATGGCCGGACCGACATTGCTCAGCGACGCCACCGAAGCGGCGAAGGAGCAGTGGGGATTGACGCCGATGGCGCAACTCAGCAGAATGGAAAGCGCGAGCAGGACTGCAAAGAGCAGGATGTAGAGGAGGTGCGGGTAGATGTCCTCGTCCCGGAGCGTCCGTCGGCCGAATTTGACCTCATTGACGGACGAGGGATGCAGCACGCGGCCGATCTGGCGGTTGACGCTCTTGAATACCAGCAGGATACGGTCCGCCTTGAGCCCGCCGGAAGGAGAGCCCGCGCAGCCGCACATCAGCGACAGCGCCACAATCAGGGCGTTGGCGAAACGGGGCCAGGTGGAATAATCGACGATGGAAAAGCCCGTCGTGGAAGCGATGCTGACGGTCTGGAAGCCCGCATAGCGGAAGGCCGTACCCCAGTCGGCGACGCAGCCGTCGATTTTCAGGGTCAGGCCCATCAGCAGCACGATGCCGGCCACCGTGGAGAGATAGAATTTCAGGACGGGATTGTTCAGGGGCCGCAGGGAGCGCGTCACGACCGCCAGGAACAGCAGGCCGAAATGCAGGGAAGCCAGCAGCATGAACAGAATGGTCAGCCCCTCGATGAGCGGAGAGCCGAACGAGGCGATGGACAGGGTGCGGCTGCTGAAGCCGCCCGCGGCACAGACGCTGAATGCGTGGCAGACCGCATCGAAGAAGGGCATCCCCGCCGCCCAATAGGATAGCATTGAAATGACGGCCAGGGCCAGGAAAACCGCCGCAAAGATATAGACGCTCCGGTTGGCCCGCACCGCATAACCGCCTTTGGAAAGGCTGGAGACCTCCATATTCGTCAGCCGCATCTTGACCGGCGAGGTGCCGGGGATGACCAGCAGCAGGAAGACCACGACCCCCAGTCCGCCGATGAAATGGGTGGATGCGCGCCAGAACACGAGGCTGCGCGGGAGGGCTTCCACATCGTCGAGGATAGTGGAACCCGTCGTGGTGAAGCCGGACACGCTCTCGAACCAGGCATTGGCCAGGCTGAAAGGACCACCCCAGAGGGCATAGGGCAGCATCCCGAACACGAAGGAAAGCAGCCAGGAAAGGGTGATGATCAAGTAGCCCTCCTTGAGGGTAATCTCCTTGGTATCACGGACAAAGATGAAGGGGAAGACGCCGGTGATGGCAGTAATGAGGAAACTCACCAGCAGGGGGCCGTAAGCGCTGTCCCGGCCGTCCAGCAGGGATACGCCCAGCGAGAACAGCATGAACAGGGCGCTCACCAGAAGCGCATAGCCCACATACTTGCTGATGGTTTTGAAATTCATTGCCGGTCAGAGGTCTTCTTGAGCGCGCTGATGCGTTTGCGCAGTTCCTGGTTCTCGTCGGCCAGGGCGCGGATGCCGTCATTGAGCTGCCGGAGCTGGTCGTCGCCCTCGAAGGTGCAGGTGTATTTCTTGTCGTGGCTGCGGTAGGCCTCCATCGACGCGAGCATCCTGTAGAGCGGATGCAGGTAGTAGGATAGCACAAAGAAAAGCAGCAGCAGCACGAGGACGATGCCTACGCCCACCGTGACGATGCCGGGGATGATGCTGCGGTAGAAACCGCTTTCGAAAGTCTCGGAATTGGCCTGGAGGTCATCGTGAATGGCTGCGGACAGGCGCTCGATGCGGGCGTTCAGCAGGCCGAAACGCGGCTGCAGGCGCTCGAAATACCAGTCGCGGGTATCAATGAAATCGGAAAGCAGCACGTTCTGCAGTTCCAGCGAGGTGAGCATATACGCCGAATAGGCATAGAGCACCGAATCGGTCAGCGAGGCAATCTGCTGCCCGGCGAGCGAGGCGCGCAGGCTGTCGGAACAGGCCATGAACGCCGCTTCGTTGAAATCCGGCAGGGCCACGGTGTTCTCGTCCCCCACCACCGCGAGGATATCCAGGTTGTAGGCGTGCGTGAGCGAGCCCAGTTTTCTGGCCGTGTTGATGCTGCTGATGTCTTCCGCCACCAGGTCCGACACATAGGAACTCATCCTGCCGTACTCCATCACGGAGATGATGCAGGCGATCAGCAGGACCGCCGCAATGGACAGGAGACTTAGTGTAAATTTGGACTTCATCGGTCCGAATTTTTAAAATTTTTCAAAAACTATCCACAAATGTACGGTTTTTTTGCGTATTTTTGCGAATACGAATGGCACAAAATAACGCAAAACTCAAAAAGGAGATCCTGAGCCTTTGCATCGGCCACGGAAGTTACTGTATCGCGGACTTCAGCCGGGAGCTCGGCATCAGCGTCCCCACCGTCACCAAAATCGTCGAAGAATTCCTCGCCGACGGCATCCTGCGCGACGAGGGCAAGATCGGCACTTCCGGCGGCCGGCGGCCGAACACCTACGGGCTGAATCCGGAGGCCGGCTATTTTCTGGGCATCGACGTGGGACGGCACCACTTTCACATCGCCGTAACGGATTTCAAGGGGACGCTCGTCAAGTATATCCAGGACATCGAGTTCGTGCTGGAGGCGGGCGCCGATTCCTTCCGGCGGATGTGCCGCCGTGTCGTCGACGAGGTGGTGGGCGCCGGCATCCCCTGGATCAAGATTTTCGCCGCGGGTATCAGCCTCTCCGGGCGCGTGAACCCCGAGAAGGGCTACAGCCTGACCTATTCCGTCAGCGAGGAAATTCCGATGCTGGAGCTCTTCCGCAAGGAACTCAGTGTCCCCGTCAGTATCGAGAACGACTCCCGCGCGATGACCTACGGCGAGTATATGACGCTGGGCAAAGAGGCGGACCCGAATATGATTTTCATCAACCTGAGCTGGGGGCTCGGGATGGGGATGATCCTGGACGGGAAACTGTACTACGGCAAATCCGGCTTTTCCGGGGAAATCGGGCACTTTCCCGTGCTGAACAACGACATTATGTGCCGTTGCGGGAAGGTGGGCTGCCTGGAAACCGGGGCCTCCGGCTCCGCCCTGCGGCGCGAAATCGAGGAACAGCTCGCCGAGGGCCGTCCGTCGTCGCTGTCCGGTATCTATGCCCAGCGGGGCGAGATTGACCTGGAGGATATCCTGAAGGCCATTCAGGAAGAGGATATGATTGCCATCGAGGGGCTGGAGAAGGTGGGAGAAACGCTCGGGCGCGGCATTGCCGGCATCCTGAATATCTTCAACCCCGGCCTGGTGGTGGTGGGCGGACGCCTGATTGTGGGCAAGGATTACCTTATGCTCCCGATCAAGACGGCGGTGAACAAGATGTCCCTTTATAAGGTGACGAGTGATACGCGCTTCATTTTATCGCGGCTGGGACGCAAGGCCGCCGGACTGGGCGACTGCCTGCTGGCCCGCGCCAAGTTTTTGGATTTGACGTATTAGAAATGATTGCTGAACCAACTTTTAACCTGATAGTGAAATTAATGGCGGGCCTGGCGCTCGTCGTGTTCATCAGCTTATATTTCGTGGAGGCGGGCTACGGCCAGTTCCGAAGCCGCAAATGGGGCTGGAGCATCAGCAACCGCCTGGCCTGGGTGCTGATGGAAGCGCCGGTGTTTGTCGTGATGGCCCTCATCTGGGGCCGCGCCGGCTTCCCCCTCAGCCTCCCCGCCTTCGTCCTGTTCTGCCTTTTTGAACTGCACTATTTCCAGCGGAGTTTCATTTTCCCGCTGCTGCTGCGTGGCAAAGGGCGGATGCCCGTGGCCATTATGCTGATGGGCGTGTGCTTCAATACCGTCAACGGCATCCTGCAGGGGGGCGGCCTCTTCTGGTATCCGAACCCCGGCTTTGCCGACGGCGCGGCCTATATGCTCCGGTGGAACTTCATCGCCGGGGTGGCGCTGTTCCTCTTCGGCTTTGCCGTCAACCTCCATTCCGACAGCGTCATCCGGCACCTCCGCAAGCCCGGCGATACCCGCCACTACCTGCCGCAGCGCGGAATGTACCGCTATGTGACGAGCGCCAATTATTTCGGCGAGATTACCGAGTGGGTGGGCTTTGCGCTGGCCGCCGCCACCCCCGCCGCCTGGGTGTTCCCGCTCTGGACGGCGGCGAACCTGGTGCCCCGCGCGAACTCTATCTATCATCACTACCAGGATGAGTTCGGCGCCGAAGCCGTCGCGCCCCGCAAGCGGGTCTTTCCTTTCCTGTACTAGTCAGCGCTGCCTTTGACGAAGATCAGGGCCATCAGCGGCAGGGCCAGGATGGCCATCGTCGCGCTGATGGGCAGGTAAATCCCGAAGTTGACATACTGCACCACCAGGTAGGTCAGGAGCAGCAGGCCCACCCCCATTGCGCTGCTGATCAGGTAATGCGCGCGGATGTCCGTGCGCTTGCAGATCAGGCGGCTGAGGTTCGGCACGCCCAGGGAGATGAAGCCGATGGGGCCGCAGATGCTCACCGCGCTCGTTACCAGGCACATAATCGCCAGCAGGAGCAGGGCCTTGCCCAGGGCGGGGATTTCCGTCTCGCACCGGAAATGGCGCGTCAGCAGGCCGGCTTTCCCCAGCGCCGCCGCCAGTCCGACGGCAAACAGCCCCAGCGAGAACAGGATATCGCCGGTCGTTACCCCCTCGAGGCGGAAATTGGCCGCCCCCCAGAGGTAATACTGCTTGAGCAGGTCGCCGCTGGGCGCATTGGTCACGACGATGGTCCCCAGCGAACCGATGAAGGTCCCAAAAAGGATACCGAAGGTAATGAGCTGCTGGGTGTTCACCTTCAGGGTCACGAAAAAGCAGACCGCCGTGCAGAGGAGGGTGCAGATGAAACTGCCCACCGTCAGCGAGCACCAGCCGCTCATCGTGGCGGCGGCGGCCCCCAGGCAGGCCGCGGAGCCCAGGCCAAGCGAATAGACGTCGCCCAGCTGGTTGCGCCACAGGTACTGCATCTGGATACCGCCCACAGGCAGGGCGATTCCGCTCAGAACGACATATAAAAGACTCAGCAGCATCTAGAACCTGAATTCCACGCCGCCCAGGAAACTCCGGCCCGGCATCGGATAGTCCCGGACAATGTCATAGCGGCAATCCGTCAGGTTCCGGGCAATGAATTTCAGGCCGAGCACCAGGCCCTTGCCGAAGCGGAAATCCTTCCCGGCCGTCAGGTCGAGCGTATGCCAGTCCGGCATTTCTCCCGTACCATCCCTCCGGCCCGAGCGGAAATTGAAGAGCAGCCCGAGGGACCAGCCCCGCCAGGCCCCGTCCGCGGACAGCACCAGGGTGTGGCGCGCCACATAGGGAATCTGCTGGCCAAAGGTATAACTGTCCGGCGTCTTGTCCAGGGCTTCCTGATAGCCATAGCGGGTGGAGAACCCGGTTTTCCAGTCGCCAGCGGCATAGCTGAAGCCCAGAAGGACATCGGCACCATAGGCCTGTACTTTGCCAATGTTGTAGGGCAGCCAGACATAAGGGTCTTCCGACGGGGCGGAAATAATCTTGTTGGTGAGGTGGTTGTAGAAGCCGTCGGCCTTGGCCTTCAGCGTCCAGGCCCCGTACACGCCGGTCCAGTCCAGCCCCAGGTCCGCCAGCCAGGCATCCTCGGGCTTGAGCTGCGGATTACCGTAACCCGGATAGTACAGCTCGTTGAAAGTAGGCACGCGATAGGCCCTGCGGCCGAACGCGACGATATCCAGCCCTTTGATCACCGTGAACCGCAGGTCAGCGGACGGCGAGAAGCAGTTCCAGCTTTTGCCGCTCTTCTCGAAGCAACCGTCGTACTCCAGGGCCAGGTCCGCCTTGAAGCGCGGGGTACGGAAAGCGGTGGCCGCGGCGATGACGGTTCCCGTCCGGGATTCCCGGTACATATTGCCGTCCAGGCCGTCCCACTGCACGTCCGCGGCGAGCGAAACGCTCCACCAGGAGAAGATGCGGAACTGATGCGCCGTATTGAGCTGGAATTCCGTCTGGCGGTAATCGCTGTCGCCGAATTCGCTCTGGTAGTACAAGCCGTCATAGGAGCCCTTGGCGCTGGCGCGCAGTTCATAGAAGTCCGTGAATTGCTTGCGGACCAGGCCCTGGACAAGGTAGTTCTTGTCGCGCTGCCGGTCGGAGGAAGGCCAGCTCAGGGAGCCCGGCGTCCCACGGTCCGCATCGTGGATATAGGCCTTGGCGTGCCATTCCCCGCGATACATCGTCCCCCAGGCATCCAAACCGCCCCGAATCTGCCGCAGGTCGTTGTTGGCCCTGCGCGACCCGTCCGCGAGCGGATAATCGCCTTTCGTGATGTTCGCCCCCAGGTTGGCCGAGAGCGAAACCTTGTCGCCGAGCCGGAAGTCCACCCGGCCATAGGGCAGCCAGGTCCCGAAGGAACCGCCGTAGAGCTGCACGCGGCCCGCCACCGGACGGCCGGCGAACTGCGGCCGGGCCGTATGGAAGGAGATGCTGTTCTGGGCATAGTCGACGACGGCGGTGGAGAAGTTCTCGAAGCCGAGCATCCCCAGGTCGTTCTGTCCGCTCTGGACATTGCCTACCCGCACGCCATCCACATAAATGGCCGTATGGGCGCTGCCAAAGCCCCGGAGGCTGACACTCTTGAGTCCGGCGCCATAGCCGTAATCCCCGACATACAGGCCCGGGAACAACTGGAGCGTCCCGGCGATATCCTGGGTGGAACGAAGCTGTACGGTGTCCGTACGGGAAACGACGACCCCGCGGTCCGCGACGACGGTCACCGCCTGCAGGGTGTCGGGAGCGGGAGACAACAGCAGTCCCGCAACGAGAGATAAAAGCATAATATGATGCGCTTTACAGGAACCTGCCCCCGGGCTCCGACGTTCAACTTGACAACGGCAGGTCTTCTGACTTCTCCCGGCCTGACGCCTTCTCACCCCCGGAGGGGCAATGGCTTGCAGAATATCAGGCCGTTATCGGATGACACAGCTGCGGGCACAGTTCCGGATTCGCACCGGCTTCCCTTTTCAGTCCGTCACGGAAATCCCTCCCCGGACGGAACACCGTTATCCGGGGCGAAGTTACAAAAATTATCGGAAAAGCCTATTGGATTCCGTATTTCGCGAGGATTTCCAGCACCGGCTCCCGGACGGATTCCGCCCAGAGGGCATAGCCGTGGTCGCCGGGATGCGTACCGTCCACCGTCGTTTCGTGCAGCGGGTCCGCCGCGGAGGTGGTGGTCACATAATAGACGTCCTTGTACTTCTTGACGGCCTTCTTCATCATCTTCTCGGCCATTTTCTCCTTGGCGGCCTCCTTCTCGTCGACGTCCGTGTTGAAGGCCCGCCACTCGCGGTAAATGGTCTTGAGGAAAATCAAGGGCTTGCCGGGGTTCTTGGCCTGAATCGTCTCGATGAAGGGGAAAAGCCGCTCCTCGATGATTTCCGGCGTGGGGTTGGAGAAGGAATCGAAAAGATACGCGTCCACGGGGGCGTCGGCGAGCGCACGCGCGAAATAATCCTGCAGTTTGCTGTTGCCGCTGCAGCCCAGGCTGAGCATCTGCAGGCCCGTCCAGCGCGCCAGATCCGCACTCCAGGTCCGTCCGGGCCGCGAACAGCCGTAGCCGTGGGTATAACTGGAGCCGAACACGGCGATACGGAAGCGGAAGGGGTTGTCAATCGGCTCGATCACACAATCCGAAAACACGCCGATTTCCACCGACTCCAGTTCCGAGAACAGGGGCATATACAGCAGACATTCGTGCATCTTCCCTTCTTCCATTTTGTGAATCACGCCCTTGGCCTCGCCGCTCTTGCCGGACGCATTCTCACCCGCCCAGCGCCACTGCCCGTTGCGGTCCTTGATGTAAAGGTCAAAGCCCATCCGGCCGATGTGCGAAGTAGAGCCGCCGTTCCCGATTTTGAGGAACTGCGGGCGCACGAGGATGCTCTCGGAATCCGTCCGGAACGCCACGGCGATACCGGCGCTCTGGTGCACCTGGTGGAACTCCGACTCCGTAAACCCGCCATAGACCTGCGTGTCGATACGGTGCCAGGGGTTGGGGGTATCCGGAAACAGTTTGCCCACGAGGGTCAGTGACGCGGCGTCCACATAACGGAAATCCCGCGCATAGGATGCGCCGCACAGCGCCAGCAACGCCAAAAGCAGGAAAACTCTTTTCATCGCGCTACGGGGATTAATCATAACTCCAATCTTCATAGTCCACACCCAGCTTGGAGTCGGAGATATCATCCGTACCCACGCCGGAAAAGGACGAGATACAGAGCGACGCACCCAGCAGGGACTTCCAGCCCAGCGACGGCGCAGTATAGGGAATAGGTTCAAATTCTGTTTTCATAGCTAGCTGCATTCGTCATTCGTTTAAGGTGCGGACGGGTCCGTGCAATAGTCAATCCAGAAGCCCGGAATCTCAATTTCCGAACGGTCCGGATTCGTCGTGATGTTGGCATAAGGCGTCTTGAGCGAGACAGACTGTCCACAGAAGTGCAGACGGAGAGGCTGACCGTGATAAGTGGAATACGAATAATTCGCCTCTTTCAATGACGCCTCCCAGCTGGCAACTTCGTCTTGAAATTCATCTTCGGTTGTATAAATTGTATGATAGGAGGGGCCCACATAAGCCGGACTGTCTTGATTGGAAGTAAAGAAAGCATAGGTGTGCGCCGAAGCTTCCTCAGGATCCCAATAGGTATTTAGATACTTCGCCCACATCCAGGCGACCACCCGGGCAATCTTTACATCAGAAGGACAGGGCAGGAGGATGTAATCATCCTTGGTCGCCGCATACACCCGCATTCGCCCTTTGCCACTTTCATTGCGGCAGGCCCCGGAAAGAACGGCATGAGCTGCAGCCGTACTCACCCCGTGGGTCAAATGGAATTCAATATCCAGATCCTCCTCTCCGCTGACAACCCGCGCTTTCTTATCCTGGCACAGCGTAGCGTATGTTACCGACAAATCATCGATATAGTTGACGTTGTTCATCGGCAGGAAGGGATTGGTGGCCGAAGAGTTTACGCTCCGTGGATTGGTATTGAAATTCACATACAGACGCTTTGCATAGCCCAAATTATCCGCCCAGGTATGCGTCATCATCTGTTTTCCGGACCTGGCGCTGTCCTCTGTCGTCCAATGGGAGGTCGGAACGGACGATGAGCCCACCAAACGCGCAAAAAACCAACCGACAAGCCGCTTGTCCCGGCTAACCGCTGTGCTTACACCATCCGTAATGTTAATGGTGTAATAATCCTGAGCATTCGACGGTGCCGTGTAAATGGTGGAAGTATGTGCCGTACCATTAATTTCCGTGTAATAGAAGCCGTATTCCACCAAATTATTGGAGGCCACCTTGTTGGTGGTAAAACTCCCGGCAATTGTCGCCGTGGTGCGATTGTCATACCATGAAGAGGAGTAGGTAGTCACCATAGAGAAGGGGTGCTCCAACTCGATATCCAGCGACTTCCAGGTGCTTGCATCCGACGATCCGCTGCGTCGCACGCCAAACTTGACGGTTTGCGGACCTTCCGCGGCCAGGGTAGCGGCAGAGATGGTCTGGGTTCCGGCCGCAAGGTCTTGCGTAATCCCTGTCCAGGTCGAGCCCCCGTCTGTACTGTAGCCAATCTCCAGTTTGCAGTTGGCATCCGTCACGGCGATGGTCCCCTTCAGGTCTGCAGAAGTCGCCCCCTGCCACAGGTAGTCGCCGCCGCTGGCACTGGGCACGGGGCAGGTGAGCGTGTAACCGTCACCGCTGGCGGGATAGGCCACGCCTTCATTGCCCGAGCCGTCTACAAAGGCGAAGTACGGCCGGTAATTCACCGAAGCGTAGTCCTCATCCGGCAGACCGGTCAACGGAGAAGAGCTATAACCGCTCCCGTCGTAGATATGCTGGGTATTGTAGGCCAATACGCCGGTAAATATTCCTGTTGTGGGGAACGTCTCTCCCTGGCTGTCTCCAATCTTTTTGCTGTCAGTACGCGTCCGGATTTTTCCTGCAGCACCATAAAGATAGCCGCTGGTAAAGCGTCCGACATTATACAGCGCCGGATCCAAGTGCGCAACGCTCATATAAGCGGTTTTAGTGACGTGCCCCGTCGAGGCACTGAAGTAGTGGGCTTCCGGCGCCGTCGTCACGGTCACCACCGGGCCGGCCAGAGTCACCTGAGAACCTGTCGACGCCCGGGCAACATATTTATAATCTTTGGTCTCCGAACTTTCACCGCTGGTTCCGTCATCAAACTTACAAGCCATATGCTGCACTACTATGGGGCGGTATACATAGGTCGTGCCGGGCGTCAGGCCGGTCAGGGTAGCGCTGATGCTCTGATTGGCTCCACTGGCCAGCGTATATCCGGAAATTTCGTCTTTCGTTGCACCGCATTGGTCCAGTTTGGTGTAATTCCAGTTGCCCGGTTCGTCTGCAGCCGCATCAGTTTTGTAGATAAAGCCGTAATCGTAAGCCTGCGTCGCTCCCGCCGTTACAGTAAAGGTCGCGCTGAGTTTCACCTGCGTATCGGAAGAATACACATAGTTCAAATCCGATGATGTGCCGCTCCAGTCATAGCTTGGACGCTGGATTTTCGTCAGGACACTGGTGCACCAGCCATCGCCGGAATCGCCTAACGATTCGGTCGGGTTCATCGTACGCGGATCCGTGGTGCAGCCGAACTTGCGTACATAGGCATAGACCTCGTTTTCTTCCGTAAGACCGGGGTCGCCGCCGGAAAGTTCATCTTCATCACGCATTTTACTCCAGGGGAGCGAATTTTCCCAAACATAGGTCTGCGTAGTTCCGACCACCGTGGGCGTTACCGGAACGGGAATGACACGGTCGTACGAATGACCTTTCGGAGCATCGGGATCGGCCGTCTCCAGCGCATGCCGGACAACGATGCCCATGTCATACGCACCGTCGGCACCTGTCAGGGTCAGGGTGTTTTCGTACCGGCGCAGGGTGGTACTGATGACACTGAGGGTCGGTTCGGGCAGGGTCAGGGAGCGGCTTTCCTTGGAGTAATAGAGCCGGATGCGCTGAATGCGCGGACCGGACCAGTCCGTCCCGAGGTCGTGGGAAATCACATAACGGTACGCCGTGTTGTCTGCGGTGCTGTAGAGATTGTAATCGTGGCAGAAGCCGTCTGCATCCCGGGTCAGGGTGTAATCTGCATTTACGCCTGCAACGGTTGTGATGTGCGGACAGGCAGCAGCAGAATACCCCTTCATATAAGGGCTTCCTCCTTCTGTCGAGGTCCCGTCGTAATCGACAATGACGCGCAACAGGTGGCGGTTCGGCATCGCCGGGAATTCGATGTAACTGCCTACATGGCCGCTCAGGTACAAGCCATTGGCATTCTCGGCATAGCGGAGTTTTTCCGTTTTTGTACCGGTACCTCCAGCTGCCACGGAGTGGAGACGCAGGGTATGGCCGGAGTCCTTCAGTTTTCCCTCAATATCCCAGGCGAGACTTGAACGTAAGCTCTGCAAATTGGCCGAGGGGTCCGCCTTTTCCGTCCACGGACTACCGTCGTCCGAGGTCTTCCAGGACGCAAAGGGCCAACGGAGATTGGTGGCGGTGGTGTGGTCGTCCAGACCGGGAACGGCAAAGACGATATCGTAGTATTCCCAGGAAAGGCCCTCGTCCACCGCCTCCGTGCCGAAGTCGGTGTATTTTCCGCGTTCAAAGGAGAAGTTTGCGCCGGTCTTGCTGCGGGAAGCCGTCTGGTCGTCCTGGCGGGTGAAGGTCAGGCGCATATTCACCACATTGCCGTATCTGCTTGTAAAATCAGCAATGGGGACATAGTAAGCCCCGACGGGGAAAGTGGTCTCCCCTGTCGGGGGATTCAGGGTAATGCCGCTCCGACCTGAACTATACTCCGGATGATCGTCTCCCGTCTTGATATCATCAGGATCAAGATGATTGACATCGACAATGAAGGTTCCTGCCAGCGGCCGGACCGTACCGGTGAAGGTGGAATTCAGATTCGCCTCAATGAAGATTTGCTTGATGTTCTTATAGGCCAGCGTAAACTTGATCATCGAGCAAAGCGGCGTCATTGTGAAGGACTTGCCGGTGGCGACGACGCCGGTAATGTAGCTATCGTTGGCAAATCCGTCGGTCACCGCCGTCTGTACGGCAGGGAATGTCACGTAAAATTTATCCGTCCCCTTCCGCGTAAACGCCGAATAGGGATAGACTACGGGCCAGGAGGCGGCATCCCCCGCCTCGCCGACGAAGCGGCAGCGGGCGCCGCCGCCCACATCGGTGTTGTCAAACACGTGGACATAGGGGGAGGTGTTGTCGATGACGGCAATCTTGTCCGTCCCCCGCCATTTGACGGCGGTGCCGTCCAGCCGCCCTTCTTCGCTGCCTTCCCCGGTTATGGGAGAAATGCTCTCCTCTTCCTGCTCCGGGGTTTCCCGGACACAGGCCGGAAGCAGGGGCAGGGCGCAGGCTAACAGGTAGACAAAAACCTTTTTTTGCATCAATTACTTCTGTTTGTTCTTGGTCAGGGACTGGATGAACTGCACCTCGGTGGGGTTCCAGGGGGTGCCGTCAGGATAGAAAATGTCGTGGAACCAGACGGCGGGCTCTTCCTTGAAGGGAATGGGGTTGCCGTCCTTGTCCTTGGCGTTCCAGGGATAATGGCACTGCTGCTTGCCGTTCACCAGGCCGTAGCTGAAGCAGGCGATCTTGTTGCGCTTGAAGACCGGCAGAATCGTGTAGAAATCCGACCCGCGGGTACGCGCCATCCACTCGGAGCAGACGATAGGACGATTGAACTGCTTGAGAATCTGGATGTAGCGGGCGCAGTTCTCATAGTTGCCGTAGCAGTGGAAGGAGACCACGTCGCTGTTCGCCAGCACGAAGGCCTGGATAGGCATATTGCTGCTGCCGATGCCGGGCAGGGCCCAGATGGGCGAAGTGAGGGGCTGCGAAGGGTTCACCTCGCGCGCCCAACGGTACACCGCCTCCAGGAAGGGCAGGGTCTTGAAGGTCTTGGTGTTCTCCGGCTCGTTGTAGAGGCACCAGGCGAAGATGCGCGGGTCGTCCTTGTACTTGGTGAGCACGCACTTGAGGTATTCCTCGATGACGGGCCACTTTTCGGGGTTGTTCACCACGTCGCGGCCCGGGGAGGACATCCACACGGAGTTGTGGACGCCCGGCGCGGACTGCGGCTGGGGCCCGAGGTACGGGTTCTTGATGGTACCGCCGTTGGTGAAGAAGGTCAGCAGGAGGCGCAGACCGTGCTTGTCGGAGAGGCTCACATATTTCTCCAGGCGCTCCATGAAGCCCTCGCGGTCGTTCTGCCAGACGAGGTCGCACATAAAGAGACGAATCACATTGAAGCCCAGGCTCTGCGCCAGGCCCAGTTCACGGTCGATGAGGGCCTCGTCGAAGTACTCCGCCGCCCACATTTCCACCGGCGTCCCGGTATTCGAAGGCACGAACACGCAGCCCACGGGCCACTCCTGCTCTGCATACCAGGCATTCGCCTTTTCCTCGCTCCAGCGTTCGGCGGGCACGGGCTTGGCCGGCTCGGCGGCCTTCTTTTTGGCTTCTACATTCACCGCAGCCCCGCAGACCAGGGCCGCCATCATCAGGAAACTTACAATCTTTTTCATCGTATTAAAATTTATAATTTATCAGAATGAGAGTTTCATCCAAGAGGTAGTTTTCCGGGAAGAGGAGGTACTGCCGGGCTCGGTGAGCAGGGACTGCAGGCCGTCCTTGCCGTCCTTCACCGCGAAATTCACCAGCAGGGCCGACCCGCTGACCGGCAGGTTCGAAAGCGGTACGCTAAACTCCACGACCGCCAGTCCGTCGCCCTTGCTCACAGCGCTCGCCGCCCCCAGCGACGCAGACACCCAGGAGCCGCTGTAGCGGCAGCTGCTGAGTTCGCCGCCCAGGGTGGACTGCAGATACACGTCGCCGGTCGCAACGGAAGTCTTGGACGCGTTCGCCAAGTAGATGCGCACATAGTCCGATGCGGCGAGCGCGGCGTTCTCCATTTCCACGAGGAAGTACATCACCCCGTCGGACACGCTGGCGCGCAGGGTCGCGTGCATATCGCCGGCGGAACCCAGGAACAGGGCCTGGTCCGCGGTGCTCCAGTCGCCATTGCGGCCGTCCACGGTCTCGCTGCGCGACGAAGCGGTGATGTTGTGGTTCAGGTAGTGCTGGCCAACCTCGATGAAGAAGTCCTTGCCGGCTGCGCCGCCCTCGCCGGCCGTACCCGCGAGCAGCACGTGGCCGTCCGCGAGGCAGGAACCCCAGAAGCCGTGGCCCATCGGGTAATCGGCGGAAGAAGCGCCGAACATCCGCACCGGGTCAGCGAAATGGCGGGCGGTCTCGTCGCCGAAAACGCGGTAGAAAATATTGTTGTTGTTGTAGGTAATGACGGTCTCGCCGGAGCGGAACTGCTCGATGGTGGGCGCTGCGCCCTTGTACGCCTGGTTGGCGCGGTCGGCGGGCATTACGCCGTTGGCGTCCGGACTCCCCCAGGAACCGTCAGTGTCGCTCCAGGCCATATCGACCCAGTAATTGGACTGGTCGGTGCCGCCGGTGGCATAATTCGCTTCACCCACGCCCACCAGCTGGCGGCTGCCGTTGAGTTCGATGACGCCGGGCATCTGGTCCGTATAGATTTTTGTGCCGTCCTTGGTGTCGCGCAACTGCCGGAAGGCCCAGAGGTGGTCGTCCAGCACATTGCCGGGCTGCCAGGTCATTCCGTTGTTGTCCGAATAGATGTAGGAAACGCCGCTGCTCACGATGGCTTTGTCCCACACGCCCTCCACATAAGGACGGGAGTCGGTGTAATAGACCACGACGCGGCCGGACGAGAGCACAATCGGACGGGGCTCCCAGTTGGTGCCCACATTGATGTACTGCCCGCTGCTCCAGCTCCGGCCCTCGTTGGAACTATACCTGAAGACCAGGCCGTTGTCCTTGATTTTGTGCCGGAAATCCCCGCTGCGGCGGTACGAGGCCACCACCATCAGGCGGCCGTCGGGCAGGCGCAGGGGATGCGCCCCGGCGAAAATGCGCTGGAACTTGTCGCCATAAGGGCTGGGCACGTTGTATTCGCGGGCAAAAATCTTCCGGGGACTGTGCCAGTTTTTCATATCGCTGCTTTCCACGACATAGCATTCCGTACCGGCCCAGGTATAGGTCCCGGCGTCTTCGTGGTAAATCCCATTGTGGTAGAAGAGCAGCCAGCGGTGGTCCTTCGTGCGGATGAAACGCGGATAGGAGGTCATAGGAAGTCCCGTAACGCTCTCATCCAGCTGAACATAGGAGTTACCTACATAGGTCAGCATCGAGCGGTCCGTCTGTCCCGCATGCGAATTGAGTTCCTCGTTGCCGTCATTGAGCCGCCAGTAGGGCGTCACTTCGATATGGGAATCGTCCACGTCGCCGGCATCGGCGCCAACCTCGGTGCCGTTGGGCACATAGGTCAGGGCGGTATTGTAAATCACGCCGGCTTCCGCGGTAAAGCTCTTGGCAGAGCGGACGGTCATCAGGCGGCCCGTCACGTCGGCGATACGCAGTTGCAGGCCGGAGGCGTAGGTCCCGGCGGGCAGGGCCAGGAGCATCGGCGCACCCTGGGGGATGCCCGACGCGCGCTCGACGGCTACGGAAGGGCTGCCCTCGGTGGCCTGCAGGGACATCGTCGAGGGCTTGAACTGGAAGGTGCCGGAGAGGATTTCCCCGCCGATAGCGGTCACCCGTACGCTCTTGATGGCGGGCTGGGGCGCGGCGCCGCTCACGGTGAAGCGGATCCAGGCCATCGCGTGCCGGAAGGAGACTTCCGGAACCTCCCCGCTCTGCTTGCCCAGCATCACGGCGGCCGCGGGATCGAAGGAGTCCGCTACATAGGCCTGCACGGCGGGCAGTTCGACGCTGCCGTATTTGGCCAGCGCGGGACGGTAAGAGCCTGCCACAAAGCCGCTGGCGGGATAAATCGCATAGTAGGGGGAATTCACGACCGGCAGGGTGAAGGAGGCCGACGAGGGGTTGTCCGCCTTGATGCTGATGCCGGTGGAGGCCTGGCCGTTCACGACAATCGCGTCCCCGGACTGCCAAATCACCTTGGTACCGCTGAGCGCCGTCCGGGACGCCTCCATCGAGCAGGAAAGCGTCATCGTCTCCGGATTTTCCGGGACTACCCGGCTACAAGCCGCAAAAAGCGCCGTCAATGCCAGCGCAGACAGGACAAATCTATTCATCAAACTTAATTTTACACCAGTTTTTGGTCTCCGTCGAGGAGACCGGCCGCACAGCCTGTTCGCCGTCCCCGGCACAGTTCACGGCGAAATTCACCCGCACTTCCCCGCCCCGGACGGGCAGGGCCGACAGCGGGACGGAAAATTCCGCCAGCCAGCAGTTTTCGCCCTTCGCGACGGCGGCTTCCGCACCCAGTTCGGCATTGTACCAGCCCGGCGAATAGCGGCAGCTGCGCAGTTCTCCGTCCGGCGATACGCGCAGATACACGTCGCCGACCGCAAGGCTCTCCCCCGCCGGGTCCGCCAGATAGACGGTCACGCGCTCCCCCGCCTCCGCGGCAAAAGCGTCCAGTTCCGCCAGGAAGCAGAGCTTTCCGCCGCTCACGGCTGCACGCAGGGTCGCGTGCCGTTCGCTCGCGGAGCCCACGAAAAGGGCGTGGTCCGTCGCAGGCCATTCCTTGTTGTTGCCGTCGACGGTGACGATCCTGGCCGCCGCATCGATATCGTGATTGAGGTAGTAGCGGCCGATTTGCAGGAAGTAGCCCAGGCCGGTCTTGCCGCCGGAACCGCCGATGCCCAGCAGGGCGATGTGGGAATCGATGTACGCCGAACCCCAGAAGCCCCGGCCCACCGGGCTCGCGCCTTCGAATACGCGCAACTGGTCGCCGAAAAGGGTGGCATCGGCGTTGCCGAGACGCATATAGAAGGTGTTGTTGTCATTGTAGGTGAGCAGCGTCTCACCGGAGCGGAACTGCTCGATTTGCGGGCCGGCGCCTTTGGTAAATTTCTTTTCCCAGTCCTGGCGGCCGGCGGGAAGTTCCCCGGAGGGATCCGGGTCCGCGGGGCCCCAGTCGCCGTTCTTGTCGCTGCGGGCCAGGCTCACCCAGTAGTCGGTCGTGGAGGAGGAGCCGGAGGCCATGTTGGATTCCCCGGTGCCCACGAGCTGTTTTCCGCCCGCCAGTTCAATCACGCCGGGCATCTGGTCCGTGTAGAGTTTCACCCCGTTTTTCTCGTCCCGGAGCTGCCGGAAGGCGGGAAGGTGGTCGGTAAAGGGATCGTCGGGCTTCCAGGTGGCGCCGTTGTCGTCGGAATAAATATAGGAGACGCCGCTGCTCACGAGCGCCGACTCCCAGACGCCCTCGACATAAGGACGGGAATCGGTGTAATAGATGAGCACGCGCCCCGAGGAAAGCACCAGCGGACGGGGCTCCCAGTTGGTACCCACGCAGATGCGCCGTTCCTGCGTCCAGGTCTTGCCTTCATCCGAAGAAAAGCGGACGGCCAGGCCGTTGTCGCGGGTGCGGTGGCGCATATCCTTGGAACCGCGGTACGACGCCACGGCCATCAGGCGCCCGTCGGCGAGCCGCACGGGATGTACGCCGGCGTAATAGCGGCTGATGACATCGTCGTATTCGCTCTGTGCACTGCGCTGGATAGGGAAAATGCTGCGGGGATTGCTCCAGTTGAGCAGGTCCGTGCTCTCCGCATACCAGCAGTAGGAGCCCGCCCAGGAGTTTTTGCCCGTGGACGCGTCATAACTGCCGTTGTGATAGAACAGCAGCCAGCGGCCGTCCGTGGTCTTGATGAAGCGCGGATAGACCGGCATATCCATCTCCGTCGCGCTGCGCGGGGTCTGTACATAACTCCCGCCGATGAAGGTCAGCACGCTGCGCTCCTCGGCTCCCGCGTGGGAGGCGGGCGCGTGGGCGGAGGCGTTCAACAGGGCATACGGGGTGATGACCGCCGTCGGAGGTCCGACGGGTCCCTGTTCTTCCTTGCACGCCAGCAGCAGGAGGGCAGGCAGTAGCGCGATGAGAGACCGTTTGTTCATTGTACGATAGAAAAACTGACGTGCGTACCGCCGAGGAAATAGAAGACCGAACCGTGGTCGCTGCCGGAGATGTACGGGGTATCGCTCTGGACGGCCCCGGTGGAACCCGCCTGGATGGTGCCGTCGGCGCAGCGCAGACGCAGGCGCAGGAAGCCCTCGGCAATGCCGTTCTCAAAGGTGACGTCGGTGCTGACATTCGTCGTGCCGTAGCCGACGGCAAAGGTCGCGTCGTGCGTGAAGGCGCCGTCCCAGGTGGTACATTCGGAACTGTTGTGCTTCCAGGTGTCGCCGTCCAGGTAGTCGAGGTACCAGAAGCAGGGACCCCGGCGCGTATAGACCGGCGCGGAGAAACGCAGGGTCGTTCCCGGCTTGAAATTCCGTACGGGGATCACGAATTCGAAATAATCCCCCGTCCAGACGCCGCCGATCGCGCAGGAAGTACCGCTGGAAGTGGCGGCGATGCTGCGCTTGTAGGGTTTGTCGGGAACGGGCGTCGATACCGAAACCCATTTGGCGAAGGCCTGTGCCTGGTCCGCCATCCATACGCCGAGCGGTCCCCAGAGGAATTGCTCGCCGCTCCCCTTCCAGCCGGTCAGGTGGAAACGCAGGGGGAAACTGACGGGACGGATGTCCACCCCGGTGTCGTCCAGGCAGACGCTGCCCGGGTCGTCCACATAGTCGGGGACGGTGGTCCAGCTGCTCATATCCGTGATATGGTACGGGTCGGCGACCGCCGCATTCACCGCGGCGAGCAGCGCGGGCCAGTTCTCGTCGATGGCCGGAGTCGTGTATTTGCCGACATAGGGATAGAATTCGGTGAAGCGGAAGGAAATGTCCTCCGGCTGGATGCCGGTGAGCGGGGTGATGAGCGTCTTCCAGACCAGCAGGGACGCCGCCACGCGGGTCATTCCGTAGTCGAGGTGCACCCAGTCGCCGCGGCAGAGGTCACAGCCGTTGGGGAGGTTGAGCGCCGTGGTGCGCAGGTTCTGGAGCATCGCTGCCGTGGAGAAGAAGCGCTGGAAGGGATAGCCCTCGGCGGGATCCATCACGTGCAGGGAGTTGTTGTTCACCACTGCCTCGAACATCTCCACGTTGTTGTTGAAGTACTTGAGCAGCGTTTCGTAGCCGTTGGCCCAGCAATGGGACTGGAAGTACACGAATTCCGCATCCGGGCTGCTCACGCGGATCTTGTCCACCAGGCCGTGGATGGCGTCGCGTTCGGCGTCGTCCCAGGTCCAGGCGTGCAAATTGCCGGTATATTCCTGAAGCACCACGATGTCGTACTTTTCCTGCCGGACGATGTTCTCCAGGGAATAGGTCAGTTCCGTATTGCCGTTCCAGAAGCGCTGGCCGGGATACCACCAGGTCAGCGAGGCGTTGTTCGCCTTGCTGAAATAGGTGTTGTAGCCCACCAGGTAGTACCCGCCGTGGAAGACGCGGGTCAGTTCCACGTTGCGGACCCCCTCGTGCCGAAGCATCAGGGGCAGCAGGTCCGTGGCGTCCAGCGTATGGCTGTTGCCGATAAAGAGAATCTTGGTCACGTTGTCGCGGCGGTCCGTATCCTCGGTCCCGGCCTCCACGAGGGTGCCTTCGGGAACGAAGTTCACCTCCGTCTTATAGACGGTGCCCGCCAGCGCGTCAAAGGCCTTTGCGGAATGGATGTCCTGATAATGGCCTTCCACGTCCACGATGCGCATCCGGATGCCGGAAGCATAGGTCTTCGCGGCGACGGCGGCGTAAACCGCTTCGCCCAGCGGAATGCCGGCGCTACCGCTCACCACCACTTTCTTTCCCGCGGCGGCGACGGCGTCCAGCGGACCGCTCATATTCTCTCCGCCGATAGCCGACAATTCGATGCGGCGGATGGCGTGCGCGTGTTCCGAATTCACCACGATGCGCAGGAATGCGGTCTGGCAGGAGAAGGTCACATCCGGCGAAGTGGCCGAATAGCCGCTCATCAGCGCGGCCGCAGGGTCGAAGGAATCCTGCACCCAGTTCTGCCGCTCCGGCAGCACCAGTTTGCCGTCTTCTACCGCCGATGCGGGATAATACACCGTATAGGGGGCGTTCACGAGGGGCAGGGTGAACTGCGCGCTGCGCCCGTCCGCGGACACGGTAATCGAAGTGGATGCCTGTCCGTTCACCATAATGACGTCATCCGGGCGCCAAAGCACCTTCACGCCGTCCAAAGCCGTCCGGCTCTCCTCCACCGTCGCCCGGATGATCGTCTGATATTGTTGTACTTCCTTGGTACAGGACAAGGAAAGCAGGGCCATCGCCAACATCAACATATTTCTCATACTACCTTAGTGTTATAGGGATCCATCTTTCTACCTGGAAAGGACGCACGCCGGTGAAGGTGTCGCACTTGTCGCCCTTGTAGAGCATCGCGTTCACATAGACCTTCCCGTCCGCGCCGAGCGGCAACTGCGACAGTTCCACGCTGTATTCCGCGACATAGCCGGTTCCCTTGACCACCGTCGATGCGGCCTTGAGAGCGTCGCGGGGCGCAATCTTCACCGCCCGCGGGGACGCGTCCAGGAACACGGGATAGTACTTCGACTTGTCGGCGCCGTCGCCCAGCAGGAGCGTCAGGCCGTCGCCGGCCTGCATATCGGCGTCCAGGCATTCGGCCAGGATATAGAGCCGGCTGCCGTCATTGGCAAAGCGGAAGCAGCACTGCGCGGGCGTCTCGCTGCCCAGGAACAGCGCCTCGTCCACCGCATCCCAGTCCGTATTTTTGCCGTCCACGGCGATAGCGGCCTGCGGCGCGTCGATCGCGTGATTGAGCCGCATCTGCGTCACGAGCAGGTGGCCCTTCTCCACCCGCTGTCCCTTGTAGGTATGGGTGGCGACGGCCAGGGCCGTATGGTCGTCCTTTTTGGACACGGCGCCCCAGCGCATCGTCCGGTTGCCGAAGGGTTTGAACTCCGGGCGCTCGGGCAGGTTCCGGCCGGTCTCGCTGCCCAGGCGGCAGCCGAACTCGCCGTAACCGTAGGAAAGCAGGGTCTCCCCGGAAGGGAACTGCATCAGGTAGGGTGCGCCGCCCTCGATGCACTGGTTGCGGCGGTCGTCGGGACCGGTCATCTCGCCGGTCAGGGTGATGGGCCAGGACGCGTCGCCCCAGGACAGGGAAACGGTCAGGGGGCCCTCCGTCATCTGCGTTTCATACGCGCCCAGGGCCGTATCCGTGCCGTTCAGGACAATGACCACCGGCATCTGGTCCGTAAAGACCGTGCGGGTGGAATCCGCGGGAATGCGCGGGGTGCCCACGGAACGCTGTTTGGGTTTGGCCTTGGCGCGCCGCTGGCGCGCGGCCTGCTTCTGGAGCGTCCAGGTATAGCCGTTGTCGGAAGAGCGCAGGAGGCTGGAGCCCGAAGAGTTGGGGTCCCAGTCCCAGTCGGAGTCCGTGAAGAACACGAGGATTTCGCCATTGGCGAGCTGCATCGGATAGGGTTCCCAGTCCACCGTGCGGTGGAGCACCTTCTCTTCTCCCCAGGTCTTGCCGCCGTCCGTGGAGCGTTTCATGCAGAGGCCGAATTCGTCCAGCTGCTCTGCGTAGTGCTTGTTGCTGTGGAAGATGCAGAAGCAGAGGATATCGCCGTTTTCGAGCTCGACGGCATCGGCGGTGGCGTATTTCATAATGTCGTCCTCGCCGTAGCCGTTGGTGAATTTGTAGCCTTCGAAGATGCGGACACCGCGGCTCCAGTGAATCGCGTCGTCGCTGAAGGAAAGGTAAATGTGGTAGCCGTGCATCAGCGGCTGGTAGAAGAGCAGGTAGCGGCCGTCGCGCAGGCGTTTGATGCGGCCGTAGTCGAGCATCTGCTGCCCGAGTTCCTTTTCGCCGAGGGTGATGAAAGTGCGCAGGTCCGGTTCGAGGTTGCTGCGCTCCGTCACTCCCGCGTGGGAATTGAGCGTTTCCGCCGTGCGGTTCAGTTCGTCGATGGAGTGGATGTGCAGCTGCGCCGAAGCGCCCAGGGCCCAGAAAAGGGCTGCCGTCAAAAGGAAAAATCGTTTCATCGCCGTTACTGATTTTGCGCCCAGCCCATCATCTTGACGGGCATCCAATGGAAGTATTCTGTCTCCTTGAGGGCGGAGAAGCCGTCCACAAGGCCGGATTTGCGGATTTCCGCGTAGAAGAAGAGCCGGTCCGGAGCGTGCGGCAGGACGGAAAGCGGAATCGCGATTTCCGCCAGGTAGCCCACGCCGGGCTCTTCATAGACTTTGCCTTCGAGGTCGCGGTCCACAGCCACGCCCTTCTGCGTCACCTCCACGAAACTGGAGAAGATATCCTTGTCGTCGGTGCCGTTGGAGAACTTGAAGACAATCTTGTCCCGGTAGAGCAGTTCGCTGTCCAGGCACTCGACGAGCATATAGAGCATCAGTTCGTCGTGTGCGAAACGGAAGGAGCACTGCGCCTGGCTCTCGCTCCCCAGGAAGAGGGCGTCCGTATTGTCCGCCCATTCGATGGTGTTGCCGTCCACCCTCATATGGGAATAGGGTGCATCCACGCGGTGGTTGAGCCGCATCTTGCAGAGGCTGATGACGCTCTTGTCCATCTTGTGGTCCAGGGACGGCGCCACAGCAAAGAGGGTGTGCGGGTCCAGGATCTGGGTACTCCCCCACAGGCCCCGCCGGTAGCCGAAGGGCTGGATGAAGCGCGCCTGCTTGAGGGAATTGAAGGTAGAGAGGCCCAGGGACACGTTGAAATACTTGCCCTGGAAGGAGAGGGCCGTCTCGCCGGAAGGGAAATGCGACAGGTAGGGACCGCCGCCGCTGCGCCAGTTGTCCAGGCGTGAGGCGGGCCCCTCCATCTCCCCGGTGAGGGTGGTGGCCCAGTTGGTGTCGTCCTTGACGAAGGTGATGTGGAAGTGGTTCAGGGAGTCCTGGGACTCCACCGCGGCCAGGATGGTCTTGCCGTCCCCCAGCAGCACGGCGGAAGGCATCTGGTCCGTCCAGACCTTGCGCGTGCCGGGCTGGCCATCCTTGCGGCGGCCCGTCGCCCTGTACTGGCGGATGATCTGACAGTGGGTGGTCCAGGTTTCCCCGCGGTCCAGGCTGCGGAGCATCGTCACGCCCGAAGAGGCGGGCTCCCAGTCGTGGTCCGAGTCGGTGAAATAGACCTGCACCTCGCCGGAAGGGAGCTGCATCGCATACGGCTCCCAGGTGATGCTTTTGTAAATCTCCTTCTCTTCACTCCAGGTCCGGCCGCCGTCCGTCGAGCGCTTCATGCTCAGACCGTCGTCCTGCGGGAAACGGGTGTAGCCCTTGACCGCGCGGTAGGACACGAAGGCGAGGATGTCGCCGTTGTCGAGCACCACCGCATCGACGGTGGAGTAGCCGCGGGAGTCTTTCTCGCCGCCGGAATTGACGATGGGATGGCCCTCGAACACCCGCGGACCGCGCTCCCAGTGGAGGCCGTCCTTGCTGAAGGCGCAGTAGCAGTGGTAGCCGATGCGCGAGCTCTGGTAGAACAGGATGTAGGAGCCGTCCTTGAGCACCTTGATGCGGGGATAGTGCAGCTTCTGGAAGCCCAGTTCGGCCTCGCCCAGGTCCACCATCGTCCGGAAATCCGGTTCCAGCCGGTAGCGGTTTTCCTTGAGGTGCGTATCGGTGTCCCAGTTGCGGTTCAACTCGTCAATGGAGTGAATGTGCTGCTTCTGCCCCTGGGCAAACAGGGGCAGAAGGACAGCACTGATAAAAAGAAGAAGGTGTTTTTTCATTTATTTCAAGGTAACGCTGAGCCACTCGCCAGGATAGTCGGAGTTCTCCCCTTCCATATCCTCGCGGATGACTTTCGCTTTCACTTTCACGCCGCTCTTCCAGATGCGGCGCAGGTGGATGCGGAGTTGCTCCCCTTTCTGAGGCTTTCCGCCGATCAGGTCCCAGGGCAGGGCGGCCAGGGCGCTGTAGCCCAGGTCCGCACCGGAGCCCTCGTTCACGGAACCGGAGACGTTCACCGCCGCCTTGCCGTATTCCCAGCAGAGGGGTTTCCAGTTGGAACCGTCTTCCTGGTACACGGTGTAGTCGCCCTTGGCGTTCACGGTAATCTTCCAGGTGCCCCGGCCTTCTCCCTTGCGGTTGCCTGCGCGGAAGAGCAGAATCTGCGCCGCGTCGGAGTTCTCGGGAGAATAGGAGACGATGTTGTCCGTGAAGACATAGGAGGTCAGGAAGAAGTTCTTGGCGTCGTAGGCAAAATCCACATAGGCTTTGCCGGGAGCCTCTTTGCCAATCATCCAGAGTCCTTCGGGCTTGAAGTCGCGCAGGTTCTGCACCACGGGGGCCTTCTTGCTCCGGACAATCGTGCGGGAGCGGTTGAGCCAGCCCTTGATGAGCATCACCTTGTAGCGCTGTTTCTGGCCCTCCGGGGTATAGCGGTAGGAGCAGGTGGCCATCACTTCATTGGCATTGAGCGCGTCGATGGAGCCCCAATAGCCGTCCGCACCGTCAGCGAAGGCGGAGCTGACGCAGTTGAAGTTGCTGCCGTTGTTGTCGCCGATCAGTACCCAGACGCCGCTCTGGTTCTTGTAAATCCCGTTGGAGAGGATGACCATCTCGCCGCTGGAGAGTTTGCAGCTGTAGGGGCCGAAGCCCTTGAAATCCTTGTTTACCTGCTTTTTGAGCGGGTATTCGGGGCCACCGTTCGCCCGCAGGGCCGCGCCCTGGTCGGGGGTTTTCCAATTGGTGGCCATCGAAGTACGCACGACGATGGGGCTGATGTCATAGACATCCCGGCCGCTCCAGGTCTCGAGGGGCACGACGATGCCGCGCCCGCCGTCCAGTTCCACCGCCGTGGGCATCCCGTCCATACCGCGCCCGTTCCAGCGGGTGCGGGAGATGGGCTCGGTGTCGAGGTGGGTGCACATTTCCTTGCCCTGCCAGGTGGCGCCGCCGTCAAAGGAACGGAGGACCGAGGTACAGGCGAAGGAGCCCTTGTCCTTGATTTCCTGGGAATCCGTGATGTACATCTGGAGTTCCCCGGTGGACAGTTCCAGGAAGGCCGGCTCCCAGCAGCGGCCGCGATAGACCTCGCGGGGGGCGCTCCAGGACTCGCCGGCGTCGTCGCTGTAAACCAGCTCGATGCCGCAGTTGTCGTTGGTGTGCGGGAGGTCGTTGTAGCCCTTCTTGTAGCGCCACTGCCAGGCCATCAGGATGCGCCCGGAACGGAGCTGGATGAAATCGGGGTTCACGAAGACCTTGGTATCCTCGCCGACGGTGGAGACGGCGGGATGCGAATGCCGGATGAGCCGCGCGGCCGTCCAGGTCTTACCTCCGTCGTAACTCTTGCGGGTGTAGATGTCCCAGCCGTAGTGGTCGTTCTCAAAACTGAGCAGGATGCTGCCGTCCGAGAGGTGTTTGGCCCGGGGATAGCAGAGGTTGGGCTCCATCGTGTAATCCGCATTGGAGACGGCGACGGAATCCATCACCTGGAAGGTGGTATTGTCCCAGGCGATACGGACATCGCCCCGGTGGATGTCCGCGGCGGCGGGAAGCGCCGCCGCGAGCATCATCGCCGCAAAAAGTAAGCGTTTAGTCATTGTTCTTCAGGAATCGGGCGGCCCAGAGGTCCGCGGGTTTGAGTTTCAGAACCTTCTTGAAGTCGCGGCGGGCGGCGCACTTGCGGCCGAGACCGAGTTCGCCCAGCGCCTTGGTGTAGTAGGCCCCCGCGTTCACGCCGTCGACGGTATGGCCCGAAGAACCTTCGGCACCGTAGAAGTTCACATAGTCGGTGACCATCCGGGCCTTGCCTTCCTTCACCATGGCGCGGAAGAGGGCCCTGGCCTCCGCCTTGCGGCCCAGTTTCTTGAGCGCCAGGCCGGTGTAGTAGCGATAGTCCTTGCTGCCCTTGACCTCATAGTCCTGGTCGACGGCCTTCTGGTACCAGGCCTTGGCTTCTTCCTTGTCGCCCAGTTTCTCATAGGCCTTGCCCAGATACCAGAAAATCTGCGCATCGTGGGTGGCCCGCTTGTCCACGAGGAAGACCTGGTGGTTCTCGGGATAGGTGAAGGCCTTCTTATAGAGGGCGATAGCCCCTTCCACATCGCCGTTCTCCTCCTTCTGGCGGCCGGCCAGGAGCAGCGCGTCCACAAATACGTCGTGGAAGTTGGCCACACCCTCGCGGGTCGGGAAGTAGCAGTTGTCCAGCATATCGAGCACATAGTCGTAATCGCCGACATAGGTGCCGGTAATCACTTCCGCGGCCTCGGGATAGTAGCGCTTGACGGCGGTGGCGTGGTGGCTCTTCAGCAGGTCGTAACGCTCCTGGACGGGTGCGCCGAGCGCTTCGAGCACCTGGTCGCATTCCTCCAGATAGAGGGCGGAATCGGGATTGAGCTCGATGGCCTTCTTGTAGCAGGCGGCGGCTTTCGCGTAATCCTTGCTGTTCAGCCAGGCCTCCCAGCCTATGTTGCGCCAGGCGGTGTCGTTGGAGGGATCGAGTTCCACGCACTTCTCCCACTGCGCCACCGCGGCGAGCGGCTGCAGATTGTACAGCAGGTTGCCTTCGTAATAGTACGGCAGGGCGCTCTGCGGGCAGGCCTTCTTCGCGGCTTCCAGCACGGCGACGGTTTCCAGACGGAACGGCGCGCAGTAGCCTACGGGCAGGGCCAGGGCCTGTGCATAGAGGGCGTCGTTGCCCGTCAGGTAGGCCAGCCAGAGTTTTACGGTCGGGTAAGCCACGCGGGCATCGATGTCGGCGAGGAGTTTCACCGCCTCGTCCGTGAAGCCGTTGTGCCAGTAGAGAATGGCGAGCTCGAGGTAGCTCTCGGGCTGCTCGCGCATAAATTTGCGGAAGGTCGCCTTGTCGGCGGCATTGTAGAGCGCATAGGCGTCCATCGGGTCGGCGGCGAGCACGCGGTCGAAGCAGGCCTTCGCCTCGGCGGTCTTGCCGAGCTTGCGGAGGATGGTGCCTTTGAGGTTGAGGGCGTGGAAATGGCGGCCGTTGTAGTCGATGGCCTCGTTGAGACGGTCGAGGGCCATTTCGTAGTCGCCGTCCTCGCTGTACATCTGAGCCAGCTGGAAGTTGGCGCCGGCGTTGTAGGTGTAGTTCCAGGTGGCGCGGTAGAGGGTGTCCATCGCGGCTTCGCGCTTGCCCTGGGCCTTCAGGACGAGACCGAGGTTGTACATCGCCTCGGCATCCTTGGGACGGGTGTAGTCGAAGGTCTGGCGGGCAATGGCCTTGCGCAGGTACGCGGCGGCCTTGTCGTACTCGCCGTTCAGGCGGCACATTACGCCCATCTGGGTGTTGGCGCGGGTGTCGCCCGGATCGCGGCGCAGGACCTCGAGGAAGTAATCGGCGGGCTTCACGAAAGGATTGTGGAACTGCTGGTTGCGCTGTCCCACGAAGAAGCACTCCTCGGTGTTCTCGATGTCCTTCGGGCGCTTGGGACGGTCCACAATCGGCGGCAGCGGCTTGTTGGGGTCGTGCACGACGGGCGTGTAGGTGAGCATCTGCTTTCCGTTCGCGTCATAGAGCGCGAGGGTCAGTTCGTGCTCCGCGATGGCGGGATCCACGGCGACGGTCTCCACGAGGGGATGCGCCGGGTCGATGGCGAAACTCTTCTTCCAGAGTTCCTGCCCGCCCTTGCTCAGGCAGAGGGTGAGGGAGGAGAATTTCTCGGTGGCGTTGGCGCCGACGAGCACCTTTCCCGCTTCCTTCATATCCATATTGATGGCCGCGTGACGGTCTCCCGCCTTGACGCCGCCCATATCCCGGATGCCATACCAGAACTGGCTGAATTCCTTGGTTTCATAAGGGAAGTTCCAGTTGTAGTCGGGCTGGTTGTCGGAATAGGCGCCCACCATCAGTTCGCAGTAGTGGCCGGATTCGTCGGTCAGGATCTTGGTGTCCCACTCGGAGTTGGGGCCCCAGAGCCAGAACTTGCCGCCCTTGATGATGTTGTGGTTGCCCGTGAGCATCGTGCCGGCGTGCCGGCCGTGGTCGTAACCGGCCACGAAGTCGGCCTTCTGGTCATAGATGAACATCGAGTTGCCCACATAGTGGTTCTTCCACCAGGAGGCGTCCACGCCGTTCTGGTAGAAGTTCATCTTGTTGAAAGGCTCGTGCGTAATGGGCCAGTGGGCGAAGCACTCCTTGCAGTGGAAGGTCACGATTTCGGTCTGCTGGGGGAAGCACACCTGGTAGTTGTCGTCCACCAGGGTGGCCACGTTGGACCAGTAGAGCATCGAGTTGTTGTCCTGGGTGCGGTTCATCAGGCGTCCGCTGATTTCGATGTAGGACTTGCCCGGACGGAGGGTCATACCGATGGCCCACTGCATACGGTGGCGGTATTCGGTCTCGCCCACCCAGATGGTCTTGGAGCCGTCGGGGTTGTCCACGATGCGCCAGTCGCAGGGGATGTGGCTGGTCTGGCGGTGGTGGTGGAACACGTTCCACTCCACGCCGCCGGAAATCCAGGCGCCGGTCATACCCACGTTGGCAGGCTTCACCACGGTATTGTGGTAGAAGATGTCGTAGCCGTTGGTCTTGTCGATGGCATACATCAGGCGGCCGCCGAACTCGGGAATGACGCACATCTCGATGTACTCGTTCTCCATGTACAGGCAATCGTAGGTCACTTCCTGACGGTTGCGGGTCATGTTGTCATTGAGGGGATAGGGGTACACGCTGCGGCGTGCGCGCTGGTAGGACCAGTCCCGCTCAAACACGGGGGCCTGCTCCGGAGGGTCCAGCAGATAGGTGGGGAGGGTGATTTTGCCTTCGTAGGCCTTGACGCCCTGCGCCCCGGCGTACGAACCCGCCAGAGCCAGCAAAACGGTGACAATCAGTAATCTCTTCATATCTTTTATTTCTTATATCTGATACCAACGTAATTCAAAACGGAGCGGCGGCTGTTGGCGATGGCCGCACCGTCGTAGCTCACGCCGATGGCGGCGGCGTTGTTGCCGCCGAGGTTCTTCGCCGCGTGCAGGTGGATGTAGAGGGCGTCCTTACCCCAGACATCGGCGCCGGCCGGAAAGTTGATGCTGACGTACTTGTTGCCCGGCAGGTTATACTGCTTCTTCGAAGCGATGACCGGGAAGTCGGGAATCGTGTAGGTGTAGTCCTGGCCCTTGGCGGTGAAGTCCACCCAGGACTCAGCGCCGTAACTTTCGTCCGTCACGGACGTCCAGTTCACCTTGTCCGTCGAGTATTCCATCAGCCAGTAGCGCGGGGCGCCGCAGTCCTCGCCGTAGGCCTGGCTGACGCCGAGGTTCAGCGAAAGCGGCGCGTGGGAAGCGTCCAGTCCCGCGGTGGAGACTTCGATTTCCCAGAAGTACTGGTCAAGCTTCGGATCGGAAGTGCTCCCGCTCCACCAGTAACCGCCGTACCAGCCGGTGCCGTTCGCCCCCTGGATGATGCCGCAGGTGCTCACATAACTCAGCGGGCTCCAGTGGATGGAACGGCCGAGCGCGTCGAACACGCCGTTGTTGCCGGGGATGTCGGTAATCCTGCCGTCCTGGACGGGGCCGAGATGGGTCCAGTCCTGTGCCGTGGCAATCTTGCCGTACGAGTAGCAGAGGTAACCGTTGACCTCGGGGCTCTTGATGGGTTCCGGGACCGGCGGCCAGGTGGGATAGAGCGTATCGTTCTGGGTATTGGCGATGTACTTGTCCGGATACAGCTCGTTGCAGTAGCGGTATTCGGCCAGCAGCTGCGTGGACGCAGTCTCGGGATTTTCGGAAAGACCGATTTCCTCCCGCGTGACGGGACGGATCTGGTAGCGGCCGATGAAGCCCTTGTCCGTCACGTAGTCCGGCAGCATCGTGCTCTGCGCGGCCTCCTGCGAATTCCATTCGAAGTTGTCGCAGCGTTCGTGCACGAGAATACCGGCGATGGGGCCGCTGCCTTCGGGGATGCCCCGGCCGTCGCGGGCCCAGTCGCAATGGACGTTTTGCACCATATACATCACGCTGCCCTGAGCGTCGCGGATGACCAGCGGATACTTGTTGATGATTTCCGTATAACGCAGGTCGACGGGGCAGAAGGGGCCCTTGCGGATGGGCACCTCGCACTGGTCGATCACGACGAAAGTATTGACGTCCTCATCCGTGAGCGTGGCTATCGTCCGGTGCCGCTCGGGCACGTCCGCACGGCTGCCGCGCGTGGAAGAGATGACGTTCACCACCGACGCGCCGGAAAGGGTCACGTTGTAGGGGGTGTCCTCGGCCTCCCCTCCCTCGGCGCTGTAGGTCAGGCCGCGGAGGTTGATTTCGAGCAGGTCGTAACGGTAGGTGCAGTTGTCATCGACGGTATTGAAGATGAGCTTGAGGCCGCGCAGGGCGCCGGTCTCATCCGGCTCGAGGCTCTGCAGGTACACGGTACGCCCGGAGAGCGTCAGGTCCTGGATGATAATGGAAAGGTTCTGGTTGGGAGCCCCGTTGCCCTCGGCGTTGTCGTTGAGCACGCGGCCCTTCAGGACATAGTTCTTGCGGACGCGGTTCTCGCCGTCCAGGTCGTCCTGGCTGAAGTTCAGCACGTCGCTGACGGTCACGGGAATCGTTTCCACCTCGCCGTTCGCCATCTGGGAGACATAGAGTCGCGCCACGAGCGGGCGGCCTACGCCGTCCACGGAGCTCAGGGTGATGATGGCTCCGCGCCGCTCCTTCGCCAGGTTTTCCCGGGCATTGAAGACGAGGTTGCCCTCCAGCAGGCCGGGGATGGGCTCTTCAATCCAGTCCCGTTCCTCATCGTAGGTCACCGCATAACTGACGGTGGAAGGGTCTACGTTGCAGGTGAAGGGGAAACTGTAGGTGCCCGTCGTGAAGGCGATGAGCACGTTGCGTTGCTCGAAGCGGAAGTCGCGGCTGTACGCCCCGTCCTGAATCAGCCGGAGGTTCATCACCCGGCTGCCGATGGCGACGCGGATGACCGCATCCCGCTCTTCGGCCTCGTTGTCACCGTAGCGGAGACCCAGGGTGGCGTCCCCGGCGACGGTGACCGAGCGTGCTTCACTGTTGGTAAAGGAAATCCAGTTCACGCCGTCCGGCAGGGTGGCCGTCCACTCGCCGTCACTCACAATCTGGAAGTAATGTTCTCCCCCGGTGGAGGGAACTTCCGCTACGGGATCGGAACAGCCCAGTTCGTGGATTTCCACGAATTCGGGCGCTTTCTCACAGGCTGCCGCAAGGGCAAGCGCCGCAAACAGATAGAAAATCTTTTTCATGGGCTTCAGATAAGATATTTGTCAAGTTCCGCATCCTGGATGTCCGCCGCATTGAGCGTGCTGCTGGACACCACGAAATAGACGGGGATGGTTTTACTTCCGTTGCTCACTTCCACCCGGACGGCACGCACGATGTCGAGCGTGTTGGTCTGGGCCTGGCATTTGATGTACTGGTTGTTCTGTCCGGAAGTCCGGTCGAGGGTCAGCCAGTCACCGCCGGCCACGATCCGGACGGTCCAGGAGCCGGTGGAATACACCGGGAAGAAGAAATCCAGCGGGGCCTCCTTGACCTGCGCCCAGGTAATATTGTACCGGGTGTCGTTCACGGCCAGGTCGACCTTGGAGACATAGGGCTTGTAGCAGGAGACGAGCGCAAAGAGCGCCGCGATAAGTGCGATAGTCTTTTTCATAATCTTCTACTCTCCATATTCCTTGTTGTCCAGCGCCCCGTGCGAGTTGGCCACCTGGTCGGCAGGAATCGGCCAGTAACGGTGGCAGGGGCGGATGTTCGCCACCAGGTTGGACGCGGTGTTGTACTGCGTGGTGCGCTCGTACCAGATGCCCCAGCGGACCAGGTCGAACTTGCGCTGGAACTCGCCGAAGAGCTCCCGGGCGCACTCGTTGCGGATTTCCTCGAGCATCAGCGCGTCGTTCCCGCCCACGTCGGAGACCGTCAGGTCTTCCAGGCCGGCGCGGCGACGCGTCATATTCAGGTAGCGGAGGCACTCGCTCTTGTCCCCCGTCATCAGGTGGGCCTCGGCGAGCCCCAGCAGCGCGGAAGCGTAGCGGAATACCTTATAATTATTATAGTCGCGCGTGAACTTCATGTCCCAGCACCAGAACTTGTTGCCGAGCCAGGGCGTGGCGCGGGCCTTCCCTACGCTGGTGAACCAGTACACGCGGCGGGCGGAAGGCGTCCAGGTGTCCTCGGGGGTGGTGGGGTCGAAGCCGCTCCAGCGCCAGGCCAGGTTGCCGCTTCCCCCGCGGGCCTCGGTCGCCCCGTTGGAGTATTCGCCGCTACGCAGGTCGGGCGAATCGTAGGGCTGAAGCGTCTCGCTGAAGAACGTGGTGGGACGTGCGCAGGAATAGATGTGCGCATCCCGCCCGAGCTCCGGAATGGCGATGCCGTTGTAGAAGCAGTGGGAGGAATCCGCGACCGCCTCTTCGTCGTCGTTATAGACCATACGCCGCACCGGCGTGGCCCAGGGCGAAATGCCCGCAACGAGCTGCAAGCCGTAAGGCTCGTAGGTCTGTGCCACTTCCCAGATGGATTCGGGGGTAAACTTACGGCTGAAGGGGATATCCGTCAGCGGATAGCGCGAAAGCTCGCCGTAAATATCCTCCAGCACGCCGAAGAAAGCCTTCGCGCTGTCCCAGTCCTTGTTCCAAAGCGCCATACGGCCGCCGACGAACAGGCCTACGGCCGCTCCCATACGGTAATCGGTGGCATTTTCCTCGTAGGTGCGACGGAACGGCAGGGCCGCTTTTCCGCCGAGGGCTTCGGGCAGCAGCGTCTCGCGCAACTCGGTGATCATCGCCTCGCGGATGCGCGACGCGTCATAGCGCGGCAGCGACTCGATGGCCTCGCGGTTGTCCTCCGTCACCTCTTCGAGGTAGAAGGGGACATCGCCGAAGGTGGCGGTCAGCACATAATAGAAGAACGCGCGCAGGACGACGGCCTCCCCGCGAAGGGCGGCATACTCGCTGGCCGAGATGTATTTCTTCTCTTTCGCCTCCGTGATGGCCTCGAGCATCGAATTGGCGCGCGAAACCCCGCGGTAGCCCGCCTGCCAGATGGTGGTGGCGCAGCCGGGACGGGACGGCGAGACGTTGCAGACCGCATTGTACTGATTGCGGACATTGAGGTACATCAGGTCCGTCGCACACTCGGTCATCTGCCAGAAGCTGACATTGGCGTAGATGCTGCGGATCGGCGTGTAGCAGGCATTCAGGCCCGTCTCGATTTCCTTGGCGTTCCTGTAGTAGTGGTCCCTCAGGGTATATGAGGTCACTTTCTCCTTGAGCGAGCACGATGAAAACAATACGGCGCTCAGAAGGGCCAAAAGGGTAATTTTACTTGTTTTCATACGACTAGTAGCTGAGGTTGATGTTGAACACATAGGAACGCGGGCGCGGGTAGGAGGCATTGTCTATCCTCCGGGCGCCGGTCTCGGTGGAAACATCCGGATCGAATCCGATGTAGTTCTTCCAGAGGTAGAGGTTCTCCGCGCTGATGCCCAGCACGATGGACCGCAGCCACTTGACGCGGGTGGGCATATTGATGCGGTAGCTCAGCGAGAGTTCCTTGAAGCGGATGAACGAGGCGTCGTAAATCATACGGTCGGAACCGATGAAGTCGTCGTAGCCGGCCCTGGGAATGTCCGAGTTCGGATTGCGGACCGGATGCCAGGAATCCAGCATAAAGCGGTACTTGTTGTAGGCGCGCGAGCCGCCGCCGTTCCAGAACTGCCAGATGTTGTAGATCTTGCCGCCCAGCGAGTAGGAGAAGTACACCTTGAGGACCAGGTTCTTCCAGGTGAAGACGTTCTGCAGACCACCGTAAATGATGGGATCGGAACAGCCCTGGTAAATCATATCGTTCTGGTCCATGATGCCGTCGTGGTTGAGGTCGGCGAACTTGGTGCCGCCCAGCGACGGGACCGCGTCCGAGACATAGGTATGGGTCACGGCGTTACGGTCGATTTCCTCCTGCGTATGCCATACACCGGCGTACTGGTAACCCCAGAGCGAGTTCACCGGATAGCCGTTGCGGTAGCCGTAGAGCGGCTGGGTGGAGTTGCGGGGGTTGTAGAAGGTGCCGATGAGCCGGTCCTCGCCCACATTCTCCACCAACTGGGTGTTGTGGGAAATGGTGAAGGTCGTGCTCCAGCTGAAACGGCGCTTGGAAATGTTGCGGGTCGTGAGGGTGGCCTCGATACCCGTATTCACCGTACTTCCGAGGTTGGTGAAGTAGGTGTCGTAACCCGTGGCGCGGTTGGTCTTCATCGCCAGGAGAAGATCCGTGGTCCGGGACCGGTAGGCGTCGATTTCCAGCATAATCCGCTCCTTGAACGCCGCGAAGTTCAGACCCACGTTGTAGGAAGTAGTCGTCTCCCAGGTCAGGTTGGAGTTCGCAAGGCGCGTGTTGTAGTAGCTGATGGGCTGCACGGAGCCGAAGAGCCAGCCCGTACGCTCCGCCGTCAGGGTCTGGAGCGAGAGGTACGGCGAGATGGAGTCGTTGCCGCTGCGTCCCGCACTGACGCGGATGGACAGGTCGTCCAGCCACTTGGCCTTCTTCATGAAGGGCTCGTTGCGCAGGTTCCAGCGGACGGCCGCGGCCGGGAAGAAGCCCCACTTGCGGCTTTCGGCGAAGTTGGAAGCGCCGTCGGCCCGGGCCGTGAGCGTGACATAATACCTTTTCTTATAATTATAGTTCACGCGTCCCAGGACGGAAAGCCGGGTCCGAAGGGTTTCGTAATCGCGGAAGTCGAAGCAGCGCTCGTCCAGCAGGCTGGCGAGGTTCTTGGCGGTCACCTCGTCGTCCAGATAACCGGTACCGTTGATGTAGGTCCAGTCAATGTTCTTGTGCTCCGCCGTGAAACCGGCCAGCAGGTCCAGCGTATGCGCCTTCTTCCAGGTACGGTTGAAGGTCAGGGTGCTCTCGCTGATGTAGGTCTTGCCGATGTAGGTTTCCGCTACGGCCTGGCCGCCGCGCATATAACGCTGGGACACGGGCAGGGTCGAGGGCGCATAGTAGAAGCGCTTGTCGTTCTGCTGCGTGTAGCTGAATTTCGTGACGAACTGGACGAACTTGCCGAGGAACAGCCGCATATACGGCATCACGTTCAGGTTGTTCATATCCTTTTTGTTCGTCGTCTGCATGGCCACGATGTACGGGTTGTTGAACACCGATCCGCCGGAAGCAATCTCGGAACCGTAGGAGTTCCAGGTGTCGTCCTTGTTGAGGAACGGGGCCAGGTAGATGGCCGCGTTGCTGTCCGTACCGGTAATCTTGGCCGTGGTGAAGTCCTGGTCGCGGTGCGTATAACTGAAGCGCACGCCCAGGCGCAGCCACTTGAAGGGATGGCTTTCTACCAGCACGCGCCCGGTGTAGCGCCGGAAACCGGAACCGATGACGACGCCGCGAGTGTCATTGAAGCCCAGGCTCGCCTCCACGCGCGTCACCTTGGTGCCGCCGGAGAGGGACAGGTTGTAGTCCTGGTAGGAACCCACCTGCGAGAGGGTCTTAATCCAGTCGGTACCCTCCCCCATGGACCAGGGGTCCGTGAAATAGAGGTTCTCCTTGGTCAGGGCCTTGCCCGCAAGCGAGGAGTCGAAGTAGCGCTGCATGTTGCAGTACTCGGCGAACTCGGAGGCGTTCATGATGTCGAGGCTCCCGGCCAGGTGGGAAACGCCCGCGCTGGCCTTGAGGCGCACCGCGAAGTTCGATGAGGTCGGGGTGTTCGTCGTAATCAGGATGACGCCGTTCGCGCCGCGGCTTCCGTACAGGGAAGTCGAAGACACGTCCTTGAGCACCGAGATGGACTTGATGTCCGAAGGGTTGATGTCACTGAGCGAGGAAACCGCATCCACCACACCGTCCACGACGATGAGGGGTTCGTTGCCCGCGGAAATCGAACGCGCACCGCGAATCTGGATGGACGCCGAGGAACCGGGCTCACCCGTGGAGGAAACGAATTCCGCACCGGCGATACGGCCCTGGAGGGCGTTCTCGATGGAGGTCGCGGGGACATCCTGCACAGACTTCATATCTACCGTGGCCACGGCGCCGGTCAGGTCCGATTTCTTGGCCGTACCGTAGGCGATGACGACGAGTTCGTCGAGGTTCGTGGATTCCGGCTTCAGGACCACGTCGATCTGCGTGCGGCCGTCCACGCTTTCCAGCACCGTGGAGAAGCCCAGGCTGGAAATCTCGAGGAAGCTGTTGGCGCTGACCGTAATCGTATATTTACCGTCCAGGTCGGTGACGGTGCCATTCTTGCTGTTCTGCTTGTCGATGACGGCAGCGCCGGGAAGGGGCTGTCCGGCATCGTCGCGGATGACACCGCTCACCTTCACCTTCTGCGCGAAGGAGACGGAGGAGATCAGCAGTGCCGCCAGAACGGCGATGAGTTTGAACTTCTTCATATCTTTCGCTTATTTGATGGTGATGTTGCCGACGATATAGCCGAGGCTGTTGGAGATGGCCACATTGTCCTCCGTTACCGGGAGTCCGGCAATCGTTCCGCTGAAATAGTTCGTGCCTTCCAGGGTGAGCGTGGCGTAGCCCTGCGTCTGCACGCCGATCTTGAGGTTCGTATTCTTGGCCACCAGGCCCACGAAGCCGGCACCGAAGATATTGGACGCACCGGTGCGGTCATAGCGCAGGGTGATGTCCAGGTCCTTGAAGAGGGCGTCCCGGCCGACAAATCCGGCCGCACCACCCGCACAGCCCATATACTGGGCGGAATAGATGTTGTTCTTGGACAGGGAGATGCCCACGTCGGCCTTGCAGTTCGTGACATTGGCCTGTCCGACCGCGCCGAAGAGGCCGCCGGTACAGTCCGCACGGGCGCCGGAACCGACCCGGATGTCGCAGACACTACTGCAGTTGCGGATGTCGGCCCAGTCGTTATAGGACGCCTGCAGGGCCCCCACGAGACCGCCCACGTACACCTGTCGCGCACCGCTCATGCTGTTCGACAGCGTCGCGGAGTAGATGCTCACGTCGATGTTGCCGGTATTGCGGCAGTTCTCCATCTCGATGTAGAAGCCTTCGGCCGCCGTGCCGTTGTTGGCGCCGCTGAAGGTGACATAGAAGTCGGGACCGTCGCTGGCGAGGATGTTGCGCCCCAGGATGCCGCCCACGCAATAGCCGTAATTGGCATTGGTGTGCTTCTCATCCTGCCAGTAGGTGATGTTCCCGCTGTTGACGCAGTTCCGGAAGGTGCTGTGCACCCCGTCGGAGGTGCCCTGATAGACAAAACCGGCGATGCCGCCGAGCGCGAACTTGGTCAGCGAGAAAATGCCGGTTGCCATTCGCTTGATGACGATGTTGCCGCTGTTCTCGCAGTTCTCGAACGAACCGCTGAAGAGCTCCTCGCCGAGGTTGCGCTGCGCCCGTGCGCAGATGCCGCCGCCATACACCGTGCGGTTGGCGGTGATGGTCATCGAAACGGAGATGTCACCGGTGTTCTTGGAGTCCTTGATGAGACCGGCATTGTCGGTCACCAGACCGGCCAGGATAATGTTCTGGTCCACGCCGGAGAGGTCCACGGCCATTGCGTTCTCGCAGTTCTCGATGGTACCGCGGTTGAACGCCGCCAGGTTGCCGGTGCCGCGGTCCGCCACGGAACTGGCCGCTACGCGGGTACCGCCCACGGTGAGGTTCTTCACGGTAGCGCCCTGCTCAATGAGGGTAAAGAGCGCCTCTGTGGCACGGGCCCGCTTGATGGCGTGGCCGCCACCGTTGAACACCACGCCGGAAGGCAGGGCGTTGATGGGCGTAAGGTCGCCGCCGTAGGAAATGTCGGCGACGAGGGAGATTTCCCCGGTGTCCGGATTGATCCAGTGTTCGTAGTCCCCCGCGTTCATCGCGAGCGCGAACTCGTTCCAGGAATCAATGCCGTCGATGAGCTTGGTGTTGTTGGGCTTGAAGGCAATCTGCTTCAGCGTAACCACCACGCCCGCAGGGACTTCCGTCTCTTCTTTCCAATCGCAGAGCATATTGCCGCCCGGGCCGTCCAGCAGGAGGGAGAAACCCTCGGGATACTTCCCGGCCGGGACGCTGATGCAGAAATACTGCGGCGTATCTTCGGAAAGGACGACGCCTTCGGGGGGCATCGCCAGCAGCAGGGAGGAACTCCCCTGCCTGGCCGTCAGTTCCCCGCTGCGGGTGTCCAGTGTAAAGTCGCCGGCGAGGGGCGCGGCGGCCGATGCGCTCGATACGGTGATGCTGCGGATATTCTCCCCGTCGGACGAGCCCTTGACCAGGGGCAGACGCACCACGCCGCAGAGGTTCTGCAGCGAGGTGGAAGCATTTTCCGTACTCCCGTACATCACCGCGGAGAAATCCGCGAAGCTGTCCGGCGTCCAGGCCTGGGCGACAGGCAGGGTAAGCTGCGCGACGCCGTCCGCGTCCATGGACATACAGAAAATACTGGGATACACGATATGGTAGGGGGCGCTCACGCCTTCCACCGTAAAGAAGGCGCGCGTCACTTGCGCTTCCAGCCCGTAGAGGGTGGAAGACTTGACTCCGTTCACACAGATGCGGTCGCCGTTGCTCCAATAGACCGGATACACGTTCCCCTGCAGGGGGCCCAGCGTGGTCCTGGAATCAAACGAGGAACCCAGCTCCAGCGTTACGGGCGGGAGCGGGGGTTCCGGCTGCGGGTCCGTGCCGGGGCCCGCGGGTTGCAGGCCCTGGCACGCACACAGCATTGCCGCAAAAAGGGACGGAAGGAAGGATATCCTTGCGTTCATAAAGGTTTAATTAAATACTTTGTTGCCGCCGCCGTAGCACATATCGGCGGTCACTTTCTCTCCGTTGAGGGACGGGGTGCCATAGATGTCGATTTTATGCGTCTCTTCGGTGGAAGAGCGGTGCACGGACTTCGCTCCGGTTACGCCCGTATAGCCCACGAACTGGGAATCGTTCCGGATGGACGCAGAGCAAAGCAGCCCCGTATTCTCCGTCATATTGGCATTGACGGGAAGATCAGCAGTCCCCATCTGGGAGTACTTGACAATCCAGCCGATGGTGGCGCCCAGCGTACCGCGGTAGGCCGCGGGTTCACCGTTCATTTCCAGTTCCGTAGCCTCATAGGTGACGTCGCACTGGTCCACCTGCTCCACCTTGGTGTAGCAGCCACCGCCCAGGATACCGCCGGCCGCGATGGAACCGCTGGCGTTGGAACCCACCTTGATGATACCGTCCTGCTGTCCGCGGACCACGGCATAGTGCGCATCGGAAGTACCGGAGGTATTGACGCGGCCCAGACCGTAAGTAAAGCCGGCGATACCGCCCACATAGTTCACACGGGCACCGGTATTTTTGTCACCGGAGGGCGTAGGATTGGGCGAAGCCACTTCCAGGGTACCGGTATTCTTGCAGTTCCTGCGAATCACCAGGAATACACCGTTCATCTCCGAGGTGGTCTTGGTGAGCACCAGGGAACCGCCTTTGGTTCCGTTCTCGTTGAGTGCGCAGCCAAGGATACCGCCCACAAAGGCCGGGCCGGCCGTGCTCGTCGCCGCATCCGACTTCTGCTCCCAGAAGGTCAGGTGGCCGTCATTGGTGCAGCCGTCGACGGTCGTATAGTCGTGGCCCTCCGATTTGGCATAGGCACCCACGCGGATGTCCGCGATAATGCCACCCACGCTGCTGCGGTAGATAAGGGGGTTCTCCGTCTTGACCAGGCTCAGGTCCCCGTAGTTCGCGCAAGCGTAGAAACGGCCGCAGTTGGTGGCCACGTTGCCGTCACCGTAACCGGAGATACCGCCCAGATGATAGGTCTTGCCCTTGGCGGCAGGCGTGGCGGTGAAGGTCAGCACGCCCTTGGTGTCGGCCGAGCCTTCCTCGCCGTTCACACAGCGGGTAAGATTGCCGCCACCGAAGATGGTCACGCCGGCCACACAGCCGCCGTTCGAACTTGCGACGGAGAAATTGCCGGTGTTGGTGAAGTCCTGCAGGGTGGTACGGGTCACATAGAACGGCGCCACGATGGCCTTCTGGTTGACGGCCCCCGCAAAGGTGACGTCACCGGTATTGACGCAGTCCTTCACGACACCGTCGTTGCTGTAGGCGAAGGGAAGGACATACATATCCTTGGTAGTGATATCCGAAGGCGTAATGCTGAAGTTGCTGGCCTGGATGCAGTTCTGCATCGTCGCGCCGGCATTGATATTCCGGACGAGACCATAGTAGTAGACAATGGCGTCCACGGTAGGAACAGCCGTAACTTCATAAGCAGCATTCACGCCGTCAACGACGGCGCCGTCATCGAGCCGCAACGCCAGGGAAGCCGTGCCCCAGCCACTGGTGTTGATGGAAGGACGCACGCCGCCGATGTTGAGGTTCCGCACCGTACCACTGATATAGGTAAAAAGAGGAACCGCCATCGTGGTGGTGGTGACGCTGTGTCCGTTGCCGTTCAGCACGCCGGAGAAAGTCGTGTTGGCCACGCCATCCGTGGTACCGCCGAAGCGCATCAGGGAGGTGGTATTGAGGTCGGCGAGAAGGTTGTAGTCCCCGCTCTCATCCTGGAATTCGTTGCAGAAACCGGCCACGGTGATCTGTGCGGCCAGGGAGTTCCAGTCCGCCTCGGTGTAGATGCCGGGGCCTTCGTAAGTCATTGTGCCGTCGTAGGCCACCGTCGTGGGATAGACCGTCGCAGGCTGCGCGGTGAAGGCCTTGTTGGAAACGATTTCCTGACAGTGGCCCTCGGTGTCGAGGATGAAGAGGTTGATACCCCGCGTATAGGTCTGCGCAGGTATGGCGATGAACAGGTCCGTCCCCTGGGCGACGCCGGCGCCGCAGTCGAGGGTGATCGAACTGCCGTCCTTAGGCTCACGGGTGAGGGTGCAGCCGTCTGCGCTGAACTTGGCCAGGAAGGCGCCGCTCATCGACTGGCGGCCGTAATCCTGATCGGTCACGCCCATCGTAATATTGGAACGCACGCGCACGGACTTGATGGCCGCCGCGCTGCTGCCGCCGCTGATGTTGAGCTTCAGGAAGGCCATCGCACTGTGGAAGCCCACTTCTCCCTCCGTGGCATAGCCGAGCATCACGCCCGCCGCCGGGTCATAGCTGCCCGCGGTGTAGGCCTGCACGGAGGGAAGGTTCACCATGACGGTGTCCGAGTGGTAATCGGAGGCCAGGGCCGCCGGATAGACCGCGCAGTAGGGATACTCCACGGCACCGCCGATGTCGAAGGTCGCGCCGGAGGGGTGACCCGGGGTGATGGTGATGGCGGTGGAGTTGCAGCCGTTGATCTGGATGGCGTCCGCCGCCTGCCAGTACACGCTGTACGAAGAACCCTCATGGGCGCCGAAGTAGGTCTTGGCATCGTCCGAGGTATTCAGGGATGCGCTGACGACGGTGATGCCGTCTTCACGGATACCGTCTTTCCCGGCGAGCTTTTCGCTCAGCTCGGATTCGTTCACACAGGAGGCGAGCAGCAAAAGTGCTCCGCTGAAAGCAAAAAGAATCTTTTTCATTGTCTTGTCCTCCTGTTTAGACCCAATCAAAATCAAACTCTTCCTCCGACACATTGTCGATGGATGCACAAAGCACCTCCTGCTCCCCATAGGAGAGCATGGCGGTGATACGGGGAGCCACATACGTGGCGTTGGTTTTGGTGTACATAGTCATTATGTTGTTATGATATTGTTATTCAGGGAATGCGACGAATTTCACATTGCCGGCCCTGCGCAGGTAAGTACCGCTGGTCGTGGCCTTTCCGTAGAAATTCCAGGAAGATGCCTGATAACCGGAACTCAAGGAAGCAGCAGCTTCCGTAGTGCCGTCCGAATGTTTGACGGCTACATTGTAACATTGCGCAACTTGATTTACCGTATAGCTTTCAAAAATAAAGTTCGGGGTCACGCTCTTCCCATCGATAGCCCCGGCGGCATTCTTGGAAGAACCTCCGGTAATCCCCATTACACCCTCACCCAGCAAAGTAAGCCCGTTCAGGCCGCTGGCATCCACCTTCATCGTAATGGTGGAAGTAGGGACCGCGATGGATCTTTTGACCACCCAGCCCACAAAAGCGGACACACCGCCCACCTTCAGGGGCGTACGGTTGGGATTCTCGGATTTGGCAAAGACCGTATTGGAAGCCCGGAGATAATCGAACTTCAAATAACCGCCGCCACCGACAATTGCGCCTACCGCTTCCGAACCCGTTTGGGAGCCAATCTTAATGGTAGCATTGTTATATCCCCGGATTACGGGATAATAGTCACTGTTCGTCGCGACCTCAGGGTTATTGCTTCCCATTGCAAAGCCGACCACACCACCGACATAGGTCTGGCGGGCACCGCTCATTTTGGCGCTCAGCGGCTGAATCGTATTCCCGGTACTGACATCCAGGGTACCCTTGTTCTCACACTGGTCGATGATAAAGTAATAACCCTGGTCGTTGTCCCCCACATACGGACAACTGGAAGAGTACAGCGTACTCATGCCCAGAATACCGCCCAGGCCCATCGCCAGCTGGTCGCCGCTGGACGTTCCGGATCTTTCCTCCCAAAAGGTGATGGCGCCGCGGTTTTCACACTGGACAAAGCGGGTGTAGACGCCCGTGTAGTTTTCACCCGGAATACCCTGGGTCACCGAAGCGCAGATACCGCCGATGCCGCATTGAGCAAGGCACTGAACGCCGGTTCCGGAAGCATTTTTGATGATGGTGATATTTCCGGAGTTAGTGCAGCGGATAAAGTCTCCGCAGGCACTGTTGTGATTATTCCCACAGGCAAAACCGCCCAACTTAAAGACTCGGTTGGCGTCGGAAAGAAGGGTGATGTTCATATTGCCCGCATTCTCGCAATCCCGGATCAAACCACCGTTGGAGGGGGCAAAACCGGCAAAATACAAATCGCGGTGCGAAGCCTCGGTCTCGGTGTACGTGGTATTGATTGCGTTGACGCAATGGTCGATGAGGCCTCCGCGGAAAATACGGACAGCAAAGGCCGCATTGCCCCAGGAACCGTATTCCGTGCAGGAGCCGGCGAGCGTCAGGTTCTTGACGGTGCCCGCCTCGCTTGCGGTGCCCAGCCAGGCAATGATCGGGACACTTGAAGCCGTCTGGGTAATCGTGTGGTTGTTCCCGTCCAGGGTCTCCACGAAATAAATATTGTTCGTCGCACCGGGATAGCTGGCATAGTTGGAGCCGTGACGGTGCAGGTTGCCTTCTACGGTAAAATCTTTGTAGAGGTTGATTTCCCCGTCCGTCCCGCGCCAGGCGCTGGCGTCTTCCTGCTGAGTGGCGTCCGAGGTAAACTTGGACTCATCTGCGCACACAAAGGACTTCCAGTCCGTCTCACAGTAGATGCCGGGACCCTGGTAAGTGTCCAGGTTGGACAGGGTCGCCGACTTGGCGGAGAGGATACCGGCTTTCCCGGCCAGCGGAGCCGCAAGCGTGCGAAGAATCTGGTACTTGTCGTCGGTGGTGACGACGAAGAAATTCAGGCCCGCGGTATAGTCCTTGGGGGCGATGGCGAGAATCACGGCATCACCCGCGGCAATACCCTCGCCGCAGTCCGCGGTCGTGGTATTGAAGTTCCAGCCGTCGTGGTGGTTGCTCAGCGTACGCGCGGTGAAATGGGCGTCCATCCAGCCGCGGACGCGGATACCGTTGTTGGCCATCACGCGGACGCTCTTGACATCCTGGTCGAAGGTCAGCTTGATGTAAGCCACCGCGTGCGAGAAGGTGAGGCCGTTCGCATCGCCCTCGCCGATCATAATGGCGGCGGCCGGATCGAACGAACCGGCGGTCACGTTCTGTTCGGCGGGAATGATGACGGTAGCCTGGTCGTTCTCAGGGTCATCCGAATCGGCCACATAAGCGGAGGCCGGATAAACGGCACGGTAGGGCGCCTCCAGCACCGCTTCGAAGGCGAAGGTCGCAGCCTTCCCATTGATGCTTTCCGCCGTCAGCGGAAGGGAAGTTACGCCGTTTACCACGATCTGGTCGCCGACAGACCAGTTGACGGTCACGCCGTCGAGGGTGGTTTTCTGTTCTTCCACGGAAGCCGTCAGGAAGAAAACCGGTTCTCCGGCGAGTTCCGTATTTTCTCCCGCGGCGGCGGGATCCTCCAGTTGCTCCAGTTCTTTCTGGCAAGAGACAAAAGCGAGTGTGACCACGGCCAGACCCGCAAGCAAGATTGATTTTTTCATTGTCGTTTTCATTGTTTACAGGTTTAACGGTCAACTCTCCCAGTCGAATTCAGCGTCTTCCTCTTCGAGGTCGACGACGCGGTAAGAGTCACAGAGAATGGGGACGGTCCTCCTGGGAATCGCCCTCATTTGCGGAGTCAGATACTCCAGCTCGGTTTTTTTGCTCATTTTTCGCATTTATGGTTTTTTAGTATTACAATTTCCACCATCAGGTATGCAAAAATGAAAAATCCTTCCCGCGCACACGGAAAGGATTTTGCCAAGAATTATAAGATTTTTTTCAAATCACTTTTCTTCGCCGAGGGCGTACTCGGAAGGGGTGACACCGTACTTTTCCCGGAAGCACTTGGCAAAGTAGGAGGCGCTGGTAAAACCGACGGCGTAGCAGATGTCGGTCACGTTGTTGCCGTGCGCGTCACGCAGCATCCGGGCGGCGGCGCCCAGACGTTTGGTGCGGATGTAATTGCTCGGCGAGGTGTCGAGCAGCTTGCGGATTTTCCGGATCATCGACGACTGGCTCATACACAGCGCATCGGCGATCATGTCGTTGGAAAGTTCGGAATCGCCGAGGTGTTCCTTGATGAAGTTGTCGAATGTGCGGAAGAATTCCTCGTCGCGCTTAGGGAGGCCGAAGAGCGAGATGTCCGCTTCCTCCATTCCGGAGGAAAGGGCCTTGCGCATCAGGCTCCGGCGCTCCACGATGTTTCGGACGCTGGTGCGGAGGTATTCCAGGTCGAAGGGCTTTTCGATGTACAGGTCGGCCCCCGCCTCCATCGCCCGGATCTTGGACTCGACGCTCGTGCGGGCGGAAAGGACAATGACGGGGATATGGGAGTTTTCAGGGTCTTCCCGCACGCTGCGGCAGAGCTGCAGCCCGTCGATGCCCGGCATCGTAATGTCGGTAATGACGACATCGGGGCTTTCGGCCCGGATCAGACCCAGCGCCTCGTCGCCGGCGGCGGCTGTAAGGACGGTATAGTGGTCCCCCATCTTGCGGGCCAGGAAGTCCCGCAGTTCCGCGTTGTCCTCGGCGATGAGCAGGATGGGACGGGCGTCGCGCAGGCCCTCCCCTTCCTCATTTTCCAGCGATTCCGCCTGCGGCGCCGGGGCCTCGATGCCGGGCAGGCTGAGGCGGAAGGTCGTCCGTTCCGCGTCGAGCAGCACAATGTCCCCGCCGTGCATCCGCGAAAGGGAGCGCGCCAGCGGCAGCCCGATGCCGAAGCCCTCCCGGCCGTCGTCGTGACGGACGAACGGATGAAAGACGGATTCGCGGTGTTCCGGAGATATTTTTGCGCCGTCGTTGGCCACATCCACCTGTACTTGGTCCCCAGTGCGGGACAAGCTTATGTCGATGCTGCTTTGCGCGTATTTGAGGGCGTTGATCAGCAGGTTGTTGAGCATCTTGCCCAGGGCCGGACGGTCCGCCTTCACCCAGACTTCCTCTCCGGAGCCGGACAGATTCAGCGAAATGCCCTTTAGACGGGCGCTCTCCGTGTAATTGAAGACCGTGCTTTCCAGTTCTGCGGCCAGATTGACGGGCTCGCAGTTGAGGATATAGCCCTTGCGCTCCACCCGGGAGAATTCCAGTAGTTCGTTGACCAGGCCGGTGAGGTAGTCCGTATTGCTCTTCATCACGGAAAGGTCCCGGCGCGCCTCGTCGTCCAGGCTGTCCTTGGCCATTACGCTCTGCAGCGGGGTGCCGATCAGCGTGAGCGGGGTCTTGATTTCGTGGACGATGTGGCTGAAGAAATCCATCTTGCTCTGCAGCAGGTCGGCGTCGGTCTTCCTGCGGTATTCCGCTTCTTCCTCACGCGTACGGGCACGGCGCCGGCGTTCCAGCCGCCAGAAGAACAGGCCGCCCAGCAGCACGAGCAGCAGGAGAATCAGCGTGGTTCCCGCCGCCGAGGCCAGGAACTTCGGCCTCACCACCACCGTAATCGGGGAATGGGCTTCCGTCCAGTCCTTTCCCGACACGGAGGAACGCAGACGGAGCCGGTATCTTCCCGGCGGCACATTGAAGTAGTACACGGAACGGGATACGGAAATGTCCCGCCAATGATCGTCATGGCCCTCCAGCAGGCAGTTCAGCCGTCCCGCGACGGGAACGGGCAAGTCCATCAGGGAAAACGCGAAGCCGAAGGAATTTCGCCCGGGACGCAGTTGCACCTGATCCATCAGGTCCACGTTGCCGGGGTAAAAACCGCTTCCCACGCGCATCCGCAGGACAATGACCCGCGGCGATGCGCCACTGACCTCCACCGCCAGCGGCCGGAAGCGGATAAAGCCGTTGTCCGAACCGGCGAAGATATCCCCGGAGGGCAGCCGCAGCAGGCTCCGGGACATTTTGTTGTCCAGCAGGCCGCTCTGCTCGTTGAAAACGCTGACGGAAGCGTCCGCGGGATTGAATTTGACCAGCCCTTTGTCCGACGAGAGCCAGAGGCAGCCGTTCTCGTCCTCCACGGCATTGAAATAGATGTCCGAAGGGAGATCGGGGACGCTGCGCCGGTCATAGACGGTGAACGTATCTCCGTCCAGCCGGGCAAATCCGCCGTTGAAGCCGATCACCCAGAGCCGCCCCTGCCGGTCCGTCAGCAGGGAGGAAATCTTGTCCGTGGGGAGGCCGCTGCCGTCCCCGTAACGGAAACGGCGAAGGATTTTCCCGTGCTGCGCATCCCATTCGAAAAGGCCCACCGCATAACTGGATACCCAGTTGCGGCCGTCAGGCATCCAGGCCAGCGAGGTAACGAACACTCCGTCCAGTTCGGGAACGGGACAGAAGGCATCGGTTTCCGCATCGTAGCGGGACAGGCCGAGGGTATTCGAGAAGTAGAGGTCCCCCTGCGGCGAGCGGCTGGCCAGGTACACCCGCGGGTCCTTGGCGCCATCGCGGGCGAGCATTCCCTTGTTTTCCAGTACGCCGGAAGCGGGGTGGTAACGGTAGAGCCCGTTGTGGGTCCCGATCCAGAGCCAGCCCCCTTCCCAGAAGACAAAGGTCCGGGGAGACGGGAGCGCAGGCAGCTCCACCTTCGAGAGTTGTTGCGAGGAAATGCCGTAGTGCAGGATCGGAGCGTTTTCGCCGGAGACCCAGACGGCGTCGTCCCCGTCCCAGGAGAGGCCGGAAATGACGGCCCCGTCCAGCGGTTCCCCCGCACAGAGATACTGTTTTTCCACCAGGTTCTGGGGGGCGCCGGAGTAACTCACGCCGCCGTCCTTGGTTCCGATCCAGAGGCCGGAATCCCGGTCCACGAAGCAGGTGAACACATAGTGCCCCGCCAGGGAAAGGCGGTCGTTCTTCTCCTCGCGCAGGGACAGGGGCACCTGCTCCCCGTGCAAGTCGTAGCGCCATACCCCGTCCGTCGTGGCCATCCAGACAAAGCGGTCCTTTTCCAGAAACGCGTCTACGATGGAAACGCCCTCGGGACAGGGGAAGAGTTCCTTCACCGTACCGGAAGCGGGGAGATAGCGGCTCAGGCCGTGCAGGTTGCTCACCGTCAGTAGCGCGCCGTCCAGGAAAAAGAGCTGTTCGATTTCGTCCCCCGCGTAAAAGTCCGGGGCGTTGGACGGACGCAACGGAGCGATGTCCGTAAAACCGGGGCCCGATTGGAACAGACCCTTGTGATAACGCGACAGCCAGAAGGTGCCGTTTTCATCGCCGGTAATGCGACGGAAAGAAATGGATAGGTTGTCCGGAGAATAGTCCGGCGAGCTCTCCTGCGTGCCTTCCCAGTTGCGGAGGACGCCGTCGGCGGGCGTATAGCGGAACAGCCCCTGGTAATTCACGAGGAACCAGACGGTGCCCGCTGCGTCGCACCAGATGCAGGTTACTTTGTTCCGGATTTGCGTCCCTTGGTCGCTCTGCGCGTCGAAGGGTTCGAAGCGGTCCTCGCGCCAGAGGTAGCGGCAGCAGCCTGCGTCCGTACCAATCCAGAGGTTGCCCTCGCCGTCCTCGACGATGGTGTGAATGAAATCCGACGGCAGCCCGAGCGCAGTTCGCGAATAACTGTCGAAGCGCACGCCGTCGAAGCGGTTCAGTCCGTTGAAGGTGCCGACCCAGATGAAACCGCGGCTGTCCTGCGTGATTTTGCTGACTCCGTCGTAGGAAATGCCGCTGTTGGAGGTGTTGAAGTGGGTAAATTTATAGGCTGTCTCCCCCGCCGAAGCGAGGGAGAGGCACGAAAAGGCAAGAATGAGCGCGAGACGCCTCCTCCCTATTTCGCGTAGAAACGCCATTCTGTAGTGCTGTAGTAGGACTCACCCGGACGGAGCACCGTCGAGGGGAAACGCGGCTGGTTGGGGCTGTCGGCGAAGTGAATCGTCTCCAGCAGCATACCGGTGTATTTCTCGACGGGACCGTACTTGCCCTGCAGCGTACCGTTGAAGCCGCGGGCGGTGTAGGTCAGGATGGCCGGCTCGGTGGTCCAGGTCTCCACGCCGCGTCCGCTGCGGGGGTCGTACAGGTCTGCGGCCTTGCGCATCGTGCCGTCCCAACCGCGGATGCACCAGCAGGCGGACATCCCGTGCATGATTTCCAGGTGGCGCGAGGGCTTGTCCAGGCGGTAGTCCACCCTGTGCGGCTCCCGGAAGTCGAAAGGCGTACCCTCCACCGGAAGAATCAGGTCCGGGCACATCTGCAGATTGTTCTGGATGCAGGAATCCGCCTCTACGGTAAACAGTTCCTCCATGACATAGTAGCCGTGACGGGCACCGTGCATATTGAAGAACGTGTGGTTGGAGAGGTTGACGACCGTGGGCTTGTCCGTGGTGGCGGCATATTCTACCTTCACCGTGTTGTCCTCACTGAGCCAGTAGGTCACGAAGCAGTCGCAGTTGCCGGGGAAGCCGGACTCGCCGTCCGGGCTGAGGCGGTGCATCTTCACGCCCACGCGGCCGGGGCCTTTGACGGGCTCGCTCTCCCAGAGGAAGCGGTCGAAACCCTGCGAGGCACCGTGGCACTGCACCGGCTCGCCGCCCAGGTTTTCATTGGCTTCCAGTTCGTATTTCACCCCGTCGAGGGTGAAGGACGCGTGGTTGATGCGGTTGCCGTAGCGGCCGATGATGCAGCCCATAAAGCGCTCCGGCTTGGCTTTCACGAAGGTTTCGAAATCCCCGGGGCCGACGACGACGTCGTCCATCACGCCGTCCCGGTCAGGCATAAAGATGCTGACGATGCGGGCGCCGTAGTCGGAAACGGCAAGGCTGGCGCCGTTGCTGTTCGTGAGGGTATAGAGCTTGGCCTGGCCGCCGTCTTCCAGGGTGCCGAAGGGCGCTTCGACGACCGCCAGCTTGGGCGCATTGCAGGACAGTAGCGCCGCCGCGGCGAGCGCCGTAAGGAAAATTCTGGACAGTTGCTTCATAATAGCACAAAATTAGCGCAGGCGGGCGGCCTGCGCTAACAGAATTTTCCCAAAAAAGGCAAAAATATTATCAGAAGGACTTTGCGATAGCAATGAAGTCTTCCGCTTTGAGGGCGGCACCGCCGATGAGACCGCCGTCGATATCGGCGCAGGCAAAGAGTTCCTTCGCATTGGAGGGCTTGCAGCTGCCGCCGTAGAGGATGGTGGTGTCGTCCGCAACCGTCGCGCCGAACTGCCCGGCGATGGTCTTGCGGATGAACGCGTGAATCTCCTGCGCCTGTTCCGCCGTCGCGGTCTTACCGGTACCGATGGCCCATACGGGCTCGTAGGCAATCACGATATCCTTCATGTCTTCCGCGCTGAAATGGAAGAGCACATTGCGGGTCTGTTCGCCCACCACGTCGAAGTGGCGGCCGGCCTCGCGCTCGTCCAGGTTCTCGCCCACGCAAAGGATGACCTTCAGGCCGCGGGAGAGGGCGAGCTTGACTTTTTCAACGAGTTTGGCATCCGTCTCGCCGTAATACTGACGGCGCTCGGAATGGCCGAGAATCGTGTATTCGCAGCCCGCGGAAACGAGCATGTCCACGGAGACCTCGCCGGTGTAGGCGCCTTTCTCCTTGTCCGCGCAGTTCTGTGCGGAGAGACATACGCGCGTGCCTTTCACGACCTCCGCCACCGGGCAGAGATGGGTGAACGGCGTGGCGACGACCAGACCGACGCCCGCGGGCACTTCTGCCGACGCGGCGACGACATCTTTAGCGAGTTGCACACCTTCGGGAACGGTGGTGTTCATTTTCCAGTTCCCGGCTACAATTTTCTTTCTCATAATGGGGATACTTATTCGGGTTTATACTTATTCGGGTTTATAGGAATCTTTGAGGGATGCGGTGCGGTTGAAGACCGGCTTTTCCGGCGTGCTGTCCTTATCCTTTATATAATAGGCGGTGCGCTCGAACTGCACGGCGATGCCGGACTGGTCATCCAGCAGGGCGGGTTCCGCAAAGCCCTTTGTGACAATCAGGGAGTCGGGATTGAGGTACTCCTTGTAGTCGTGTCCTTCGGGGACGGCGCCCATGTCGGCGAGGGTGAAGAGGCGGTCGTAGTTGCGCAGTTCCAGTTCTTTGGCAAACTGGCGGGAGACCCAGTGGATGGTTCCCTTGACACTGCGCCACTCCCCTGCACCGGGCTTCGATGCGGGATCGTAGCTGCACTTGAGTTCGAGGATGTTGCCGTCGTCGTCCTTGACCACCTCGTCGCAACGGATGATGTAGGTGTACTTGAGACGGACCTCGCCGCCGGGACGCAGGCGGAAGAACTTCTTGGGCGCGTCTTCCATGAAATCGGCGCGCTCGATCCAGAGGTCTCCGGTGAAAGGCACCTTGCGGGCGGCGCCTTCGGGCTCGGCGGGGTTCAGCGGGCAGTCGAACCACTCCACCTGTCCTTCGGGCCAGTTGGTGATCGTGAGCTTGACCGGGTCCTGCACCACCATATAGCGGTTGGAGCGGGCATTGAGGTCCTGCCGCACGCACCACTCCAGCAGCTGGATGTCCATCATCTGGTCGCGTTTGCTGACGCCGATCCTGTCACAGAACATCTTGAGCGCCTCGGCGGTATAGCCTCTGCGCCGCACGCCGCAGAGCGTGGGCATACGCGGGTCGTCCCAGCCGCTCACCAGTTCCTTCTGCACGAGTTCCAGCAGTTTCCGCTTGCTCATCAGCGTGTAGGTCAGGTTCAGGCGCGCGAATTCGTACTGGTGCGAGGGGAAGATGCCCAGGGTCTGGATGAACCAGTCGTAAAGCGGGCGGTGCACGTCGAATTCCAGCGTACAGATGGAATGGGTGATATGCTCGATGGAATCGCTCTGACCGTGGGTGAAGTCGTACATCGGGTAGATGCACCATTTGTCGCCGGTACGGTGGTGAGACGCGTGTTTGATGCGGTAGAGAATCGGGTCGCGGAAGAACATGTTGGGGTGCGCCATGTCGATTTTCGCACGCAGGACTTTTTCCCCGTCGGCGTACTTGCCGTCGCGCATCTCGCGGAAGAGTTTCAGGTTCTCTTCTACGCTGCGGTTCCGCCAGGGGCTTTCCGTCCCCGGGGTTTCCACCGTGCCGCGGCCTTTGGAGATTTCCTCCTGCGTCTGGTCGTCCACATAGGCCAGGCCGCGTTCGATGAGCTGCTCCGCCCAGATATAGAGTTGGTCGAAGTAATCGGAAGCGTAGAGTTCCTTCTCCCACTGGAAGCCCAGCCAGCGGATGTCCTCCTTGATGGCGTCCACGTATTCCGTGTCTTCCTTGACTGGGTTGGTGTCGTCATAGCGGAGGTTGGTCTTGCCGCCGTATTTGAGCGCAAGGCCGAAGTTGATGCACAGGCTCTTGGCGTGGCCGAGGTGCAGGTAGCCGTTAGGCTCGGGCGGGAAACGCGTCAGGATCGATTTGACGCGGCCGGACTTGAGGTCGTCCTCGATGATTTCCTCCAGAAAATTCAGTTTCCTTTCTTCTTCCATATTATATAATAGCTCTTTTGAACGGAAAATTGCAAACGGCTCCAAAACTGCACCAACGGGTGCTTGTCGCTTCGCGACCCTATCCGGGTAAATGCACCCTTTTGGTGCAGTTTTTACGCCTGTCGTTTTCAATTTTCCGGCCTAATCTGCAAATTTATAAAATATATTCCACATTCTGTTTGACTTATACGGAATAGACGTTAACTTTGCACCATGCTACAATCGATGACAGGTTACGGGCGGGGCGAGGCCCTGCTCAGTACGGGCAAACTGGTGCTGGAAATCCGGACGCTCAACGGAAAGGGCTGCGATATCAGTGTAAAGGGCAGTTACTTGCCCAAGGACAAGGAGTTATGGGTGCGGCAGCGCCTCGCCGAGACGCTGGTTCGCGGTACGATCGACCTGTTCCTGAACTTTGAGCCGAAGGCCGGAGCGGCGGCCCGTACCATCGACGCGGCGCTGGTGGAAAATTACTTCCGGCAGATCCAGTCCATCGGCGGACGCGTGGGCGTCGATGTCCCCTGGCGCGAGTACCTGCCCTCGATCCTGCGTTTTCCGGATATTTTCGAAGGCGGACGGCAGGAGGTCATCGCCGCGGAAGAATGGCCGCTGGTGGCAACGGCGCTGGAGCAGTGCCTGGAAGCCGTGCTGGCGTATCGGCGTACGGAAGGCGAAATCCTCCGGAAGGATGTCAGCGGCCGCGTGGAGCGCATTCTGGCGCTGGAAGATGAGGTGGAGTCCTATGAGGCGGAGCGTATCGCCGCGGTGCGGGAACGTATCTTGAAGAATGCTGAGGACCTGCGCATCAAGCTGGAGGCGGAGCGCTTCGAGCAGGAAATGGTCTTTTACCTGGAGAAACTGGACATCAACGAGGAGAAAGTGCGCCTCCGCCAGCATTGCAAGTATTTTATGGATACGATGGACGGGGAGCCCTACCCCGGCAAGAAACTGGGCTTCATCATCCAGGAAATGGGGCGCGAAATCAACACCACCGGCAGCAAGGCGAACCACGCCGCCATCCAGGCCTGTGTGGTCCGTATGAAAGACGAGCTCGAGAAAATCCGCGAGCAGTCGATGAATATCCTATAACGCACTGCCGCCGCGCGCCTGGCTTCTCTCCGTTTTAAAGCCGATCTGCGGCAGCTCGGATTTGCGCGGAAAGATCCGTCAGCGCCATTTTGAGCGTGGCGAGTTCCTCGCGCGTAAATCCGCCCTTTCCTCCGTTCCCGTCTATCCCGTCCAGTTTATGATAGAGCCAGGACGGGGATTTCCCGAAGTACTGACTGGCAATCTCACGCCAGGTGATTTTCATATAGATATCGGAGAGTTGCCGCTTTACATCGGCAATCATTTCCCTGTCATTGCGTTTGATTACGATGTCCATAATAGTATTCCGTTAGATATCAAAGGGATAAACCAAATCATCAAATAATCTTTGTGCGTAGTCCAGGAGTTCCGGATATCCATCCGGATAACTCTTGACATAGTTTCGAATTGCGGCGATCAGGTCCGCCTCGCGGTCCGATAAAGCCATTTTTGTCGTTTTCGGTTCTGCAAACATAGTACGATTTTTTGTATAGTACAAATTTTTATACTAAATATTTGCTATAAATCTACGACTTGAATCCGGACTTCATAAACGACTGTTACGGGGGAATAGAAGATTTTTATGATTTATACACATTTTTACGCAAATGGACGAAAAACGCGACTTCGAGGCGGGCACCGCCGCCTCGCGGATACGAGGCTCGGCGGCTACGGCGCGGACGCTACGCCGGGCTCGATGGGGCGGCCCGCTCCGCGCCCGGCCGTTGCCCGGCAGCCCTGAGGTCCGGCAGCCCAGCAAAAAACGCCTCGAAATCCAGAGGTTGCCGGACCTATAAGCGAACAGACTACACGTCGGGTACGCGAAAAGGCAAGAGTTGCCCACGAAATTTGCAGAACCGCGTACCTATGGTACGTCAATATGTCAAAATAAGGGTAGTTTTTAACAAAACGGCGTACCGTCCTGCATCAGACATACCCACTGCGGGAGGTGTCCGTCATCTTTGGAGACCTCCCGCATTTTTGGCGATTCTTGCGCTTGGTGTCCCTGATTTCAGGACACCTCCCGCACCTAAAGGGGAGAACGGCACCACCACCCGCGGCCACGAGGAGCGGCGAAAATAACGGGAGCGGGAGATGCCCCGGAGCGAATCGCCCATTGTTTCATTGAGCGGAGGGGCACTGCCGCGGACGCTTTCGCCGCTCCGGAGTTCCGACGGGTGCGGTCTCCGATTAGCCGCTGCGGCAGCCGCGACGAGAAAAACGACAGGGCGGCTGTCAGCAGAACGAGGTGTGGATCAGTTCCTGGCCGAGGCGGTGCAGGGCGGATTCCATTTTAAGAAGCTGGGGCTTGCGGGGTTTGGATTTTCCGTGCATATAGGCCCAGATTTGTTTGGGATGAATGCCGGCAAGACGGCCGAGGGCGGAGGGCGTAATAATACCGGAATAATATTCCATCAGATCCTTCACGTTCCACTGTACCTGGAATTCATATTCTTCATCCAGCCAGTCAGGATAGAACAAGGCAGCCTCCTTCCCGTCTTCCTTCACAAGTTGCAGGGTTTCCCGAAGGGAGTCAATCGCGGCGGAAGGGGTATCCCCGCTGCCAAATATCGACGGGTGTTCATTACAGTAGACGGAATAAAATCCATCCGTCCCGATACTCATTGTAATATCTACCTTCTTCATAACTCGATGTTCAATTCTTTTAGTAGGCGTTTTGCGAAGTCATTCCCGATTTCTTTCCCTTTATGATACGGGACGGTATAAATCTTCCCCTCTTTCTTGTACCGCTTATGGCTTCCTTTGCCCCGTCCCGGAATTTCCACCCAACCACTCTGGAGAATGATTCGATGTAGTTCTGTCATTTTCATACCGACCAATGATTGGAAGGCTTTGCAAAAATAGATATTTTTCTATTATTTACAATAACCCTGTTAAAATTTCATCGGCGCAAAACTATACATTCAAGGGACGAATTCAAGGGGCACGACATCTCCTGCGCGCAGATTTTTACGTTTTATAAACGTTTTTACGCAAACGGGGACAGCCGCGAATAAAAAAAACACCCCACTGGGGATGGGGTGCCTTAGCGAGGGACTGCGCCAACTACGCCTTGAGTAGGGCGCGGAGGGTGAGGGCGTTGCCGGTGGTCTGGAGGGAGACGGTGAATTTTTCTTCTTCGCCGGACTTCTGCAGGTAGAGGACATTGACGTCCAGGCGGGTCTCTTCACGGGTGAAGGTCTTGCCCTCCAGCTGGATGCTGTCACTAAAAAGTTGCATAACTGCGCTCAGTTTCCAACTGCCATCGTCCTCTTTCTTGAAAATGTAGAAGGGCTGCGACTCCCCGGCTGCCCAGCGGGCCTTCGCGTTCCGGACGCCCTTCTCGGTCAGGCGGGCCTCCACGCGGACCCAGAAATCATAAATCGGGTCGCCGGTATTGTCACCACCGTCAGGGCACTGATGATAAGAGGTATCCTCGTCGATAATCTCCAGCGCACTTCCTTCCACGGGCTCTTGCATCAGCATGAACGCATAGTTGGTCTTGTCGTAACCGTTATTGAAAACCACCTCCTCCCGGTGGAGCAGCAACAGCTTTTCATCAAAACGGCGCTCGTTTTTCCAGTCGACATTCTCCCGATTGCCGGAGAACTGATAGACGGCAAAGCCCTCCGTACCGATGAAAAAGTCCCGGCCCAGGAAGCGCTGCCCCTTGAAATAGTACCAGCCGAAACCGAAGGCCGTCAGCGAGCCCAGGATGGCCCAGATCACCTCATTGAAAAACAAGAGCCAGGACAGCACGATGGCCAGAATGGTCAGGAACACGACGATAATCTTGCGGCGGACATACGTCCACTTCGACGGGGGTTCCGCTTCGGAAGTCGTGGAATCGACATAAACCAGTTTCCCGATTCCCTCGGGATAAACTTTTACAGGGGGATTTTCAATGAAAGGCATAGGCGGTAATGATTTAGCGTCTTAATAGATTTTCAGGACCCCCATCTCCAGTCCCCAGCAGCCGTCGGTAACGATGGGGACACGCTTCCCGTCCAGATTCCGGACGTACTTCACACCCTTGATAAACGTATGCGAATGCCCGCCGACGATCAGGTCCACACCCCGCGTGGCGGCAGCCAGTTCCTGGTCCTCGTCGTAGCCGATATGTGTCAGGGCAATCACATAGTCGCACTTTTCGTCGGCGCGCAGCAGCGCAGCATACTTGTTCAGCATCTCCACCCGGTCGAACTGCGGGATACGGGAGGAAGTAGTACGGCTGACGCAGGAAGTAATATCCGCCAGGAGCCCGACGATACCGATGCGCATGCCGCCGCGCTCGATCACCGCATAGGGCTTGACATACTGCCCCAGTTCAAAAGAGCGCAGGTCCAGGGTCGCGCAGACGATGGGACACTGGATTTGCTTTACACGGGCGGTCAGGTCTTCGATACCGTTGTCAAATTCGTGGTTGCCGAGCGTGATGCAGTCATAGCGCATCGCGTTCACCAGGTCCACTTCCAACTGGCCGCCTAAGGTGGTATAGTAGGAACTGCCCTGGTTGAAATCGCCGGCGTGCAGGAGCAGGGTACGCCCTTCCCCCTCGCGGGCACGGACGCCGTCCACGAAAGCCGCCCGTTCAATGACGCCGCCTTTCCCGGAATCCCGCAGGGGGTCCAGGTGGCTGTGGGTATCGTTGGTGTGGACGATGACGAGGCGCGGCGAGCAGGCGGCGCACAACGCCAGGAGCATTAATATTACTTTTCTTCTCATATCGCTTATTTCCGGATCACCACTCTGCCATCCGCCTGATACGTCAGCGGCCGGCCGGCGGCGGTTTCGGCTCGGACATAATTCATCATCGCGTCGATGACCTTGATTTTCGTAATCACCAGATCCGTCGCATTGCGCGCGACGAAGAGGTCATCCCCGCCGTCGAGGAGGAAATCGATGGTGGCGACGCCATATTCCCGCGCATCGTCCAGGGGCGCTTCCCCCACCTCCGCGCTCTCCAGGCGGCCGTCGGCAACGACCAGGCGCACCCCGCCGACCACCTGCATCCCCGAAGCGGCCATCTGTTCGAAGAGCTTCCGCAAATCCGCACCGCGCAACTGCACCAGGCAAAGGTGGTTCTTGAAAGGGAACATCGACACGAAGTCATCCAGCAGCACATTGCCGGCAGGAATGGCATCCAGGCGTATACCGCCGAAGTTCATAATGCCAGCGTCTACTTTCCGTCCCGTGGCCGCAGCGGTCTGCGCCATCAGGATGTCCACCGTCAGGTTGCTGAGAGGGCTCTCGGGCCACCCTTTCGGAATCGCCACGGGCGCATAGGCCACCACCTCGCGCAGCGGAGCCATCGGCGCCTGCGCATCCAGCATCAATTTGGCCACCGCAGGGGTGGAGCCGCAATTGAACACCTTCCCGTTCGGGGCACTGTACACCCCGGCATCAAACTTTCCGAGCGCCTGCGGGACATTGTCCCCTTCCGCCGCGCGCACTCCGGTCCGGGAGCCGTTCATCGGAACGCGGCTCCACTGCACCGTCCCTGCACAGGCAGAGAGCAACAGCAGCGAAGACGCAAATGCAACTAATTTTGTCTGAACCATTTCCAAAGGTCTTTCCAGGTTGTTTTCTTTCCGAACATCAGGATGCCGACACGATAAATCTTCGCCGACGCCCAGGCGCAGAGCGCGAAGGTCGCGACCAGCAGCGCCAGCGAGAGCGCCAGTTCCCAGAAGGGGACGCCGAAGGGCAGGCGCGCGAGCATCACGATCGGCGAAGTGAAGGGAATCATCGAGCCCCAGAAGACAATCGCGCTGTCCGGCGCCTTGAACGCATAAATCGCGATGAAGAACCCGATGAGCAGCGGCACCGTCACCGGCAGCTGCAGTTGCTGCGTATCGCCTTCATTTTCAGCGCCTGAGCCTATCGCCGCGAAAATCGACGCATAGAGCATATAGCCGAAAAGGAAGTAGAGCAGGAAGCTTACGGCGATGGTACCGACGGGCAGGTTGCGCAGGGTGCCGAGAATCACCGACGGACCGTCCTGCGCGGCAGCAGCGGCAATCGCTTCGGAAGCGGCGGCCCCAATATCGCCGGACACCATCATTCCCGTGGGATCGGAGCCCATCGACGAAAGCAGATCCTGTCCCATAATGCCGCCGGCGACGCCGACAATCGCGACCGTCAGCACGATCCAGAGCAGGAACTGGGTCAGTGCGACGAGCGCCACGCCGATGATTTTGCCGAACATCAGTTCCGTCGCCTTGACGGACGAAACGAGCACCTCCACCACGCGGCTGGCCTTTTCTTCGATGACCGAAGACATCACCATGCCGCAGAACAGCGCGATGAACATATAGAGCGCCATCCCGAGCAGCATCGACACAATCATATAGACGCCGGATTCGGAGATGGTCTCCTTGCCGTCTTCGCCGATGGTGTAGGAGCGCACGCGCACGTGCGACCTGACTTCCTTCATGATGTTTTCCAGGTCCGCAATCTGGTAGGAATCAATGCGGTAGGCTTCTATTGCATCATTGACGCGGCCGTTGATGTTTTCCGTCATGTCCATCCCCAGCGGCTTGAGCGAATAGATCGACGCGCTGAGCGTCTTTTCCTGTTCGTCGATGGGCGAGATGTCCAGCACCGCGTCGTAGCCGAGTTCCTTCATCGCGTGTTTCAGGGAATCCGGGTCGGAACCGCTCAGGTCCGTGTAAAGGAGGGTCTCGCTGTCCTGCAGGAAGGGCAGGACGATGCCGGAGGCATCCACGACGGCGATTTTCTTGGCTTCTTCCTTCGCCTTCATCATAATGATGGTAGGCAGGATGCAGAGCGCCGCGAAAAGCACGGGCGCGAGGAAGGTAATCAGCAGAAAGCTCTTTTTCTTGACGCGGTTCAGGTATTCGCGCCGGATGATGATGCCAATGGTTCTCAGGTTCATAGCTTGTCCTCCCCCGTTACCAGTTTAATGAAAATGTCGTTCATCCGGGGCATCAGTTCCCGGAAGGCGTTGATCGTGGCGCCCTTTTCCATCAGGGCGGCGAGCACCGCGTTGCCCCCTTCTTCGGCGGGCAGGATGTCCGTGTGGGAACCTTCGGCGTCGGTGTAGACCACTTCCACGCGGTTGTTGCCGTAGCGGCGGCGGATGTCCTCCACCCCGCCGGTGAGCACCACCTTCGCCGCGTTGATCAGGGCGATGTTGTCGCAGAGTTCCTCGACGGACTCCATGTTGTGCGTGGAGAGGATGATGGTCGCGCCTTCGTCGCGCAGGCGCAGGATTTCCCCGCGGATCAGTTCGGCGTTGACCGGGTCGAAGCCGGAGAAGGGTTCGTCCAGAATCATCAGCGAGGGTTTGTGGACCACGGTAGTGATGAACTGGAGTTTTTGCGCCATGCCCTTGGAGAGTTCTTCGACTTTCTTGTTCCACCAGTCCTGGATCCCGAAGCGGATGAACCATTTTTTGAGTTCCTGCTGGGCGTCGCGGGCGCTCATGCCCTTGAGTTGCGCCAGGTAAACCGCCTGTTCGCCGACCTTCATTTTCCGGTACAGGCCGCGTTCTTCGGGCATGTAGCCGATTTTTTCGACGTCGCGCTGGGTGATGGGGGCGCCTTTGAAGAGCACCTCGCCTTCCGCGGGGACGGTGATCCGGTTGATGATCCGGATGAGGGTGGTCTTGCCCGCGCCGTTGGGGCCGAGCAGGCCGAAAATCTTGCCTTCGGGGATGTCGAGGGTGACGTGGTCAAGGGCGACTTTCGTCCCGAACGTCTTGCATACCCCTTTACATTCTATTAGTCCCATAAAAATATTTACGCTTCGCGCTATTGTGTCACTATTCCTTTTGCTCCCTGTCGCTTCGCGACCCTATCCGGGTAAATGGTCGCAAAAGGAAACAGCTCCACAATTTAAGCGCTCGCTAATAACTATATTTTCAAAAAAATATTCCAGAAATAAACAATATTCAGACGTTCAGTAATTTAGCAATTAACTCTAAGAGGAGGCCGTCGGGGGGTGTGGAGAGGCCGCCGTCGCCGCCTTTGCCCAGGTAGTCGTATTCGCAGAGCAGGGAGATGGCCTGCAGGGCCTTGGGGGGCGGATAGTTGCGCACCGCCATGTCGTATTCGCGGTAAAAATAGGGATTTACCCCTTCCAGGGCCGCCGCCTTGGCGTCGGGAGAGGGATTGCGGTCCCGGGCGAGCAGGGCCCCGTATTTGAGGATGCGGATGAAGTGCAGGGCGAGCATACTCACGGCCCCCGGCATACTGAATTTGGCAGCCGTGCCCATCCGGGCGGCGATTTTCAGCGCCTTCGGGGCATTGCGCGCAGAGAGTTCCTTCGTCAGTTCGAATACGCTGTAGCGGCGCGAAATACCGATATTCTTTTCGATATCCTCGATGCCGATGCGCTGGCAGCCTTCGGGCAGGGCCTGTAGCAACTTGTCCGTCTCTACGGCGATGGTGCCGAGGTCCGTGCCCACCGATTCCGCAAGCAGCGCCGCCGCTTCCGGGTCGATGACCAGCCCGCGGGAAGCGTAATACGACGAAATCCAGCCGCTGATCTGGTAATCGCGCAGCAGCGGGGAATCCACCACCACACCCGTCTTCTGGACGGTCTTGTAGAGCGATTTCCGCTTGTCCGCCGATGCGCCGCGCAGCAGCAGCACCAGCACGGTGCTCTCCAGGGGTTCCGCGCAGTAGACGGCCAATTCTTCGAAGCCCTTCATCAGGTTGGCGTCCTTGACCACCACCAGCTGGCGCTCCGCCATCATCGGGAACTGCCGGGCGGTGGTGACAATCTGGTCCGCCGTCACGTCGGCGCCGTAGCAGATCAGTTCGTTGAAGTCTTTTTCCGAAGGGTCGATGCAGTGCTCGACGATGGCGTTGCAGACGAGGTCCGGGTAATAGGGCTCGTCGCCCATCAACAGATAGACAGGCTTGAAGATGCCGCGACGGACATCTTCAAGCAAGGCGCGGCATTGCGCGCCGACATCTGTTTTTGGGGCCGCCACCTATTTGGCGTACTTCTTTTCCTTGTTGCGGGTGATGCGTTCCTTCATCGCATCGACGGCTTCGGTAAGCGCCTCCTCGAAGGTCTTGGCGTTGCGCTCGATGACGAGTTCCTCCCCGGGAACGTGCAACATAATCTTCACCTGCTTGCCGACCGGCTCGTTGAGCTGGGTCAGGGTCACCTCGGCGTCTCCGGTGTTGTCGAAGAACTTCTCGATGCGGGCGACTTTCTTCTCGACCAGGGCGATGAGTTTTTCATCGGCGTCGAATTTGAGGGCTTTAATCTTTACTTCCATGCTTTTCAGTGTTTTTTGCCCTGGGGTGGGCGTGGTCATACACAGTTTTCAGGCGCTCTACGGTGTTGTGGGTGTACACCTGCGTGGCCGCCAGCGAGGAATGTCCCAGCAGTTCCTTGATGGAATTGAGGTCCGCCCCGCCGTCCAGAAGCTCGGTTGCGAGCGTGTGCCTGAGCACGTGCGGCGATTTACGTCCGGATATCCCGGCCACGCCGCCCAGTTCCCGCTTCACCACCCGATCCACATAGACCGGATACAGCCTCCGGAAGGTCTCGGTGACAAGGAGCGGACTGTCAGCGCCAAAAGAGCAGCCGCTCATCCTGTCAACCGATTCCAAATATAGTGAAATTTCTTTACAAATCGAAGGGACCAGCGGAATTTCGCGCATTTTATTTCCCTTTCCCAGTACGCCGATGGCCCCGCGCCGAAGGTCCAGGTTCCCGCGGTTCAGGCCCACCAGTTCCGCACGGCGCAGGCCCGTCGCATACAACAGGCTGATAATCAGCCGAGACAGGCGGCGCTTATAGAGCGAAACCGCCGTCTTGTCGCCCGGCGGCAGCGCCTGGAGCAGCGCGAGGGTATCTTCGCCGGCATCCGCTTCCGTCGCGTCGAGATAGGCCTTGAGGCTCTCTTCCCGGAAAAAGTCCGGGAGCCGTTTTTCCTTCTTGGGGCGCGGGACGATCCGCACGGGATTGGAGGCCAGGAGGCCCTCCCGCATCAGGAAGCGCGCAAAGCCGCTCAGCACGCTCAGGTGCAGGTCCACGGTGCGCGGGGATTCCTTGCATTCGTCCAGCAGGTGCATCTCGTAATTGCGCAGGGAACGGACTTCCACAGAGCCCGGGAAGGCGCCGGCAAAGGTCGCATAACGATCCAGGACATCGCGGTAAATCGCCACGGTGCGCGGGGAATAGCGGCGGATGCCCGACAGGAATTCCAGGTATTTTTCCGTCAGTTCCGACATCGTTTACGCCACGGGCGTCAGGCCCATTTCCGCGGCACGCACCCGCATCAGCACGTCCGCTTCCTCGAAATTGTTGCCGATTTTCCCGTCCAGGATGGCCTCCTTGACATATTCCTTGAGTTCCCCGATTTCCTTGCAGGGCGGCAGGCCGTAGGTCTGCATCACGTGCTCGCCGGTGATGGGGTTCTTGAAATTGCGGATGGCGTCCTTCTCTTCCACCTCCACCAGTTTGCGTTCCACCAGCGAGAAATTCGCCTGGATGCGCGCCACCTTGACGGGATTCTTGGAGGTCACGTCCGCGCGGCACAGGATCATCAGGTCTTCCACGTCGTCGCCCGCGTCGAACAGCAGGCGCCGCACGGCACTGTCCGTCACCCCTTCGTCCGCCAGCGCAATCGGCCGCAGGTGCAGCTGCACCAGTTTCCGCACGTATTTCATCGCGTCGAGGGGCAGGCGAAGCCGTTCAAAGATTTTCGGCACCATCCGTCCGCCGATGACTTCGTGTCCGTGGAAGGTCCAGCCCTGGCCGGCGACAAAGCGCTTGCTCGCGGGCTTGCCGATATCGTGCAGCAGCGCCGCCCAACGCAGCCAGAGCGCCTTTTCCGGCGGCCATTCGGCGGTGGCTTCCGCTACGTGGTCCAGCACCGCGACGGAATGTTCGAAATTGTCCTTGTGTCCTTTGCCGTCGACGGTCTCAACTCCTTTAAGCGCAGCGATTTCCGGCAGCAGCGCCGGCAGCAGGCCGGCTTCGTCCAACAGGCGGAAGGCCATCGACGGGCTGGCGGTCAGCAGCATTTTGTTCAGTTCTTCGGCGATGCGTTCGGCGGACAGGATTTCGAGGCGCTGCACGTTGCGGCGCATGGATTCTATCGACTCCGGCACGATGCGGAAGGTCATTTCGGGGGTGGAAAGTTTCGCGGCGAAGCGTACGGCCCGCAGCATGCGGAGCGGATCGTCGGAATAGGTGGTATCGGGGTCCAGCGGCGTGCGGATGATGCCCGCCGACAGGTCGCGGATGCCGCCGAAGGGGTCCACGAGTTCGCCGAAGGAGTCTTCCTGCAGGCTGAAGGCCATCGCGTTGATGGTGAAGTCGCGGCGCAGCTGGTCGTCTTCGAGCGTGCCGTTTTCGACGATGGGCTTGCGCGATTCGCGGCGGTAGGACTCCTTGCGCGCGCCGACGAATTCGACCTCGTCGCCGCAGAAATGCAGCATCGCCGTACCGAAATTCTTGAAATAGGAGACCTTGGCGGAGGCTTTGCGGCCCACCGCGCGGGCGAAGTCGATGCCGCTGCCTTCCACGACGATGTCGATGTCGCTGCAGGGGCGGCCGAGGAAGCAGTCGCGCACGTAACCGCCGATGGCGAAGGCGCGGACGCCCGTCTCGCGGGCCACCTCGCTCACCAACTTAAAGACCGGACGGTCAAGGTATTGGGGCACTATCGTGGGCATTGCAGCATTTCTTCGTAGGAGGGCAGGTGGTCCAGGGGTTGGAACGCATCGCCTTCGCGCTTGTAAAGATAGTTGTTTTTTCCGTTCGTCAGCATCAGGAAGGGAGCGTTCAGCACAATATGGTAGCGCATCGCCTGCTCGAGGACCTTCGCGTCGATGGGGACGTCCGGACGCTTGCATTCGACGACGAGCAGGGGCTCGGCCTTACGGTCGAAGGCCACGATGTCGGCACGGTAACGTTTGGCGCCGTAGTCGAAGGCCCATTCGCTGGTCATCAGGCCTGTGGGAATGCCAGCATTGTCGCGCAGCAGGGCGATGCACCACTGCCGCACGCGCTCCTCCGGGGTGTCCGGGACTTCCTTTTTCCGCAACGGATCGAAAAGCATAGCAGCGCAAATATACGGAAAATCTGTTATCTTTGTGGTTTGTTGTTTAGAAGTATTACGCGTATGAAAATTGCGATACTGGGCGCCGGGAATCTGGGCGGCGCCGTGGCCAGGGGCCTGGTTCGGGGCGGCATCGACGCCTCCTGTGTTACGCTGACGGCGGCGCACGCCGCTTCCCTGGAAAAATTTGCCGCCGAGGGCTTTGCTACCGCGACGGACAATGCCGCGGCGGTCCGCGGGGCGGATTTCGTCTGCATCGCCGTCAAACCCTGGATTTTCGAGCAGGTGGCGCGCGAGATTGCGCCCGTCCTGGATGCGGACACGCAGATGCTGGTCTGTATGGCGCCGGGCATTCCGGCCGCCAAACTGGAAGCCCTGTTCCCGGGCAGCCTGCCCATCGCCTATGTCATTCCCAATACCGCCGCCGAGGTGGCCGCGAGCGCGACGATTCTCTCTCCCGTCCGGGCAACCGCCGCGCAAATGGATGCGCTGGAGGCCCTGACGGACCGTTTCGGCAAGACCTTCCGCCTGGACGCGGCGCATATGATGGCGGGGACGGCTACCACTTCCTGCGGCATCGCCTACGCCCTGCGCTACATTCGCGCGGCCGTGGAAGGTGCAGTGGAACTGGGGATTCCGGCCGCCACGGCCCTGCAGGCCGTCAGCGCCACGGTGGCGGGAGCGGCCGCGCTGCTCGATGCGCACGGCAGCCATCCCGAAGCCGAGATTGACAAGGTTACCACGCCCGGCGGCCTGACCATCAAGGGACTCAACGCCATGGAGGAGGGCGGATTTACCGCCGCCGTCGTCAGCGGACTCAAAGCCGGAACGAAATGAAACGGATTGTCGTAAAAGTGGGCAGCAACGTGCTCACACGGGAGGACGGCACGCTGGACACCACGCGGGTGTCGGCGCTGACGGACCAGATTCAGGCGCTGCGCAGCCGCGGGATTGAAGTCATCCTGGTAACGAGCGGGGCGGTGGCGTGCGGGCGGAGCCTGTGTCAGGCTGCGCCCGGACTGGACGAAGTCCAGCAGCGGCAGCTGCACGCCGCCGTCGGCCAGGTCCGCCTGATGGACCTATATTATAGACTGTTTGCCGACTACGGCATCCGCGTGGGCCAGATTCTCTCGATGAAAAAGAATTTCGAGCCCGGCGAGGAATACGAAAACCAGCGCCGCTGCATGGAGGGGATGCTCCGGAGCGGCGTGCTTCCCATCGTCAACGAAAACGATGCGGTGAGCATCACCGAACTGATGTTCACGGACAACGACGAACTCTCGGGGCTGGTCGCCGCGATGATGGGCGCCGACACGCTGATTATCCTCAGCAACATCGACGGGCTCTATGACGGCGACCCGTCCGCGCCCGGCAGCCGCGTGATTGCCCGGGTCCGCCCGTCGGAGGATTTGAGCACCGTCATCGGCGAGGCGCACAGCAGCGCCGGCCGGGGCGGGATGCACACCAAGTACGGCGTCGCCAAACGGCTCAGCGCCGGCGGCATCCGCGTCCTGCTCGCCTGCGGAAAGCGCGACGACGTCCTCACCCTGCTCGCGGACAACCCCGCGGGCATCGTCCACACTGAATTTTCCGTACAATGAAAGCGATATTTGAAGCCGCGTCGCGCGCAGCGGGCCTTGTCGCCGCGCTCTCCGACGAAAAACGCAATGCCGTCCTGCGCAAGGTGGCGGATGCACTGCTCGGCGCATCGGACGCGCTGCTCGCCGCCAATGCCGCGGATCTGGCGCGGATGTCCCCCGAAAGTCCGCTGTACGACCGCTTGAAACTCGACGGGAAGCGGCTCGAAGGCATCGCCGCCGATATGCGCAATGTCGCGTCCCTCCCCTCCCCGCTCGGGCGGACGCTGCTGGAACGGACGCTGCCCAATGGCTTGAAACTGCGCAAGATAAGCGTCCCATTCGGCGTGATAGGCATCATTTACGAAGCGCGCCCGAATGTGACCTGGGACGTGTTTTCCCTTTGCTTCAAAAGCGGCAGCGTCTGTGTCCTGAAGGGCGGGAGCGATGCTGCGGACTCCAATGCCGCCGCCGTGGCGCTCATCCGCCGGGTCCTGCGCGAGGAAGGCGTCTGCGAAGATGCGGTGAACCTGTTGCCTCCGGGCCGGGAAGCCACCAAAGCCCTGCTGGAAGCCACCGGCTACGTGGACCTCGTCATTCCCCGGGGCGGACGCGCGCTCATCGATTTCGTGCGGGACAACGCCAAGGTGCCCTGCATCGAGACCGGCGCCGGCGTCGTCAATACCTACTTCGATGCCTCCGGCGACCTGGAGAAAGGCCGCCGCATCGTCACCAACGCCAAGACGCGGCGCGTCAGCGTCTGCAACGCCCTGGACTGCCTGATCGTGCATGCCTCGCGCCTGGGCGACCTTCCCGCGCTTCTCTCCGAAATGCCGCAGGTCACCCTGTACGCCGATGAACGCGCCTACACCGCCCTCAAAGGCCGGCACGCGAAACTCGAAAAGGCGACGGAGGCCTCCTTCGGCACTGAATTTATGGACTACAAGATGGCCGTCAAGACCGTCGACAGCCTCGACGAGGCGCTCGCGCACATCGCCCGCTACGGTTCGGGCCACAGCGAGGCCATCGTGACCGAATCGCTGGAAAACGCCCGTCGCTTCCAGTTGGCCGTCGACGCCGCCTGCGTCTATGTCAACGCGCCCACCTCGTTCACCGACGGCGCGCAGTTCGGCCTGGGCGCGGAAATCGGCATCAGCACCCAGAAACTCGGTGCCCGCGGCCCGATGGGCCTCGAAGAAATCACCACCTACAAATGGCTCATCGAAGGCGAGGGCCAGACCCGGCCGTAAAAGACATTTCCTATGTTTGACGTAACTCTTTTGTCCGACACACGCGAAGGCGATTTGCGGAAAGCATCGTTTCTCACCGGCGACGCCGTCTGCTCCCGGCAGATAGACATCGAACTGGAGGGCGACACGCTACGCAGCGTGCACTACACCGGCGGCTGCCACGGCAACACCCAGGGCATCGCCGCCCTCGTGCGCGGCATGAAAAAGGACGAAGTCATCGCCCGCCTGGGCGGCATCGACTGCAAAGGCCGCGGCACCAGCTGCCCCGACCAACTCGCCCGCGCCTTGAAACTCCTGTAGTTTGTTAAAACATACTAGCCGGCGAGCAGTTCGCTGGTCTTTACCCAGTAGTAGTAGGCTTCTGGAGAGGGGAGTTGAAGTTTGCCCAGTTTGACCGGAACTGCAGGGGTGAGTCTCAGATGTGAGACACCGCTGCCGTCGTAGCGGTCGAATGATGAGGCGCCCTGTAGGATAAGGGTTGCAAGGTAGGCGGCTTTGGCGGCATCGGCCGCAGCCTGTTCTATCTGGTATTTTCCCAGATACATAAAGGAACGGAGGCGGGAGATACCATTCTGGAGTGCGCTGAAGTCTCCCTGCCCTGCAGCTCCGCGGGTGGAGATACAGAGGGCGGTGTTAAAACTGTCTTTCAGCGAGCGTAAAGGATTTTCTTCTATTTTGCGATAGGACAGTTCTACGCGGGAAATCTTGTCGTAGGCGGAAGCAACGACGGAGAGGTCGTCCATATGGTCAAACAGGCGGCCGATGTCGTATAGTTGCTTGATGATTTCCAGGTTGCAGTCTTTTTCGCCCTTGAAATACGGGATGCCGGAAGTGTTGGGGGCGAAGGCGGTGAGTTTGTCGCCCAGGATGTCGTTTACCGACGGGATGTTTACCATAAGCGGTTCTCCTTCAAGGTGGACGAAGGGGCTCCGGACCGGTACGCGTTCGATTTTATTGTAGTGGCTGTCTTCGTAGAGGACGTCCAGGAGGATGTTACCGGGTCGGGCGTCGCTGTCGCGGAAGGCAATCTTGTAGAAAAATTTGGAGTGCGCCTTGGGGACATTGGCGCCTCGCTGGATGCGTTCCACTGTCTCCACGTCAAGAAAGCCGAACTGGCGGAAGTTTTTAAGATATCTTTCAATTTCCGTCCCTGGAGGGCAGATTACATCGACATCTATCGAGAGCCTGTGGCGCGTCCTTGAGAGGAGGAGCATCAGCGCGGTGCCACCTTTCCAAGTGAAGGGGCAGCCGGAAGATGCAAGCAATTCCACGAGGGAGAAGGCTCGGATGACCTTCTCAATGAGGTTGACATCGGGATACTGGAGGTCATTGGAAATCTTCTGAATCAATTCGCGGGTGTAACATTCATGGCTTATCATAGGCCTAATTGCTTGAGGTCGTTTTCGAATTCTCCGCGACAGTGGCGGCGGCCGGCATAACGAAGGAGTTTGGTAGTGTTGAATGTGAAAAGCGATGCGGCATTTTCCAACATCCGGGAAGCCTCACCTCCGCCCATATAATCGAAGTCGGCATCGCAGCGGATATCCACGAGGAGTTTTTCCAGCATCGGCAGGGTGACGCCATCCACAACCCGAAGGGGCGAACCGCTGACGAGAGGCTTAATCATCAGCCCCGGCTGGGAGATATCGACGTAGTCATAGAAAACTTTCTTGTCCGGGCGGTGGAAGACGCGACGCCCTTCGCTTTGAAAGCGGTGAAAGAGTGTCTCTGTTAATTCCCGCTGCGTTTCTATATATGTGAGGGCATTGAAGGAGAGGTGGTGCTGCAGCGGGGCGAATACAGTGCCTTTGTAAATGCAGAAAGTAGCGTCAGGATACCAATGCTGTAGTTTGTCGGCGAGGTCTTTGTCCGTTTCGGGCTCATCGGGAATAAAAAGAGGAAGGGCCTTGACTGAGTACTTGCCCCTGCCAATCCTGCCCAGCCGCCCTTCCTTGGTGAGTTGACTCAGGTGCCATTCCAATGTAGCCCGTGAGTGCAGGAGCGAATCCGGAGTTGCAGCGGCGAGTTCCAAAGTCGTGAAGGTGGGATGCAGCTTGGTATACTCCAGTATGTGATTCTCAATCTCTGACATAACACTCTTTTAAGCGGCAAATGTACAAAATATTGTCAATTTTTTCAAAATATGACAAATTTTTGAATCCCAAAATATTCTGTTGCGACAAAACTAAACGATGCGATTGAAGGACGCAATAGACACGTCTTTGGGACAAGCAGATTTTTACGTTTTATACACGTTTTTACGCAAACGAAGGCGAGAGACGTGATTCCAGCCTATAAACTCAGGATTCAGAAAGCGACTCAATTGAATGTAGAGATTCGGCGAAGACGCACATTGGGCAGGTCTTCGTAAGTCAATGTATTCTTATCAAGGATAACCAACAAGTCCGGTTCTCCGTAGAGTTTGTTGTACAGTAACGGATAATCACGATAGTCCGAATGAATCTTCCCGTCGATAAAGAGGACCTTTCTTATATTGCGCTGCAAAAACAATGAGCGAGGCTTGTCTACACGGCCGTTGTTGTACTTCGGCAAACTCGCCCTCCCCTGATCATATTCCAGCATAAAAACTTCGTTATCCAGAACGCTGTAAGCGATTTCCGATTCCTGATTATAATGCAGGTAATGGGTGAACTGACTTGCGCCCGGGTCCCGGAAAACCGCCCAGTCACCTGCAATGTCAACGCTTTTTCCCTTCCCGTCAACGATGACGGTGCTACGGTTAAACGTCCCGGGGAGAAGGTTTTGATCGACCTTCCCGCAACCGGACAGACAAACTACAGCAATGAGTAGCATACTCACCCTGGGAGAACAATACAAGTAAGACATCATCATCCTGATTTTTGGTTCTCCATTTTCAAGATGCGTGCCTGAATTATGCCATTCGACCGCGACTGGATTTTGAAAGTCTGAAAAATAATTATACCTTTGCAGCAGGATTCGTCGAAGGGGAATTCGTTTGAAGGGATGACAACCCTCCCAAGTCATTTGGTCCGAGCCCTATTTTAAAAGCCGTTACCTGACGGCTTTATTTTTTGTCCGCCGCTGATATAGTACAACTCATACTCGCCGCTGGTTTTCCGTTGCCCGACAAGCACTCGTGACGATTTCCATCTTAAGAATAGCATTCTGGAGAACTTCTTCTGATTTTTGTCTCCGAACTTTGGCGGGCGTTTATCAATATATACTGCATCCGAGAGGATTTCAGATAAATGTATCTGAGCCACAGTAGCATCGAATGACCTTGGGGCATGGCCGAGTGCTTCATTAACGGAATCATTCTTCACGTTGATGTATGCTTTAAGCGATTGATTCCAAATCTTTTTCTCCGGATGTTTTGATATCCAGTCGGCATAGAATGCCTTGATGATTAGTCTTCTTGCTTTATTGGCCTCGCGAGAATTCTCCTTCGGGATATTCATAATCGCTGTACGTTTTTGCAAACATATGAAAATATCCGCGAAATAATTACTACCTTAGCAACGCCGTTCCTCGGGACGGCGGACATATTATGAGATGAAAGTGTTTCGCTTTTATCCTTGTACGGAAATCTGGAAAATTTCAAAGCATCAAGGAAAAGCAAGACGTTCATTACTTGTGTGGTTATCTGTGCCCTATATGGCATATTCCATACAGGTGTGGAGTGTTGTTTATTTGATGCTAGGTCTTCCAGAACCTCCGTACAGATAAACGAACGGCTCCACACTTTTTGCGTTTATAATTAACGCCCGGCAGGAGCCCCCGGAATAATACTGGAATCACGAATGACTCCGAATCCCGGCCCCCTTCTCTTCTATGAAGCGCCAACTATTTTGATTTTGCCCACCATTGGGCAGGATATCCTGTGCGAAAGCCCCAAACCCGGGGGCAATGAAAACCTGGTCTATGAAGAATGGTAAAACCCTTATGACGATGATTATGAAAACGACAAAGAAATTTTGCACCGCCCTGGCAATGACGGCCCTCGCGCTCTCCTGTACCCGGGAAGCGGAAGTTTCCGATGCCATCAGCACCGGACAGGAAATTACGATTACCGCCACGCTGGAAAGTGGCTCACGGACAGCCGTCCAGAATGGAGGCGCCGAGGTCTATTGGGAACCCGCCGACGAAATCAAGCTGTTCCTTAACGGTACAGGGAGCCGCTTCATCTCCAATAATACGGAACTAGCGGGCGTTGCTAAGTTCACCGGGACGCTGAATGCCGTTATCGGATTCAACGAGGGTTTTGCTGACGATAACCCGCTCTGGGGCCTCTACCCCTACCGGGCGGACGCCACTTCCGATGAGACTTCCGTCACCACGACGCTACCCGCCGACCAGATTGGTCGTGCCGGCTCCTTTGCCAAGAACACCCACATCACCCTTGGGCGCAGCACGAGTTATTCGATGGGCTTCTATTCCGTCTGCGGCGGCCTCCGCTTCTCCCTCACTCAGGAAGGTATCAAGAAGGTGACCTTTGAAGGAAACAATGAAGAAGCCCTGGCCGGAACGATCAAGATGACCTTTATAGACGGACTTCCCGCCATTCAGGAAATCACTAATCCCCAGGCGAAACTCACGCTGACCGCTCCCGCGGACGGCACTTTACAGACGGGGGTGTGGTATTACATCGAGGCAATCCCCGGCACACTTTCCGGCGGGTATAAGATGTCTTTCTACAAGGAAGATGAATCTGCGAAATTCACCTCCAACAGCCTCGCCAGCTTCAAACGCGGAGTATTCGGGACTCTCGCCGATGCGGACGAGGGACTGATCTTCAAACCCACGGGCGGGGGCGGAGACGACCCTGATCCCGAAGATATCATCTATTTCGCGGATCCTATCGCGAAGTACGCTTGCATTGAAAAGTTTGACACCAACGGCGACGGAGAAGTCTCCTACGCCGAGGCTGCTGCCGCAACAACGCTTAGCGGCCTCTTCACCGATTGGAACACTGTTACCAGTTTTGAGGAGATCAAATTCTTCACCGGCGTGACTTCCACTGCAAATCCACCCTCGGCACCTTTGAGAACTGCACTGCGCTCAAAAAGGTGGTACTCCCTGCCGCCCTAACTTCGCTTCCCAACTACTGTTTCAGTGGCTGCAATGCTCTCGTAGATATCACATTCCCCGAAGGACTAACTACCATTCCGTACAACTGTTTTCGGAATTGCTCTGCTTTGGAAACTATCGTCCTACCCTCGAAGGTTACGAGTATAGGAAGCTATGCGTTCTCGGGGTGTTCTGCCTTGCAACGAGCTGCGCTCCCCAATGGAATTAAGACCCTGCCGGGCGATTGCTTCAGCGGTTGCGGCGCCCTTACTGAAGTGGAGCTTCCTGCAGAACTGACAGCCATTCCGAACTATTGTTTCCGGAATTGTACTTCGCTATCTTCATTAACTATACCAAAATCGGTAACCAGTATCGGGAGCTACGCTTTCCAGGGCTGTTCTTCCCTCGCAGACCTGCTGCTTCCGGAGAATCTCAACAGTATCGGAACTTATGCTTTCCAGAATTGCACCAGCATCGAGATGATAGCTCTGCCGGATGGTATGACGGCTCTCTCTACTGGGCTTTTCAGCGGGTGCAAAGCCCTGACAACTATTTCCTGGCCCACTAATTTGCAGTCCATTGGAGACAACGCGTTCAGTGGATGCTATTTCGAGAACAATGACTACACATTGGAGTTGCCGACAAGTATTACTTCCATTGGCTCCAATGTCTTCATTGGCCTCCGCCATATACTCATTTCTTCGACCTCATCCGTATCAATATCCAATAAAGCATTTGGAGACCCTACAGTTTATTTCACTTACTTATATGTCCCCGCCGGCAAGGTAGAAATGTATAAGGCCCGCACTAATTGGAATGAATACTCTGACAGGATTCGTCCGATGAGTGTTTACCCTATTGAAAAACCCGAATGGAATTATCCGATTGCAGAGCCCGTAGATTTAGGTCTTAGCGTGAAGTGGGCGTCATGGAATGTGGGCGCTTCTGCCCCTGAAGAATACGGAGAATATTTCGCTTGGGGTGAGACTAATGAATGGGTGAAAAAATCA